>NZ_JBFCVS010000020.1:0-67977 GCF_040704725.1 Leisingera sp. JC11
CCTACGGCTTTGGTGATGTCGACAAGTTCTTCGAAGGCAGCCTGTTCTTCGACGCGGTCAACCCGGAGCTGGAAGGCCGGATGCTGAAGGAATTCGAGCGCATCAAGGCCGGCTTCTGATCCCCGAAAGCGGCGGGCCAGAACGCCCGCCGCACCGTCAAGACCAAACAATCAAGACATAAAAGGATGTGCCAGCATGCCAGGCGCAAATGGGTATTCCATTCTGTTCGAGCCGGTGAAGATCGGTCCCGTCACCACCCGCAACCGCTTTTTCCAGGTGCCGCATTGCACCGGGCTGGGCCACGTCCGTCCGCAGGCAGAGGCGGCGGTGCGCGCGATGAAGGCCGAGGGCGGCTGGTCCGTGGTTTCGACCCAGGAGACCGAGATTCATCCGACCTCCGACCTTGGCCCCTATGCGGAACACCGGTTGTGGGACAAGCATGACATCCCGGCGCTGCAGCTGATGGCGGAACAAGTCCATGCCAAGGGGTCGCTGGCAGCAATCCAGCTGGCGCACAACGGTCACCACGCCACCAACCACCTGACCCGCGCCCCGGCGCTAGGGGTTGGCGACCGCCCGATTGATGCGGTCTACCCGAAACAGGCCCGCGCCATGGACAAGCAGGACATCCGCGACCTGCGCCGCTGGCACCGCGATGCGGCCCTGCGTGCAAAGGAGGCGGGCTTTGACATCGTCTATGTCTACGCCGGCCACCAGATGACGCTTCCGCATCATTTCCTGCTGCCCCAGTACAACACCCGCAGCGATGAATACGGCGGCAGTTTGGAAAACCGGGTCCGCCTGACCCGCGAACTGCTGGAGGACACCCGCGAGGTGCTTGACGGCCACTGCGCCGTCGCCTTCCGCTTTGCCGTTGACCAGATGATGGGCGCCGATGGCATGCAGGCCAGCGAGGAAGGCCGCGCCGTGGTCGAAATGCTGGCGGACCTGCCCGACCTCTGGGACGTGAATGTCGCCGACTGGAGCAACGACAGCCAGACCACCCGGTTCCAGCCCGAGGACGGCTATCAGATCGCCTACACCGATTTCGTGAAGCAGGTGACGAACAAGCCGGTGGTCGGCGTTGGCCGCTTCACCTCCCCCGACCTGATGGCCTCGCTGGTCTCCAAGGGCGTTCTGGATCTGATCGGCGCCGCCCGCCCCTCGATCGCCGATCCCTTCCTGCCCAAGAAGATCGAGGAAGGCCGGATCGAGGAAATCCGCGAATGCATCGGCTGCAACATCTGTGTCTCCGCGGACAACCTGGGCGTCCCGATCCGCTGCACTCAGAACCCCACGATGGGCGAGGAATGGCGGCGCAAATGGCACCCGGAAGTGATCGCCCCCAAGCAGCAGGAAGAGGCGGCGCTGGTGGTCGGCTCCGGCCCTGCGGGCCTCGAATGCGCGATGCAGCTGGCAAAGCGCGGCTATCAGGTGACGCTGGCCGAAGCAGCAGAGGAATTCGGCGGCAGGGCGCTGAAGGAGAGCAGGCTGAAAGGTCTTTCGGCTTGGAAACGGGTTGCCGACAACCGGCTGTGGGATCTTCAGCAGCGTGGCAATGTGCAGATGTTCACCGGCAGCACACTCAGCGCCGCGGAGGTCGCGGAGCTGGGCATTCCCAATGTCTTCCTCGCCACCGGCAGCACCTGGCACCGCGACGGGCGCGGGCGCACCTCGCCGCTGCCCTTGGAGATCAAGGACATCCCCGTTTTCACCCCCGACGACGTGATGGCGGGCACTCTGCCGCCGGACAACGGCCCGGTGCTGCTTTATGATGACGATCAGGGCTACATAGGCGGGGTGCTGGCCAGCCATCTGGCCGCCGCAGGCCGCAAGGTGGAGCTGGTGACGCCGGGCGCCACCGCTTCGGCGTTCACCGATCTGACGCTGGAACAGCACCGGGTGCAGGCGGAACTGCTGGAGGCGGGTGTGGACATCATCCCGCTGCATGCCCTGCAATCGGCGGATGCCAGCGGCGCGGATCTGTCCTGCGTCTACACGGGGCGCACCCGCCGCGTGGATTGCGCCAGCCTACTGATGGTCACCTCCCGCCGGCGCGACACGGCGCTATTTGATGAGCTGAAGGCAAACCACGCGGACAGCCTGACCACGCTGGAGCTGATCGGCGACGCGGCCTCCCCCGGCCTTATTGCCGATGCGGTCTTTGCCGGCCATCTGGCGGCCCGCAATTTCGAACGCGACCCGGCGGCGGCGGATGCCGATTGGTTCCGCCGCGAACTGATTTCCCTCGAAGATATGGGAGGCGCATGATGCCCAAAGACGACCTGCAAGTGATGCGCGAGCTGATGGAGAGCCACCGCGAGGGGTTTGCGCTGGACCGCCATTTTTACACCTCGGAAGCGGTCTATGACCACGACATCAAGATGTTCTGGAACCGCAATTGGATCTGGGTTGGCCACGTCAGCCAGATCGCGGAACCCGGCGACTATTTTCTGTTCGACTACGGCCCGGAGTCGGTGATCGTGGTGCGCGACCGCGAGGGCGAGGTCCGTGCCCATATGAATATCTGCCGCCACCGCGGCTCTCGCGTGTGTTTGGAAAAACAGGGCACCGCGCGGGTGTTTTCCTGCCCCTACCACGCCTGGACCTTTGGGCTGGACGGGCGGCTGCGCGGCGGCCGTGCCATGGGGCCGGATTTCGACCCGTCCGAATACGGGCTGTTCCCGGTGCAAGTGCAGATTTTCCAAGGGCTGATCTTCATCTGCGCCGATGAAAACCCGCCGCCGCTGGCGGAAAGCCTGGACAGCCTGGCACCGCTGTCAGCGCCGATGGGACTGGAAAACCTGAAACTAGCGCATGAGGCCTCCTATCCGGTACCCGCCAACTGGAAACTGGCACTGGAAAACTACTTGGAATGCTACCACTGCGCCCCCTCGCATCAGGACTACTCCCGCAGCCACTCGCTCAAGGATCCGGCGGATGTGGAGAAATACGGCGCGGATCTGCGCGCCCGTTCTGCCGCCGTCGGGCTGCCGGTCGAAGAGCTGGACCTGACCGGTCCTAATGCGCAGGCGCCCGGCGCCGACGTCTACTGGCGCCGTTACCCGCTGTTCCCCGGCTACCAGACCGGCAGCAGGGACGGTGAGCCGCTGGCGCCGCCGCTCGGGCAGCTCAGTGGTCATGACGGCGGTGCCACCGATCTGGCCATCGGCACGCTGAACTATTTCCTTATCTATGCCGACCACCTGGTGGGCTACCGCTTTGTTCCCCGTGGACTGCAGGAAACCGACATCCAGATCGCCTGGTACGTGCGCGGCGATGCCGAGGAAGGGCGCGACTTTGACAAGGAAGCCCTCACCTGGCTTTGGCATGTCACCTCGCTCGATGACGAGCGCATCATCCGCCACAACCAGGAAGGCGTGAATTCGCACCGTTTCGCGCCCGGCCCGCTGTCCGAGATGGAATGGAGCCTGCCCGGCTTCTACCGCAGCTATTTCAGCATGCTCTGACCGGATCTGCCCTACACTTTGCCGCAGGCCCGCATGGGGCCTGCCCTGACCCTGCCCCGGAGACCGCTATATGGTTGACGTTACCAAGACCCGTTCCCGCCGCCGCAGCGGCGGCCGCGATGCCCGCGCCGCGGCCCGCACCCAACCCCCTGCCAGCCAGGCGATCTGGCCCGGCCTTTCCGGCGGGCGCTACCGGCCGCTGTCCGATGCGGACATGCAGAAGATCCACAACGCCGCGCTGACCATCCTGGAGCGCACCGGTATCGGTGATCCGACAGAGGAATTGCTGGATCTGGTGCTGCCCAAGGGCGCCATCCTCAGCGAACACGGCCGCCTCTGCTTTCCCCGCGCGCTGATGGAGGACCTGCTGGCCGGCGCGGCCAATGAATTCTATGTCCACGCCCGCGGCAGCCGTGCGGGCAAGGACGACATGCACTGCACCAAGGACAAGGTCTATTATGCCAATTCCGGCACCGCGGTGACGACCTTTGACGCGGCCAGCCGCAGCTACCGCCCCTCCATCATCCGCGACGTCTATGACTTCACCCGGCTGGTGGACCGGCTCGACAACATCCACATGACCGGCGACACCGTGCTGGGCACCGACGTGCCGCAGGATTTCGAGCACGACATGTCGATGCTCTATTCCATCCTGGCGGGCAGCGAGAAGCCGTCCTGCCTCACCTTCCGCGACCGCTCCCACATCAAGCCGGCGATTGAGATGTTCGACATCGCCTCGGGCGGTGAGGGCAAGTTCCTGCAGAAGCCTTCGGTGATCTTCGGCGGCTGCCCGATCGTGTCGCCGCTGCGGCTGGGGCGCGAGAACCTGGAGATCATGATCGACACCGCCAAGCTGGGCCTGACCTGCGATCTGGCAGTGCCGCCGCAGGCCGGTGCAACCTCCCCTGCCCCGCTGGCGGGCACCCTGGCGCAGGCGGTGGCGGAGACGCTCTCCTGCGTCGCCATCGTCAACCTGATCAACCCCGGCACGCCGGTTGTGTTCGCCGCCTGGCCCTTCATCACCGACCTGCGCACCGGCTCCTTCACCGGCGGATCGGGCGAGCAGGCGCTGATCGGTGCCGCCGCGATCCAGATGGGCAATTTCTACAACCTGCCGACCTCCGTCGGCTGCGGCATGACCGATTCCAAAATCCCGGATGCGCAATACGGGCTGGAAAAGGCGCTGACCTTCTCCCTTGCCGCCCATGCCGGTGCCAACCGCCTGTGCGAGTTCGGCGGCATGGTCGGCTCGCTAATGGGCTGCTCGTTTGAATCCATGGTGATCGACAACGAGGCCGCCGGCATGATCTCCCGCACCCTGCGCGGGATCGAGGTCAGCGACGACACCCTCTCTGTCGATGTGATCCACGACTGCGCCACCGGACCGGGCCATTTCCTCGGCAACACACAGACGCTGCAGTATATGGAGACGGAATATGTCTACCCCGACCTGATGGACCGGGAACTGACGGACACCTGGGAAAAGGCGGGCAGGCAGACCATGTTCGACCGCGCCCGCGAGGTTTCGGACAGGATCCTGGGCGAGCATTATCCGAATTACCTCGGCAGCAAGCTCGACGCAGAGGTCCGCGCCAAGTTCCCGGTCAAACTGCCGCCGGAGGCGATGCGCCCCGGCAAATGATGCCGGGGGCCGCGCTTACTGAACCACCGGTTCCTGCGCCAGTTCCAGATGCAATTCCTTGCCGGTATAGGGGCTGGCGGCGATGGCTACGTCGTCCAGCTCCACCCCCAGTCCCGGCTCCTTGGAGGGGATCACATAGCCGTCCTCCCAGGTGATCGCGGACTTGAGGCAGGACATATAGGGACCTTCAAAGGTGCCGATGCTTTCGAGGATCAGGAAGTTCGGACTGCAGGCGGAAATCTGGATGTTCGCCGCCGCCACCACCGGCCCGCAGTAGAGATGCGGCGCAATCTGCGCTTGCCGGGTCTCGGCCATGGAGGCGATCTTCTTGGCCTCCAAGAGGCCCCCGACCCGTCCCAGATCCATCTGCAGGATCGAGGCCGCGCCGGCCTCCAGCACGCGGGCGAATTCATGCTTGGTGCAGAGCCGCTCGCCAGTTGAAATCGGCACCGAGGTGAACCGCGCCACCTCCGCCATATCGGCGGGGTTTTCCGGCGGCACCGGCTCCTCGAACCACAAGGGTTCATAGGGTTCCAGCCGCCGCGCCATCCGCTTGGCGCCGGAGACGGTGAACTGCCCGTGGGTGCCGAACAGCAGGTCCGCGCGGGTGCCGACCGCCTCGCGGATGCGCTTCACGAACATCTCGCTGCGTTCCAGGTCCTCCAGCCGCGGCTGGTGGCCATCATAGATCGTGTAAGGCCCGGCGGGGTCGAATTTCACCGCGGTAAATCCCTGCTCCACCCGCTGCAGCGCCACCTCCGCCGCGATGTCAGGATCGTTGTAGACATTGGGTGTGTCCGGGTCCGGGTAGACGTCGCCTTCCGGCGGATACAGGTATGTATAGCTGCGCAGCCGTTCATGCACCTGGCCGCCCATCAGCTCGTAAACCGGCTTGCCCGCTGCTTTGCCGATGATGTCCCAGCAGGCCATTTCCAGACCGCTCAGCACCCCCATTACCGTCACGTCGGGCCGCAGTGTGTAGCCCGCGCCATATGACTTGCGCCACAGCTTCTCGATATGGTGCGGGTCGCAGCCTGCGAACTGGCGGGCAAACATCTCTTCCGCCATCGCGCAGCACAGATCCGGGCCGAAAGTGGCGTTGTAGATCTCGCCCACCCCGGTAATGCCGCAAGCGGTGGTCAGGCGCACAAAGATGAAGTAGCGGCCGCCGTGGCGCGGCGGCGGGTTGCCGAACACAAAGGTTTCAATCTTGTCGAGCTTCATCTGAAATTCCCTGTCATTCAGCCGCCACGGGCCTGTTTTCATTGTCATCCAGCACCATCTGCGCGCCGCGGGCGGCCAGCATCATGGTGGGGGCATTGGTATTGCCTGAGGTCACATTCGGGAAAGACGAGGCGTCGATTACCCGCAACCCCGCCACCCCATGCACCCTGAGCCGCGCATCCAACACCGAGTCGGCTGCATTATGCCCCATCCGGCACGTGCAGCTTGCATGAAACACGCTGCCCGCGCGTTCGCGGAAGTTTGCCAGCAGTGCAGCATCATCCATCCCGGCTATATCCGGCACCCGCCGTTCCCGCGTGACCCGTTTCATGGCCGGGGTGGCGGCCAACGCTTGCAGCAGGTGGCTGGCGCGGATGGCGGTTATCTTGTCTTCCTCTGCCGACAGCGAGTTCGGCTCGATCAGCGGGGCCTGGCCGGGGTCGGCGGATTGGATAGTGATCTGCCCGCGGCTGGCCGGGCGGCTGGGCTGCACGCACAGCAGGAAGCCGTTGTCCCTGTCGATCTGCGGCTTGCCATTGGCCTGCGTCGAATAGGATGCCGGGTTGCAGTAGACCTGCACATCCGGCAGCGCCGCGCCCGCGGTGCGGACAAAGCCGCTGCATTGATTGACCGGCACGCTCAGCGGCCCCTTGCGGGTCAGCACATACTGCAGCCCGGCCTTCATTTGCCCGGCAATACTGCCCAGCCGGTCGTTCAGCGTCGCTGTATTGGCCCAGAAGAAATGCGAAACCGCCAAATGGTCCTGCAGCCCCTGCCCCACCTGCGGCAGGTCGTGCGCCACCGCGATCCCGTGCCGCTGCAGCAGCGCCGCCGGGCCGATGCCGGAAAGCTGCAACAGCTGCGGAGAGTTCACCGCACCCGCGCTCAGGATCACTTCGCGCGCCGCCATGGCGGTTTGCGGCTGGCCCTTCAGCCGGAATGCGACGCCGGTGGCACGCTTGCCGCTGGTCAGCACCTTCTCCACCAGCGCGCCGCTGATCACCGTCAGGTTGCCGCGCTTCATCGCAGGCCGCAGGAACGCATCCGCCGAGGACCAGCGCCGCCCGTCTTTCACCGTGCTGCGCACGTAACCCATGCCCTCGCCGGGCAGCGTGTTGGCGCCTTCCTCCGCCGCGGCGTTCATGTCCTGCAGGAAGGGCCAGCCCATGTCCTGCCCTGCTGCCAGAAAGTTCCTGGCAAAGGGATGCATCCGCTCGCTGAGATCGGTGACCCGCACCGGCCCCAACCCGCGCAAACGGCGGCGGCCCTGATGCCATTCGTCGTTGCTCTCCAGGGCCTCATAGCTGCGGCGCACATTCTCCCAGCCCCAGCCAATGGCTCCCGCGGCCTCCCAATCATCGAAATCATGCGGCAGACCGCGCACATAGGCCATCGCGTTGATTGAGCTGGAGCCGCCCAGCACCTTTCCCCGCGGCCAGTAGGCCTCGCGCCCGTTCAGCCCCGGATCCGCCGCGGCAGAGTAACGCCAGTTCACCTCGGGGTCAGAGAAGGTGAAGCCATAGCCGACCGGGATCCTGATCCAGAACCGCCGGTCGGTGCCGCCGGCCTCGATCATCAGCACTTTGTAGCGGCCATTGGCGGTCAGCCGCTCGGCCAGCACACAGCCCGCCGATCCGGCGCCCACGATGATGAAGTCAAATGTCTGCGCCATGGCTTGCCGAGTCCGTTTATTCCCGGCGACCTTGCACAGTGCGCTTGGTGCAAATCAAACAATGTGTTTTACCCCTATGACCTAACTGTGCTTAAAGCTATGCCATGACCGATCTGCCCCATGTCACCTGGCTCAAGGCCTTCGAAGCCGCTGCGCGGCTGAACAGCTTTTCTGCCGCCGCCGAGGAGCTGGGCCTGACCCCTGCCGCCATCAGCCAGCAGATCCGGCTGCTGGAAACGCACCTGAACACGCAGCTGTTCAAACGGCTTCCCCGCGGGGTGGCGCTGACCGACACCGGCCAGGCCTATGCCCAGCCGATCCGAAAATCCTTTGACGACATGCAACGGGCCACCAGCGGGCTGTTCAGCAGGAAACGCCAGCGGGTGGTGCACCTGCGCGCGACGATTTCCTGCGCGGCGCTGGTAATCGCGCCGCAGCTGGCGCGGTTCAGGGCCGAGCATCCGGATATCTTTGTGCAGCTCTCCTCCACCGTCTGGTCCAGCCGGTTCGACGAGGAGGCGCTGGACATCGACATCCGCTATGGCGGCGGCGACTGGCAGGAGGCGCAGATTCTGCACCTGGGTCACGAAAGCGCCATCCCGGTTTGCAGCCCCGCCTATGCCAAAGCCCTTGGCGGGAGCCCTTCTATTGAGGATCTGGCCAGTTCCGACGTGGTGCAGATCATCGGCTCGGAGACCGACTGGGGCCGCTTGGCCGATCTGCACGGGCTGACCCTGCAAGTGACCACCGATTGGCTCAAGGCGGACTCATCGTTGCTGGCGCTGCAAACAGTGGCGGCGGGCCATGGGGTGACGATGGTGCTGGAAAGCTTTGCCCGGCAATACATCGAGCAGGGGCTGGTGATTGCCCCCACCGCATTCAAACTGCCAAAGCGCCGCTCGCACTACATGGTGATCAACGACCGCGCGGGTCAGCGGGAGGAAGTTAAAACCGTCGCCGCCTGGCTGGCGTCGCTGTATCAGGCTCTGACTTGACATGGTTTCCGCGCCTCTCCCGGCGGGGTAAGTGCAGTAAACGTTTTGCCCTAGCCTTGCAGCCCGTCCAGCGAAACCGCCATCGCGCTCCACAGCTCCTCTGCCGGTTCGGTGCCGACCGAGATGCGGATGAACCCCGGCGCCACGGCATCGCCCCAGCGGGCGCGGCGTTCAGCCGAGGTATGCACCCCGCCAAACGACGTCGCGGAGCGGATAAGCGGGCAGCTGTTGATGAAGGCATCGGCCAGTTCGGCACTATCGAGGGTAATCGAGATCAGGAAGCCGAACCGGGCCATTTGCTGCTTGGCCAGTTCATGCGAGGGGTCAGACTCCAGCCCCGGAAAGCGGATCCCCCGCACCAGCGGATGCGCCGCCAGCCGTTCGGCCAGCACCTCCGCGGTGCTGCACATCCGGTCAAAGCGCACCTCCAGCGTTTCCAGCCCCCGGTGCGCCAGCCAGGCCTCCTGCGGACCGGGGATGCCGCCGCCGAACTGGCGCCATTCGCGCGCGGCCAGCAGCACATCCGAATTACGGGTGGCCAGATGCCCCATCAAAACATCGGAATGCCCACCCGGCGCCTTGGTGTCAGAGGCCACCACGACATCCGCACCCAGTTCCAGCGGGCGCTGGCCCAGCGGGGTCATGGTGGTGTTGTCGACAATCAGCAGCCCGCCCGCCGCGTGCACCGCCTCCGCAATCGCGCGCAGGTCGCAGAGGTCCAGTCCGGGGTTCGAAGGTGTTTCCGCAAATACAACGTCAAAGCCTTCGAAGCCGCCCTCGGCAAAACTGGTGGTGGGGCGCTGGTGAACTTCCACGCCGAGGCTCTGCAGGAACCGCTCGCTCAGGCGCCGGGTCACATAATAGCCGTCCGACGGGATCAGCAGTTTCGAGCCTGTTTTGACGGTGGCAAACAGCGCCGCCGAGATCGCCGCCATGCCCGACGGATAGGCCAGCGCGGGCGCGTCCTCCAGGTACCCCAGCACATGCTCCAGTTGCTCCCAGGTGGCATTGTCCACCCGGCCATAGCTGGGGCCACCGGTCCAGTCGCCCGGCAGGTGGTACATCGAGCTTTGCGTCAGCGGCAGTGCCACCGGATCGCCTTCGGACAGCGTGTTGCCGCGCAAGTGCAGCATGGCGCCGGATTTGGGAGCGGTGGGGTTGTCCATTGGCGGCGCCTTTCCTGAATGCGGGTTCGGCAAATTCATAGCGGGCGCCCCGCAAAAGAGACAAGGCCGGAAACGCAATGTTCCCGGCCTTCGGCTTTGTCCGGTTTTTGGGGGTTCAGCCCATCCAGCGACGGACCGGGGCGGCGGATTCCTCCAATGCCTGGCAGACAACGTCGATCAGGGTCGGGCCATCATGGGCAAAGGCCTCTTTGATCGCCTGATCCAGATCTTCCGGGCGTTCCACCTGCCAGGTCTTGACCCCAAACGCCTCAGCCACTGCGGCGTGGTTGGTGCGGTTGAAGTCCACATTGTAATAGCGCTTATCACAGTCGTCGCGCTGGCTGGCCTTGATCCAGCCGAAGTTCGCGTTGGAGAACACCACATAGGTGATCGGCGCATTGCAGCGCACCACGGTTTCCAGCTCGCCGCAGGTGAAGTTGAAGGACCCGTCGCCCATCATCCCCACCACCTTGGATCCGGGACGCCCGAACCAGGCGCCCAGCGACGCTGACAGCGCATACCCCAGCGCACCATGCGCGCGGTTGGTGATGTACTGGCGGCCCGGGTTCTTCTGCTGCGAATAGGCGTTGTAATAGGGACAGCTGGTGCCGGGGTCGGAGACCACAATGGCTTCCTCCGGCAAGTTCTGGTTCAGCGCGTGGATGATCTGCTCCGGCAGCACCTGATCGGTTTTGCTGTGCGCCAGCTCCTCAAACTTGGCAAACTTGCGCTGCTTGATGTCGGCAATTTTTGCGGCACCGCCAAATGAGGGCAATTCGCCCTCGCGGCCATCCAGATAGGCGTTCACCGCCTGCAGCGCCAGCTTCAGGTCTGCCACCACGCCCACCTCGGTCGGGTAGTTGGCGCCGATCACCATCGGATCGTTGTCGAAGTGCACAATACGCTGGCCCGGCTTCGGCGCCTCCCAGCGCGAGGTGGTGGTGGAGCCGGCCCGGCAGCCCATGAAGACCACCAGATCGGCCGCTTCCATCAACTCCCAGGTTTCGTTGGTGCCGCCGTTGGAGCCGACCACACCCAGCGATTGCGGATGCGCATCGGCCAGCGACCCCTTGCCGGAGATCGACGTGCCCACAGCGATGTCGAGGCGTGAGGCAAGCCTGCCCAGCTCCTCCATCGCGCCGGAAATCACCACGCCGCCGCCGCACACGATCAGCGGCGATTTTGCGGAAAGGATGGCCTCAACTGCCGCCTCCGCTGCACCCGGTTCCGGCGCCGCGCGGTAGGCGGGGTAGCTCTGATGCTTGGGGTCGCCCCAGATGTCATCGGCCGGAACATCATCATACTGGATGTCATAAGGCAACCCCAGATGCGCCGAGCCGGAGCGGCCGGTGGTCATCGCCCGGAACGCCTGGCGCACCATGCGCGGTATATGATCGGCGCGCTTGATCACCGTGTTGAACTTGGTCAGCGGTCCCATCAGGACCTCCTGATTGACCTCAGTCAGCGGGTATTTCCCGTATGACCCCACCGAGATGTCAGTGGTGATCGCCAGCACCGCATAGGAGCTTTCATTGGCCTCGATCAGCCCCGGCAGGATGTAGGTGGCGCCGCCGCCGGACGGCCCCTCGCACACCCCCACCCGGCCGGTCACACGGGAGAACCCGTCAGCCATATAAGCCGCACTGCGCTCGTCGCGGGTAAGGACATGGGTGATGCCATGCTCCAGCCGGTTCATGGCGTCATAGAAAGGCAGCGTGGTGTCGCCGCAAAGACCAAAGATATGGGTGACGCCGTGCGCCTCCAAGGAGCGCACCATCGCCTCAGCGCCGTTCATCGTGTTTTTCATGGGTGCCCCCTGAAGCCGTCGTGAAACCTCTCCCGGAAGACGCCCGGGATTCGTGCTCCGAACTGTATACAATTTTGTAGATAGAAGTGAAGACCGAATTTCAGTTTTCTGAAACGACCTACCAAAGCCCTTCTACCTTGCAGATTCCGTGAGGATTTCAGTCACATACTTTCGCCAAGCCTCGGCAAAACTGGCGGCCAGCTGCGACAGCGGACGTTCGCTGGGGGTGAGAATCGAATAGCCAAAAGGGATCTGCGGCTCAAACGGCAGGAACCTGATCCGCTCCTCGCCCGCGTTGCTGCGGCGGTAGCTTTCGGCGCTGAGCACATCAACCACGGCACAGGCCTGGCCCGCGGCGATGAAATGGAACAGCGGCAGAAAGTACTGCGCGTCATAGCGCAGGTTGAATTCGGCGCCCGCGGCCAGAAACACCTGCGAGGTGGCCTGATAGGTGTTGTGATCCGGCTGCAGCGCGCCCATCGGCAGGCCGTTCAGATCGGCCGCCGTGATCACCTCGCGCTCCGCCAGCGGGTGGCTGGCCGGCACGGCGCAGAGGCAATTGCTCGGCAGCTCCTCCGCCGTGTACAGCTTGCGGTCGCCGCGGAACCGGGTCATGTCGCAGAAGCCGATGTCGAAACTGTTGGCCGCCACCAGGCTGCGCACCTGCGGCGAGGAGCGGGTAGCCAGCGTCACCCGCACCTCGGGCTTGCCTGCCACGAACCGGCTGATGAATTCCGGCAGCAGATAGGTCGACGGCCCCGGCATCGCCACGATGCGGATCGAGCCCTGCACACGGTCGCGCATGTTGGCCAGGTTCTGTTGCGCCGTTTCCATCCGCGACAGGATCTCGGTCGCCTCCTCCATCAGATACTGCGCTTCGGGCACCGGCACCAGGCGGCGGCCCTCGCGCAGGAACAGCGGCAGGCCCAGCTCTTCCTCCAGCGTCTTGATGGCGGCGCTGATCGCGGGCTGGGTGCGGTGCAGGTTGCGCGCCGCCTGGCTGACCGATCCGGTCTTCATGACCTCGTGAAAGACCGCAAGCTGGTGAGAGTTCATCAAAGGTCCTCTGGCGCAAAGAAAACATAAATCTGATCTATGTATACAGTATAATTTTAAATTTGTACTTATGCTTTTCCTTTATCATGATGCAAAAATCGGAGGAGAGAGCTGCCGGGCGAGGCCGCAGCCAAAACCAAGGGAAGAGACAATGGGAATTTTCAAGAAACTGACCGGGGCCGCACTGGCCTGCACCATGCTGACCGGCGCCGCGGCGGCGCAGGACATGACCTTTTTCCGCATCGGCACCGGCGGCGCGGGCGGCACCTATTTCCCGATCGGCGGCATCATCGCCAATGCGATTTCCAACCCGCCGGGCTCGCGCTCCTGTGACGAGGGCGGCAACTGCGGCGTGCCGGGCCTGGTGGCGATGGCGCAGTCGACCAACGCCTCGGCGCACAACGTGAACGCGATCCAGGCAGGCCAGATGGAAGCGGGCCTGTCCGGTGCCGCAACCCTGCATTTCGCCTATCACGGCAAGGGCAAGTTCGAGGGCAACGCCAAGCCCGACCTGCGGGTGATTGCCAACCTGTTCCCGGAAGACCTGCACCTGGTGCTGCCCGAGGGCCACAAGCTGGAGAGCCTTGCGGACCTCAAGGGCAAGCGCGTCGGGATCGCGCAGGCCGGTTCCGGCACCCAGATCGCGGTGGAGCTGATCCTGGGCGACCACGGCGTCAACCGCGATAACATCGACGAGGCTGAGCTGAACAACGCCCAATCCGCCGAGCGCATCGCCGACGGCCAGCTGGACGCCTATTTCTATGCCGCGGGCACGCCTGTCGCGGCGATGATCCAGCTCGACAACACCAAGGGCATGGAGCTGCACAACTGGTCGGCGGAAGAGGTCAAGATGGCCAACACCACCGTGCCCTACTACATCCCGTCGACCATTCCGGCAGGCACCTACCCGGGTGTGGATTATGATGTGAACACCGTGGCGGTCTCCGGCATGCTGGTCACCAATGCCAACATGGACGAAGAGCTGATTTATCAGATCACCAAGGCGATGTGGTCCGATACCGCCCGCAAGCTCCTGGACAACGGCCACCCCAAGGGCAAGGCGATCACCCTGGAAACCGCGCTGGACGGCGTTGAGGGCATCGGCGTGCCGCTGCACCCGGGTGCCGAACGCTTCTACCGCGAAATCGGCATGCTGAAGTAATTCCTCCCCTGAACTGCGGCAGCAGGGTACGCTCTGCTGCCGCTCTTGTTTCCCGGCACCCCTGTCCGCAGCTCGGATGAACGGCGCGCGCCGGCAAGGCTCCCAGACTGGAGATCCCCGATGTCCCTGGACACCCATCTCGACAACAAGGCGCTTGAGGAGCTGGAGAAGCAGTATGACTCCGCTCTGAACACGCGCGACAACGGCCCCACGCTGACCGGCGTCATCTATTGGGCCAGCATCGCCTTTGCACTTTACCACCTGTGGACGGCCGGTTTCGGCACGCCGGTGGACCATGTGCATATGGGCATTCACCTGGCGGGCCTGTTCCTGTTCATCTTTGTGGGCTTCCCAATGATCCGGACCGCGCACAGCCTGGACTGGCGCGGGCCCAGCCTGCTGCGCCCTGGCAACGTGCCGCTGTATGACTGGGCGCTGACCGGCCTCAGCATGGCGGCGGCGCTGTTCCTCTGGGTCAGCTGGCGGGGCTTCGACATGTTCGGCTTTGACATCGCCGAGCAGGCGCTGCGGCAGGGCAATCCGTCGGGCCTCGATGTGTTCTTCGGCTCGGTGCTGATCCTGACGGTGCTGGAGATCGCGCGCCGCACTATCGGCTTTGTGCTGCCGCTGATCATCCTGGTGTTCATGATCTATGCGCTGTTCGGCCCCTACATGCCCGCGCAGATCCTCAAGCATCCGGGCGTCAACTGGCAGCAGTTCGTCAACAACATGTATTTCCCGTCCGAAGGCATCTTTGGCGTGACGCTGTGGGTGGTTTCCACCGTGGTGTTCCACTTTGTGCTGTTCGGCGTGGTGGCGCAGCGGATGGGGCTGGGGCAGTTCTTTGTCGACAACGCCATGCTGCTCGCTGGCCGCTATACCGGCGGGCCCGCCAAGGTTTCCGTCGTCTCTTCCGCCTTCTTCGGCACAATCTCCGGCTCCTCCATCGCCAATACGGTTTCCACCGGCTCGCTCACCATCCCCAACATGAAGAAACTGGGCTACCCCGGCCATTTCGCAGGCGGGGTTGAGGCGGCGGCCTCGGCAGGCGGCCAGATTACCCCGCCGATCATGGGAGCAGCGTCCTTCCTGATGGCGGAATATCTGGAGGTGCCCTACACCACCATCGTGATTGCGGCGATCGTGCCGGCGCTGATGCACTATATCGGGGTGATCTCGATCGTGCATTTCACCGCCAAGAAGCTGGGCCTCACCGCCTACCCCAAGGATCAGCTGCCCAAGTTCCTGCAGGTCTGGAAGGACGGCTGGTACACCATCATTCCGCTGATTGCGCTGCTGCTGGTGCTGTTCTCGGGCTATTCGCCGAACATGGCGGCCTTCATCGGCCTCAGCCTGTGTGTGGTCGTTGGCTTCTGCGCCTTTGACAAACCTGCCACGCTGCTGATCCCCTTTGCCCTGCTCGGCTTCATATTGTGGAAGGCGTCGCCCTATTCCGGCGAAGGCTACACGCCGGTGATGGCCGGGATGCTGGCGGCGCTGACCATCATCGGCTGCCTGCACCGTAATGAGCGGCAGAACTTCCGCGACCTGTTCGACAGCTTCCACGTCGGCGTGCAATACGCGCTGGCAGTGGGCGCGGCCTCTGCTGCGGTGGGCATCGTGGTGGGTGTGATCAACACCACCGGCGTCGGCTTCCGCCTCGGCTTCATGGTCACCGGCGGCGCCGCGGATATGGCATCAGCAATCGCACCGCTCCTGGACTGGACCACGATCGAGGCCTTCAGCCAGCCGTCGATCCAGCAGTTCCTGTCGCTGGTGCTGATCGCCATGGCCTGTATCCTGATGGGCGCCGGCCTGCCGACCACCGCGCTCTATATCATGCTGGTCGCGGTTGCGACGCCGGCCCTCAGCCAGCTGGGCGTGCCGCCGCTCGCCACCCATATGTTCGTGCTCTACTACGGTGTGATTTCCGAGATCACCCCGCCGGTCTGCGCCTCGGCCTATGCGGCAGCAGGGATTGCGGGCTCCAACCCGTTCCGCACCGGCCTCAATGCCTTCACCCTGGGTCTGGGCAAGCTGATGGTGCCGATGGTGTTTGTCTACGCGCCCACCATGCTGATCGTGCTGCCGGAGCATTTCACGCTGCTGAGCTTCACTCAGGTCACCCTGACCTGCGCGGCAGGCGTCTTTGCCATCGCCACCGCTGTCTCGGCCTATTTCCTGGCGCCGCTCAGCGGTATCTGGCGCCTGCTGATGGCCATCGGAGGCCTGCTGCTGGTGGCGCCCTCCGGCGGCTCCGACATCGCAGCGCTGGTGGTGATGGCACCGGTGCTGGTGCAGCAGCTGGGCCAGCAGCGCAAACTTCAGGCCGAGGCCGCGCAATGAGCGGCCCCGCCTCCCCCGATGTCACGGTCCTGGGAGCCGGGATCGTCGGCATCTGCTCGGCCCTCTCCCTGGCCGAGCGGGGCCTTCGGGTCCGGCTCATCGACCGGGACGCGCCGGGCCAGGCAACGTCTTATGGCAATGCCGGCATCATCTCCCCCTGGTCGGTGGTGCCGCAATCCATGCCGGGCCTGTGGAAGAAGGTGCCGGGCTGGCTGCTGGACCCGCTGGGGCCGGTGACGGTCAAACCTGCGTATCTTCCCAAGGTCGCCCCCTGGGGCCTGCGGTTCCTGTCGGAGGGGCGCGCGGGGCGGATCCAGCAGATCTCCGACGCGATGGACACGCTGAACCGTAACTGCGTCGAGCTGTATCGCCAGCATCTGGCGGGCACCGGGCATGAGGACTTGGTGCAGGACAGCTTTTACGTCCATGCCTTCCGCAACGCGGATGCCGCTGATCTGAACTCGGTGGATTACCGGATGCGCGGCGACCGCGGGGCCGACATGGAGCGGATCGGCGCGGCAGAGCTGCGCGATCTGGAACCGGCGCTGACGCCGGAGTTTCAGGCCGCAATCCTGATCAAGGGCCAGGCCCGGGCGCTCTCGCCCGGCCGGATCGGCACCGTTCTGGCGGAGAAGTTCCAGGCGATGGGCGGCGAAATCCTGACCCGGACGGTGCGGGGCATCCTGCCTGCACAAAGCGGTGGCTGGACCTATACCACCGAGGCGGGCCAGGAATGGACGCCCAAGCTGGTGCTGGCGATGGGGGTCTGGTCCGGTGAACTGCTGAAGCCCTTGGGCATCAGGATCCCGATGGAATCCGAACGCGGCTACCATGTGTCATTCCCGGCCCCGGGCGTCGTGCTCAACAACTCGATCATGGATATGGACATGAAATTCGTGGCCTCCTCGATGGAGGAAGGGTTGCGGGTGGCGGGCACTGCCGAGTTTGCGGGTCTCGACCAGCCCCTGAACCGGAAACGGCTCGACGGGCTGGTAAAACTGGCCAAGGCGCTGCTGCCGGACCTGCGGGCAGACGATATGGACACCTGGTCCGGCCAGCGCCCCAGCCTGCCCGACAGCCTGCCCTGCATCGGCGAGGTCGAGGGCTTCCCGGATCTGATCGCCGCCTTCGGCCACAGCCACTATGGCCTGATGATGGCGCCGAAAACCGGGAGGCTGGTGGCGGATATCGTGAGCAAAACCCCAGTGAATGAAGATCTCTCGCCGTTCCGGGCGCGGCGTTACGAAAGGATCAAGGCATGACCATCCACCCCGGCGGGCAGAACATCTGCGGCGTCTCCATTGGCGTGCTGGCGCTGGAAAGTTATTTCCCCAAGCCGCCCGGTCATATCAAGAACCCCTCCAGCCTGCCCTTCACCACGCTCTATGAAATGCTGGACGGGATCACCGTGCCAAAACTGCTGGCGAACCCCACCGGCGAGATGAAGGACCGGCTGATCGACGCCGCCAAGCGGCTGGAGGCCAAGGGCGTGCGGGCGATCACCGGCTCCTGCGGGTTCCTGGCGATATTCCAGAAGGAGATCGCCGCGGCGGTGAATGTGCCGGTGTTTGTCTCCTCGCTGATCCAGGTGCCGCTGGCGCATCAGATGACCGGGCGCACCGTGGGGGTGATCACCGCCTCCGCCGGCAGCCTGACCGATGCGCATCTGCAAGGTGTTGGCGCGGAGAACACACCCATCGCGGTGCAGGGGCTGGACGATGCCGAGGAATTCTCTGCCGTCATCCTGCGTAATGAGCGCACCGCTATGGATCTGGCCAAGGTGGAGGCGGAGCTGCTGGCCGCGGCCAAGGGCATGATCGCGTGCAACCCGGAAGTCGGGCCGATCGTTCTGGAATGCACCGACCTGCCGCCCTATGCCCATGCGCTGCAGGCAGAGTTGAAGCGGCCCGTGTTTGACATCATCACCCTGTCGGAGATGGTGCATGGGGCGGCCCTGCGTACTCCTTTCCACGGCTTCATCACCTGACAAACACGCTGAAGGCTGGCACAGAGATTTCCAGCCCTCAGCCCCGGATATTTTTGTATCTCCCGGCAGGCCAACCACCCTACTGTGGCGCAGAACAAACCTCTTCTGCTGGACGTGCCATGCCCCATATCTCCGACGCCTTGCTGGATCAGATCCGCACCCGTTTTGCCCAGGTGGACAACTGCCCCGAACAGGGCTGCCGCATCTTCTTCGAAAACGCCGGCGGCGCGCTGACGCTGAACGCGGTGGTGGAGACCTCCGCCCGCTACGCCGCAATCCCCGACAACCAGGGCCGCGACAACCCCGGCAGCCATGAGCTGGTGCGGGTGATCACCAAGGCCAAGGACGACATGCGCGTCTTCATGAACGCGCCCGGCGGCCAGTTTTTTGTCGGCGAAAGCGGTACCGAACTTTTGTTCCGGCTGATCATGAACGCCTGCCTTGGCACCTCCGAAAGCAGGACTGTGCTGGGCTCGACGCTGGAGCATCCGGCGACCCGCTCCGCCTGCGCCCGCTGGGCCGGGGTGGCGCGGCAGAACCATGTGCTGATCCCGCATGATGATGCCAGTGGCACGATCACCGCTGATGCCTATGCCGGGGCGGTCACGCCGGACACGGTTGTGGCAACCATCGTGCATACCTCGCCTGTCACCGGCATGGGCGTGGACGTCGCCGCCTGCGCTGCCGCCATCCGCGAGGTTGCGCCGGAGTGCTATATCATTGTCGACGGCATCCAGCACGCTGCCCACGGGCGCATCGATCTGACCGCCTATGGCGTGGATGGCTATGTGATCTCGCCCTACAAGATGTTCTCGCGCCATGGCTATGGCCTCGCCTGGATCTCGGACCGGCTATCCGCGCTGCCGCATGACAGCCTGATCGACGGGCCTGCGGACAACTGGGAAATGGGCACCCGCGACACCGGCAGCTATGCGACGCTGTCGGATGTGGCCGCCTACCTGGAATGGCTCGGCGGCGAGGTCAGCGATTCCACGGACCGGCGCGCGAAATTCGTGGCCGCGGGTGAGGCGATCCATGCCCACGAGAAAGCCCTGACCGATGCGATGATCCATGGCACCGGCAACCTGCCCGGCCTGGCAGAGATGGCGGGCGTCACCATCCTGGGCGGCGCTGACAACCCCGCGCGCGAGGGGCTGGTGTCGCTGGCCGTGAACGGCGTGCCTTCGGTGGAGGTGGTCAAACGCCTGAACGAACAGGGCATCCGCACCCATCTGCGCAAGGCGGACCATTATTCCGGCAACATTCTGGCGCCCCTGGGCATGGACAGCTGCGTGCGCGTTTCCATGTGCCACTACAACAGCGTGGGCGAAGTGGCGAAGTTCCTGGGCGTGATGAAAGAGATCACCGGATGACCCATCGAATCCGGGGCCATTGGGTTTGAATTCTTCACGGGTCATCACCCGCCCCCGCCGCTAGGGTCGCCAGGAAGGAATTGGCGGCCCGCCCCGGCCTGCAGGGCGCGCTGTTTCAGGCACGCAGGCAAGGGAACATGACGCATGAAAACCCATGCACAGGCAGTTGTCATCGGCGGCGGGCTGGTCGGCTGCTCGATCCTCTACCACCTGGCGAAACTCGGCTGGAAAGACGTGGTCCTGCTGGAACGCGATGAGCTTACCGCAGGCTCCACCTGGCACGCGGCGGCCAACATCCACGGGCTGCACGACAACAACAACGTGACCCGCATCCAGCACTACACCATGAATCTCTATAAGGAGCTGGAGAAGGAAACCGGCCAGGGCTGCGGCGTTTTCCAACCGGGATCCCTGTACCTTGCCAAGACCGAAGAGCGCGAGCACCAGCTGCGCCTGCAGGAGGCCAAGGCAAAATACTACGGCCTGAACTTCCATGAAGTCAGCCGTGAGCAGGCCAAGGTGTTGCATCCGCTGGCCCAGTTCGACGACATCCGCTGCATCATGTTCGAACCCGATGGCGGCAACGTCGACCCGTCGGGCGTGACCATGGCCTATGCCGCCGGCGCCCGCGCCATGGGCGCCCAGATCGAACGCTTCTGCCCGGTGATCGGCACCGAACAGCAGCCCGACGGCTCGTGGATCGTGAAGACCGAAAAGGGCGATATCCATACCCAATGGGTGGTGAACGCAGGCGGCCTTTGGGGCCGCGAGGTGGCTGCGATGGCGGGCCTCACCCTGCCGCTGCAGCCGACCGAGCACCAGTATTTCGTGACCGAGTCCATTGACGAGGTTGCCAACCTTGGCCGCCGCCTGCCCTCGATCGCCGACCGCGATGGCGAATACTACTTCCGTCAGGAGGGCAACGGCTTCCTGATCGGCGCCTATGAGAAGGACATGCGCTTCTGGGCCGAGGACGGCACTCCGCTGGACTTCGCCCATGAGCTGTTCCCCGACGATCTGGATCGGATCATGGAGAACGTGATCCGTGCCACCGAACGTGTTCCTTGCGCCGAGACCGCCGGCGTCAAACGCGTCATCAACGGCCCGATGATCTGGTCGCCCGACTCCAACGCCATCTGGGGCCCGGTTCCGGAGCTGAAGAACTACTTCTGCTGCACCGGCATCATCCCCGGCTTCTCCCAGTCCGGCGGCCTTGGCCTGCTGGCAGCGCAATGGATGATCGAGGGCGAGCCCCAGTACGACATGTTCGCCTGGGATCTCGCGCGCTTTGGCGACTGGGCCGACAAGAAATTCACCAAGGCCCGCGTCGAGGACCAATACGCGCACCGCTTTGCCATCCATTTCCCGAACGAGGAACGCAGCGCCGGCCGCCCGGCCCGTGTGCGCGCCGCCTATGAGCTGCAAAAGGAAATGGGCTGCGTCTTTGGCCTGAACTGCGGCTGGGAGCATCCACTGTGGTTCTCCGGCACCCCCGGCACCACCGACACCAACAGCTTCACCCGCCAGAACTGGTGGGAGCCGGTTGGCCGCGAGGTGAACATGCTGCGTGAGAACGTCGGCGTAATCGACATCTCGAACTTCGCCAACTACGTGATCAAGGGACCCGGCGCCTTTGAGTGGCTGGACAAGCTGGTCGCCAACAAGGTGCCCACTGAGGTCGGCCGCTCCTGCCTCACCCCGCTGATCTCGGTCCGCGGCGGCGTTGCGGGCGATTTCACCATCACCAAGGTGGCGGATGACGAATACATGATGGTCGGCTCCGGCATGGCGGAACGCTATCACCAGCGCTTCTTCAACATGATCGAGCTGCCGGAAGGCACCACCTTTGAGGTCGCCACCAACCGCATCGCGGGCTTCAACGTGGCCGGCCCGAAATCGCGCGACATGCTGCAGCGGTTGACCAATGCGGACCTGTCGAACGAGAACTTCCGCTTCATGCGCTCCCGCACCATTGACGTGGCAGGTGTCGAGTGCCTGGCGATCCGCGTGTCCTTCACCGGCGATCTGGGCTGGGAACTGCACTGTTCTGAGGCTGATCAGGTCAAGCTGTATGCCGCCCTGCTGGCCGCGGCCGCAGAGTTCGGCGGCGGCCCGGTCGGCGGACGTGCGCTCGGCTCCCTGCGGATCGAGAAGGGCTACGGCTCCTGGGGCCGCGAATACAGCCAGGAATACTGGCCGCAGGAAGTTGGCCTGGCCGGTCTCATCAAGCTGGACAAGGACTTCCTGAACAAGGACGCCTATCTGAAGGTCAAGGACAACGCCCCGCGCGAAATGCTCTCGGCCTTTGAGATCGAGGCGGTGAATGACGCCGACGCCTCAGGCGGCGAGCCCATCTTTACCCCTGACGGCAAGCCGGTGGGCCGGGTGACGTCTGGCGCCTATGGCTACTCGGTCGGCAAGTCACTGGCCCTGGGATATGCCAACCCGGCGGTTGCGGGGCCGGGGGATGAGGTCGAGGTCTATATCCTCGGCAAGCCGCACAAGGCGCGCATCCTGGAAGCCGCGGCCTTCGACCCTTCGGGCGCACGGCTGCGGGCCTGATCAAACCACAAAGGCCGCCCTTCGGGGCGGCCTGTTTTACAGCGGCTGCATCCCCGCGGTCAGCCAGTCCGCAAAGGTTGCTTCATCCACGTCCCCTGTGGCGAGATCCTCCATCATCCGCACGCCTTCAATCGGGTCCGGGCGGAACTGATAGCCGTTCAGACGCAGGAAGGTCACAGCCGTGACAAAGGCCGTGCGCTTGTTGCCGTCAACAAAAGCATGCGCCTTTGCGATGCCGAACGCATATGCCGCTGCAACCTCCGCCACGCCGGCATCGGAATCGGCCGCCAGGTTCATCGCCCGCGCACACCCCATCTCCAAGAGCGCCTTGTCGCGCAGCCCCGCCGCGCCGCCATGGCGGGAAATCTGCCGGTCATGGAAAATGGTCACCGCCGCCAGCGGCACCCAGGTGTATGTGCTCACGCCAGCGCCTGAAGCAGATCGCGGTTCTCGTCCATCACCACCTCAGCCGCGGCCAGCGCCTCGGCCACCGAAGGGTCGTGCGCCATCACCCTGAGGCTGCCGTCATCGCCGCGCACCACAAACAGCGTGTCGCCTTCCTTGGCGTCCAGCATCGTCAGCATCTCCGTCGTCAGGGTGATGACGGCAGAGTTTCCGACTTTCCTGATCTTGGTCTCAATCATCGGCAGGCCTCTTGTATATATACCCGTATATACGAGAGGCGCCGCCAAAATTCAATGCCGCCGCGGCAATCACAGATAAACTACAGCTGCATCTCCGCTGCCGCCTTCAGCAGCCAGGCCTTGAAATGCTTGACCGACGGCGTTGCCGCCTTGTCTTTGAAGGTTGCGAAATAGGTCCAGGGGCAGTCCAGATCAAAATCAAACGGCTCAACCAGCCGCCCGTCTGCCACATGCGCGCGAACCAGTGTCTTCGGCAGCACTGCGCAACCCAGCCCGTTTGCAGCAAACTCCAGCCCCATGTTGGAGGAATTGGTCTGCAAGCCGCCCTTCAGCTCGATCCCGGTCAGCCCGAAATGCTTGGCGATCTTCTCCCAATAGACCGGCCGTCCCAGGATGTGGATCAGCTTGGCCTGCACCAGCTGCTCCGGCCGGGTCAGCACCTCTCCCGCCACTTGGAAATCCGGGGCGCAGACCAGCGCCAGCTTTTCGTCCCACAGCTTGACCGCAGGCCCCATTACGTCATCGACATGGTTGATGGTGATTGAAATGTCGGAGACATTGGTCTCCACGTCGACCCAGATCGTGCTGTGAATGGTCAGGTCGATATCCGGATGCGCCGCCGAAAACCCCTCAATCACCTTCAACAGCCAGCGCTCCGCCAGGCTCACCGGGCAGGAGATCACCACCTCGCGCTTGTGGCTTTGCGAAATCAGCAGCTGGGTTGCTGAATCAATCTCCTGCAGCGCGTGGCGGACCGAGGGCAGATAGGCCTCCCCCACATCGGTCAGCGACAGCGACCGCGGATGGCGCACGAACAGCGGCCGGCCGATGAATTCCTCCAGGCTGCGCACGTGGTTCGACACCGCAGACTGGGTGCAGTTCAGCTCATCCGCCGCCGAGGTGAAGCTCAGATAGCGCGCGGCGGCCTCGAAAGAGCGCAGGAAAGTCAGGTGGGGGAGATTCTTCATCAATCAGTCCGCTGGCGGTTTCGGGGCCCATGTTCCCATGCAATGGTTTGGGCTGCAATTCCAAAGGGATCGCGCCCCAGCCAGGTCAAAAAGCGACGTCTAGCACGCATTTCGCGAAATATATCGGCCCTATGACCCCGGTTTATTTGCGGGTCACTTGCAGCGGCTGCCCCTAGGCTTTGGCCAACGCCCCCATATGGACCGCCTGATATGACAGCCACGTTTGACCGCGCCGCCGACTTCACCTTCGGCCTTTCCCCCGGTGATATGCCGGAGATCACCCGCAAAGCTGCCGCGTTGATGTTCCTGGATACGCTGGGTATCACCATCGGCGCCACCCCGATGGAGGCCGGGCGTATCGCCCGCGACACCGCCGCGGCGCTTTATGGCTGCGGCGAGAACGGGCTGGGCGCGCGCATGATGTTCGACGGCCGCCGGGTCAGCGTCGCGGGCGCCGCCTACGCCGCCGCCACCGCCACCGACAATCTGGACGGCCACGACGGCTATTACCCGACCAAGGGCCATATCGGCGTGGTGGTGATCCCGGCCATCGCCGCACTTGCGGAAACCGTGCCGGACTTTTCGGGCCCCGAGGCGCTGGCGATCACCACCCTGGGCTATGAGCTGGCAGGCCGCGCCGCCCTGTCGCTGCACGCCACCGTCAGCGACTACCACACCTCCGGCGCCTGGAACGCGCTGGGGGTGGCAGCCATGGCTGCCCGCATGCGCGGCCTCAGCCGTGACCAGCTGCGCCAGGCGCTGGGGATTGCCGAATTCCACGGCCCCCGCAGCCAGATGATGCGCGAAATCGCCAACCCCTCGATGCTGCATGACGGCTCCGGCTGGGGCGCGATGGTCGGCATGTCTTCGGCCATCCTGGCGGAAAAGGGCTTCACCGGCGCCCCCGCGATCACCATCGAAGAAGACCGGGTGGCGGAGCACTGGGAGGATCTCGGCAGCTTCTGGCAAATGGAGCGTCAGTACGTGAAGCCCTACCCGATCTGCCGCTGGGCCCATGCCCCGATCGACGCGCTGCGGCAGGTGATGCTGGAGCACAGCCTGAGTCATGAGCAGATCGCCGGGATCCACATCAACACCTTCCACGAAAGCGCCTGCCTCTACCCGGGCATCCCCGCGACCACCAGCCAGGCGCAGTATTCGCTGGGCTTTGCCGTTGCCATCCAGGCTGCATACGGGCGGATCGGAGTGGAGCATATCTCCGGCGCGGGTCTCGCGGATCCGCTGGTTGCCTCGATCCACGAGCGGATCTCGGTTGCGGAGGCCGCGCGCCACTCGGTCCGCTTCCCGGCCTGCCGGGTGGCCGATGTGGTGGTGACGCTGACCGACGGGCGGGTGTTCGAGACCGGCGACGTTCACGCCCGCGGCGGCCCCGAAGCGCCGTTTTCGCAGGACGACATCGTGCGGAAGTTCATGGAATTCGCATCCCCGTCACTGGGCGAGGCCCGGGCCGCCGCCATCCGCGACGCGGTGCTGGGCTTCACCGGGGACGACAGCAAATTCTCCGATTTGGGGCGGCTGATCTACGACGCCCCGGAAGTTTAAGCCACCAACCTGACCAGAAAGACAGACACATGGCACGCGACAGACGCGGCGGCGGGCGCCGCGGAAAATCCTCCCGCTCCGGCGGCAGTATCGAACAACTGCCCTGGCAACAGGTGAAAAACACCTATCCGGCGTTCGAACTGCTGAACCCGGAGCAGATGGACCAGCTGCACGCCACCTCGATGCGGATCCTGTCGGAGGCCGGCATCCGGGTGATGGGCGAAAACGTGATGGATCTCTTCGAGGCAGCCGGCGCCATCGTCGACCGGGATACCAAGACCATCCGCATCGACGAAAGCATCGTCGCCGCGGCGCTGGAAACGGTGCCGTCTGAATTCACCCTGACCGCCCGCAACCGCGCCAAGCGGATCACCCTGGGCGGCAACAACGTGACCTTCGGCCTGGTGGCCGGTCCGCCCAACGTGCACGACTGCATCAACGGGCGGCGGCAGGGCAACCTGACCGACTACCAGAACTTCATCAAGCTGGCGCATCATTTCAACGCCATCCACCTGATCGGCAACCAGGTGACCGCACCGCTGGAGCTGCCCGCCAACAACCGCCATCTGGACACCTACCAGGCCAACCTGACCTATTCGGACCTGTCCTTCCACTGCTCCGCCATCGGCCGCGGCCGGGCGCTGGACGGGATAAACATGATGGCGATCACCCGCGGCCAGACGCTAGAGGAAATGAAAGGCGATCCGGGCGTGATCACCATCATCTCGGTGAACTCGCCGCGGCTGTTCGACGACGCGATGGGCGACGGGCTGATTGCGATGGCCGAATACGGCCAGCCGGTGACGGTGACGCCCTTCACCCTGATGGGGGCGATGACCCCGGTGACCCTGCCCGCGGCACTGGCCCAGCAGAACGCCGAGGCGCTCTTCGGGGTGGTGCTGACACAGCTTGTGAACCCCGGCACCCCGGTGATGTACGGCTCCTTCACCTCCAACGTCGACATGCGCTCCGGCGCGCCGGCCTTCGGCACGCCGGAGAATGCCAAGGCCAATATCGTTGGCGGCCAGCTGGCGCGGCGCTATGGCATCCCCTACCGGACCTCCAACGCCAATGCCTCCAACGCGGTGGACCTGCAGGCGGCTTATGAAACCATGATGGCAAGCTGGGGTGCGGTGCTAGGCGGTGCCAATATCGTCTATCACGCGGCCGGCTGGCTGGAGGGCGGGCTGACCGCGTCCTACGAGAAGTTCATTCTGGATGTGGAGATCATCCAGAACATGATCGAGTTTCTGAAGCCAATGAAATTCGACAGCGATGAGCTGGGCTTTGACGCCATCCAGTCGGTGCCCACCGGCGGCCATTTCTTTGGCGCCGAACACACGATGGCCCGCTATGAGACCGCGTTTTACCGCCCGATGCTGTCGGACTGGCAAAACTACGAGAACTGGGAAGCGGCGGGCGCAAAGGACGCGCTGCAGCGCGCGACCGGTCTCTGGCAGCAGGCGCTGCGGGATTATGAGGAACCGGCGATGGATCCGGCGGTCAAGGAAGAGCTTGCGGCCTATGTGGCCAGGCGGAAGGAAGAAATCGGCTCGAACGAGCCTTGATAGGCCAGGTACGAGGGGCCGGCCCGCCGTCCATTGGCCGGTCAGGCCAATGGCGCAAAATAATCGTGCGAGGGGCCGGCCGCTCGCGCTCCCCGGAGTATTTTCGCAAAGAAGAAGGAACCAGGGCGCATTTGGACGCCCTAGTTCATCACATTAAAGACAGTCGAACAACCGGCCCGGCAGCGCGTCATGGCGCGGCAGGCCAAGTGCCCGCATCAGGCAGAACATCATCGCCTGGTTGGAGGTGATCACCGGTTTGCCCAGATGCGCCTCGATCCGCTCCACCGCCTCAACCGCGCGCATGTCGGTGCAGCTGAGCACGATAGCCTCGGCCTGCGGGTGGTCGGCCTGGCAGGCGAGATCAAAAACCTCCTGCGGCGTCAGCTCTCCCTGCCCGTAATTGCCTAGTTCGCGGCCGATATCGGCGCATTTGACCGTCTCAATCCCGTTTGCCGCCAGAAACGCCATCGCCTGGGTGTTGATCTCTCCCAGGTAGGGAGAGGAGAACCCAACCTTCGCGGTGCCGATGGCCTTGATGCCCGCCACCAGCGAACCGGCAGCAGTGAGGGAAACCGCGCCGGACGCCGCCTTGATCCGCGCCGCCAGATCCGCGTCAAAGCTTGGCCCGTGGGTCAATGTGGCCGAGGTGCAGCCGTAAAGCACCGCATCGGGGCGCACGCCCGAGATCATCCGCAGGTCATGGCTGATATCCGAGGCGCCCAGCCCCGCCATCTGATCGGAGCCGGGGATCTCCTCCACGTCATAGCCGCCTATGCGCTGGAAATGCACCGTGGTGTCCGTGCAGCGCATCAGCATCATGTCCGCTTCGAGGTTGGTGTTGGTGAAGGGCACCAGCACGCCGATCTTCGCGCGGGTGCGGGTTTCATGCGTCATCTAAGAACTCCTTGCAGCACGGCCAGCGCGCGGTCCATCACCTCCTGGCTGCAGATGGTGGCGCGCAGGCAATCGCCCAGGCCATAGCCGCCCATGCCGCGCATCAGCAGCTTTCGCTCCCGCAGCGCTGCATCCGCGGCCTGCGCCTGCTCCGGCGAGGCAAACCGCATCAGCACGAAGTTGGTGTGGCTCTGCGGGACCTCCAGCCCCAGCGCACGGCAGCCCGCGGCAAAGCGGTCGCGGATGGCGGCGGTCTTGGCTACCACGTCCTGTATATGCGCCTGGTCGCGCATGGCAGCGGCGGCCATGGCCTGCGACGGGATGGAGATATTGTTGGGGTTCAAGAGCTTGCGCACTTCCCCGGCGATCTCCGGTGGGAAGTACCCCCATCCTGCCCGCGCGCCCGCAAGGCCATAGGCCTTGGACAGGGTGCGCATCACCACCGTATCGCCGCGCTCCGCCAGCGTGAAGATTTCTGCCGGATCGTTGTCCGCATCGGCAAACTCGGCATAGGCCTGATCCACCACCAGCAGCACATCCGCAGGCAGGCCCGCGCGCAGCCGCAGGATTTCCGTGTTCGGGATCAGCGTCCCCGTCGGGTTGCCCGGATTGCAGACGAAAACGACGCGGGTCTCAGGCGTGACGGCAGCGAGGATATCATCCGCCGAAACCGTCAGTTCCCGCTCCCGCGCCTTGACGTAATCCGCCTGCACCTGGGCCGCGGCCGAGGCCACAAAGGCATAGCCGTAATCGGTGCCCAAGACCTGGTCGCCCGGCCCGGCGAAGGCGCGGATCAGGCAGCCGATCAGCTCCATCGAGCCTGCCCCGCACAGCACCTTGGCCGGGTTCAGCCCATGCACTTCCGCCACCGCGGCGCGCAGCTCCGGCCATTCCGGGTCCGGGTACAGCGGCATCTGATCCAGCACCGCCCGGCCCGCCCCGATCGCAGCAGGGCTGGCTGGGAAGGCACTTTCGTTCTGGGCCAACGAGATGGTTCCCCCGCCGCCCAGATCCGCCAGCGCATAAGGCGCCATGGCTGCTACATGCGGAACCGCACGGATCATTCTCCACCTCCGTAGGCAGCAGCGCCTTCTTCAGTGACAAGGCCGCGTTTCACGTCCAGTGCCAGCGCTTGCCTGTCACGCTCTGACGGGTCGCCAAAGCCGCCCCCGCCCGGGGTTTCAAAGATCAGATAGTCGTCTGCCTCCACCCGCAACTCGCCTTTGCCAGGGATATCCTGGCCGCCATCGCGGAACCGGATGCGGCCCGGGGCGCCGGGCAAACCGCCCATGCGGCCAAGCGCCGGGAACTTCAGCCGCTCCACCGACAGGAACACAATGAAGGGCGCGCCGTTCGAGGCCGTCATCTCGATCCGCTGGCCCAGCCCGCCGCGGTATTTGCCCGCGCCGCCGCTGTCGGGCCGCAGCTCTCGGCGCCACATGATGACCGGAGCCACCGCTTCGGTAATCTCCACTTGCGAGCCATAGACTCCCGAGGGGTAAGCCGTCGCCGACAGCCCGTCGGCATGGGGCCGCGCACCGGTGCCGCCGTTGTGGACCGGCTCGATGGCAAATCCGCGGCCGCCGTCGCGAGCCACCTCCGGCGCGTGGCGCATCGGCAGATCGAACATGCAGGACGCGCCTTCGGCCGGAACCTGGTCCGGCAGCGCCTGATGCAGGCAGCCCAGCACCAGATCCGGCGTCACCTGTCCCAGCGTGTGCCGCATCGCCACCGGCACCGGCCGCTGCGCGTTCAGGATGCAGCCCTTGGGGCCATCCACGGTGAAGGGCTCCAAACTCCCGGCATTGTTCGGGATATCCGGCCCCACGATGCAGCGCAGGGCAAAGACGGTATAGGCGGTGGCATAGTTCAGCGGCACGTTGATCCCCTTGCTGGAACAGCCCGAGGTGCCGGTGAAATTCACATGCATGCCGTCCTTACCGACAGTCAGCGTGGCGTGCAGTTCCAGCTCGTTCTCGTAGCCGTCCATCCTGAGGACGTTCCTGTAAACGCCCTCCGGGACCTCGGCGATCGCTTCCAGCGTGCCGCGGCGGGAGGTCTCGATGATATAGGCCCCCAGCGCATCCAGGTCGTCGATGCCGAATTCCTCCATCATGCCAACCAGACGCTTCACCCCCGCTTCGCAGCAGGCGATCAGCGCATAAATGTCGCCTTCATTGGCGATGGGCTCACGGCTGTTGGCGCGGATGATGTCCATCAGCAGCGCATTGGGCTCGCCTTCGTCCACCAGCTTGCAGGGCGGGATCAGCAGCCCCTCGTCATAAATGTCGGAGCCTTCCGGCCCCATGCCGAGGCCGCCCAGATCCACCAGATGCGAGGTGCAGGAGGTGAAGCCCACCACCTTGCCGTTCTTGAAGGCGGGCATCATCAGCAGGAAATCATTCAGATGGCCCGAAGCCAGCCAGGGATCATTGGTCATGTAGATATCGCCGGGCTTCATGACCTCAACCGGGAAGCGCTCGCGCAGATGCATCACCGCTTCGGCCATGGTGTTGATATGGCCCGGCGTGCCGGTCACCGCCTGCGCCAGCATCCGGCCCTGCACGTCGAAGATGCCGGCCGAGATGTCGCCGCATTCGCGCACGATGGGCGAAAACGCTGCCCGGATCAGGGTCTGGCCCTGTTCCTCGACAACCGCCAGCAGGCGGTTCCACATGACTTGCAGGCGTGCGGGAGAGAGGTCAGCCATCATGCGCCTCCTTTCTGGTCGTGCTTCTGATCCTGGATCAGGACAATGTTGCCGATGGCATCCACATGGGCCGAGAAATCCGCCGACACCAGCGTGGTGGTTTGCGGCTCGGTGATCAGCGCCGGGCCGCAGATCCGGTCGCCGGGGTTCAGGCTGTCGCGCGGGACAAAAGCCGCCTCTTTCGGTGTGCCGTCCACGTCGCAGGTGATTACACGGAAGGCAGCGGGAGTGATGGTCTTCAGCTCCGGTGTCTCTGGCACCGCAGCCGCCTCGGCATCAGGCGTTGCCACCCGCACCGCCCAATTCAGGATCTCGATCTTCATGCCCGGCACGGGGCGCGAAAACTGCCGGGCGTATTCCGCCTCGAACGCCGCGGTCAGCGGACCAAGGTCCGATGCCGTCAGGTCGCGGTCCGGCAGGGAGATTTCGATCTCATGCCCCTGCCCGCTGTAGCGCATGTAGGCGCTGCGCTGGACCTGTGTTTCAGCCCCGCCTGCACCCTGCGCGACCACCGATTGCGCTTCATCGATCATCTGAGCGAACAGGGCGTTGATGCTGCCGATGCCCATGGTTTCCAAGAGCGAATAGCGCGAGCGCACGATTTCAAAGCTGACCGGCGCAAACAGGAACCCCACGGCTGAGCCGACGCCCGGATTGGGCGGGACCACGATGCGCCCCACCCCGGCGGAGCGCGCCACCCGGGTCGCATGCAGCGGGCCGTTGCCGCCAAAGGCAATCATCGTGCGCGGGCCGAGGTCCTTGCCGGATTCCACCGCGTGCATCCGCCCGGCGCTGGCCATGCTCTCGTCAACAATGCGGCTGACGCCATCCGCCGCGCCAACACCGTCCAGCTCCAGCCTGCTGCCGATCACCCGCGCCAGAGCCTCCTCCGACGCCTCCGGGTCAATCCGGATATGCCCTTCGGCAAAGGTCTCCGGCACGATGTAGCCCAGCGTGATGTCGCTGTCGGTCACCGTCGGCTCGGTGCCGCCGCGCCCGAATGCCACCGGCCCCGGCTCGGAGCCTGCGGACTTCGGCCCCACGGTCAGCCGCCCCAGCCGGTCCACCCCGGCTATCGAGCCGCCGCCCGCGCCGATCTCGATCATCTCGATCACCGGGATCCGCACCGGCATCCCCGACCCCTTGATGAACCGCGCCGCGCGGGCGATCTCGAACTGGCGCGAGGTCTGCGGCCGGGCGCCGTCAATCAGGCACAGCTTGGCAGTGGTGCCGCCGACGTCGAAGGACAGCACCTGCGCGAGTCCCGCCCGCGCCGCAATCCGCGCCGCCAGAATGGCGCCGCCGGCGGGTCCGCTTTCCACCAGCCGGATCGGGAAGCGGGCGGCGGTCTGGATCGTGCACATGCCGCCGCCCGCGGTCATCATCAGGATCGGGCAGGTCACGCCCTCCGCCGCAAAGCGCTCGGCAAAGCGCGCCAGATAAGTTTCCATCAGAGGCTGGATATAGGCGTTGGCCACCGTGGTGCAGAGCCGGTCGAACTCCCGCGCTTCCGGGCTGACCTCGGAGGAAATCGAGACCGTCAGCCCGGGACGCCGCGCTGCCAGAGTATCCCTCAGCCGCCGCTCATGATCCGGGTTGGCATAGGCATGCATCAGGCAGACCGCCACCGCATCGGCCCCGCTGGCATCCAGCTCCGCAATCAGCGCCTCAACCGCGCTGTCCGCCATCGGGATCAGCATCTCGCCTTCCGCAGACATCCGCTCCCGGATGGTCAGCGACCGCTCGCGCGGCACCAGCAGGTCCGGTTTCTCCAGGTTGATGTCATACTGGGAATAGCGCCGTTCATAGGCGATCTCGAGGATATCGCGGAACCCTTCGGTCGTGACCGTCGCCACCGTGGCCCCGCGCCGCTCGATCAGCGCGTTGGTGGCCAGCGTGGTGCCGTGGATGAAACCCGTGACCTCGCTTAGGGAGCGCCCGGCTTGCGCCATCACCCGCGCGGCGCCCTCCATCGCGCCATCTGCCGGATTCCGGTGGGTGGTCAGGGTCTTGGTAGAGGCCAGAATAGTGTCTTGCCCGATCACCAGAACGGTGTCGGTGAATGTGCCGCCAATATCAATGGCAAGGCGCAGCGCCTGTGATGCTGTCATATGTCATTCCAAAGTCTGCCGTTGAGAATCCGTCAAAGCCCGCAAAGGGCGGCGGATCTCAGGCAGCGACCAGATCGCACCCGGTTGCGCGGCGGTCCATGCGTTGTGGAATGAATGCGTGTGTCATGTCCCCATCCTGAGCCGCTGCGGGGCGGCACGCTTGGCGGATAGCGACACACGCAAAGTCAGATAGCGGCATCCCTCCCGGCAGCTCCCCGCCGGGAGGAAGGGCTTCTCAGCCGAAATGCAGGGTTTTGACTTCCTGGTAATCCTCCAGCCCCAGCATGCCGCCCTCGCGGCCATTGCCGGACTGTTTGTAACCGCCGAAGGGGGAGCCGTAGTTGAAGCCGCCGCCGTTGATATGCACCGCGCCTGCGCGCAGGCGGGCGGCGACACGCTCGGCCCGTTCAGGGTCGCCGGTCTGCAGATAGGCCGCCAGGCCGTACGGCGTGTCATTGGCGATGCGAATGGCGTCTTCCTCATTCTCAAACGGGATGATCACCAGCACCGGGCCAAAAATCTCCTGCTGGGCGATCGCCATGTCATTGGTCACATCGGCAAACACCGTCGGGCGCACATACCAGCCCTTGTCCAGCCCCTCGGGCCGGCCCAAACCGCCCGCCAGCAGGGTGGCACCCTCGCCGATGCCCTTCTGGATCATGCTCTGCACCCGGTCGAACTGGATGCGGTCGAACATCGGGCCGATGTGATCGCCTTCCTGCGACGGATCGCCCACGGCCTGACCCTCGGCTGCCGCCTTGGCGATCTGCAGCACCTGATCATAGCAGCTCCGCTCAACCAGCATCCGGGTCGGCGCGTCGCAGCTCTGGCCGGTGTTGTACATGCATTCCAGCACCGAGGCGGTGACCTTCTCTTCAAGGTCGGCATCGGCAAACACCAGGTTCGGGGACTTGCCGCCCAGCTCCAGCGTCACCCGCTTGACGGTATCCGCAGCGTCCTTGGAGACCGCGATGCCCGCCCGCGTTGACCCGGTGAAGGACATCATGTCCACGTCCGGGTGCCGCGACAGCCCCGCGCCAACCGTCGGGCCGTCGCCGTGGATCAGGTTGAACACACCCGCCGGATAGCCCGCATCGTGGATCATCTGAGCGTAAACCGCAGCGGACATCGGCGTGTGCTCCGACGGTTTCAGCACGCAGGTGGAGCCGGTCGCCAGGGCCGGCAGCACCTTGAGCGCGATCTGGTTGACCGGCCAGTTCCACGGCGTGATCAGGCCGCAGACCCCGATCGGCTCGCGCACCAGGATGTCGCCGTTCGGCAGCGTCTCGCGCAGCTCCTGGGTTTTCAGCGCTTCCAGGATGCCCTCCAGATGCCCGATCCCCGAATCGGCCTGAGCATCGCGGGCCATCGAAATCGGCGCCCCCATTTCGGCAGACATTGCCCGCGCCAATTCCTCGCGCCGGTCCTTGCTGATCTCCAGAAGCCGTTCCAGCAAAGCAATCCGCTCAGCGCGGGAGGTCTGCGAAAAACTCTCAAAAGCCGCACGGGCCGCTGCAACCGCAGCGTTCACATCATGCTCATCTCCCAGGATAATGGTCCCGATCCGCTCTTCCGTGGCCGGGTTCAGCACCGGGAATTCACGGCTGGAATGCGGCGTCACCCAGGCGCCGCCGATATAGAATTTTTGCAGGTCCATCAGGTTATTCTCGCTGTAGCACCGCATTTGCGGCTGGGGTTTAGGCAAAGGCGCAGCGCATCTTGAATGCATCTGCCGTTGCCAGTGGATTGGAAGGGCGGGTTTGATCCGGCAGCCTGCCCGCCTTTTTGCGCACAGGATAGGCCAAAACCGCCACCTCGCGGGTCATTTTTCGACAATCCCCTGCTGTGGGATGGACGCATCAGTGGCCCGGAAAGACACCGTTAACCGCCGGAACCGCTTCGCAGCCCGCTGCTGCGCTGGCTATGCTGCCCGAAAGCCCGCCAAAAAGGGCGCCCAGAGGCAGAACATGAGCATACCCCATTGGACAGCACGGTCCGTGCTGCTGGCAGGCACGTTCCTGTGCGGCTGTACCGTTGTCGGCATCGACTACCACCGCCCCGATTTCGCGGTGCCGGTCAGCTATTACCAGTCCCGCAGCTATGCCACCGCCAAAGGCGCCTCCGAAAGCTGGTGGCAGGGCCTGAACGACCCCGCCCTGAACCGGCTGGTTGCCGCAGGCCTGCAGCAGAACCTCGGCCTCAAGGCGGCCAAGGAACGGCTGATCGCAGCCGAGGCGCTGCGCCGCGGATCCGGCCGTCCGCAGCAGGCCAGCGGCGATCTGGACGCTAGCTCGATCTTCTCGCGCCGCGAATCGCAGGACGGCTCCACCAGCACCGACACGGCGGAAATCGGCGCCACCTACGTCTTTGACCTGTTCGGCGAATTCCAGCGCCGGTCCGAACGGGCCGTTGCCGACCGCGACGCGCAATTCTACCAGCTGGCCACCACGCGGCTGGCGGTGATCGACGCCATCACCCGCACCTATATCCAGGCCCGCTTCTTCCAGCGCGGCGCCGCCGTCACCCGCAAGACCATCCAGCTGCGCCAGCAGATCCTGCAAACGGTGAAGGAGCTGGAGGCGGCCCGCGCAGTCCTGGCGCTGGACCTGGAGCGCACCAAACTGCAGGTCGCCAGCGCCAAGGCGGATCTGCCAAACTTCATCGCCAGCTACGAATCCTCAGTCTATGCCCTGGCCACGCTCTTGGACCGCGATGCCTCCGAGGTCTTCGCGATGATGCAGGGAAGTTACGGCCAGCCACACCCCGCCACCCAGCCGGAACTGGGCGTGCCCGCCACCCTGCTGCGCAACCGCCCCGACGTGCTGCTGGCCGAGGCCCAGCTGCGCGGCGCCACCGCGAACATCGGCGTCACCGAGGCAGAGCTTTATCCCTCGCTGGAAATCACTGGATCGGTTCAGGCCATACGCGGTGTGGACGACCTCTATTCCATCGGCCCGGCCCTGAATCTGCCGCTGTTCAACCGGCCGGTGCTGCGCGCTTTCCACCAGAGCGCAATTGCCGAGGCCAAGGCCACCGAATACGACTACCGCGCTGCGGTGCGCACTGCGGTTGAAGAGGTCCAGTCGCAGCAAAGCAACCTGCGCGCCGCCCGCGAACGCACCGCTGCCCAGGCGCGGGCAGTCAATCTGGGAACCAAGGTCGCCGATCTGGCGCGCGAAACCTTCAAGGCCAATGAAATCACCCTGTTCGACCTCTTGAACACCGAAGAAGCCCTGCGCGACAACGAGCTGAACCTGATCACAGCCCGGCGCGACCTGGCGCTGGCCTGGGCGCGCCTGCAGATTTCAATGGGCAAGGGCTGGGCACCGCATCAGGATCCGGAAAGCGCGGTGGTTCTGGTCAAGAAACCGGACTAGGAAAAGCCTGCGGCGCGAACGCTGCAGGCCGCGGTCAGGCCCGCTGCGCCTCGCGCTCCATCTGCTCGACCATCTTGCGGGCGCGCTTGCACTGCAGCTTGTCGCGCAGCGGGCTGTCGGGGTCGATGTCCTTGGAGCAGACCACGCATTTGTCGGCACCGGAAATTGCATTCAGGCCGCCGCAGCTGCCCTTGATCTTCTTGCCCATCAGAATGACCCCCAGCGACATGCCCAGGGTGACGATCAGCAGCAGGATGAAGGCCAGAAGAAAGGTGCTCATGGGTGGTCCCTCGCAGGATGGCTTGGCGCGTGCTTCAGTTTCCGGTCAGCGCCTCAAAGGCGCTGCTAGCCGCTGTCATATAGGCATCCGCGCCGGCTTGCACGTCCCGATCAATGAAAAACACGGCAAGTTTATGCTCTTCCGCAAGCTTCAGCCCGGTTTCGCTGCCCAGAACCAGCATTGCGGTGGCCCAGGCGTCCGCCAGCATCGCGTTTTCCGCAATCACCGTGACAGAGGTGGTGGCATGGGTCACGGGCCGCCCGGCCACCGGATCAAGGATATGGGAATAGCGTTTGCCCTCATGCTCGAAGTAATTGCGGTAATCGCCCGAGGTCGCCAAGCCATGATTGCTGACCGGCACGATCAGCTGCACGGTCTGCGCCGCCGCGTCGGGTTTCTCGATGCCGATGCGCCAGGCCTCGCCCTTGGCGTTTTCGCCCTTGGTGACCAGATCGCCGCCGATCTCCACCATGTAATTCTCGATCCCCAAGCCCTGCAGCGCTTCTGCCACAGCATCGACGCCGTAGCCCTTGGCAATCGCCGACAGGTTGATACCAGTCTCCGGGGCGGATTTCTTCAGGGTTCCGGCTTCAGCATCCAGCACCAGCAGCCGCGCCTGCCCAACGCCCTCCAGAGCGGCAGAAATAGCCTCCTCCGACGGCACCGGGTCCTCGGGTTCACGCGGTCCAAAGCCCCACAGCTCGATCAGCGGGCCGAGGGTCACATCGAACTTGCCGCCGGTCTTTGCGTGCACATCATTCGCCGCCGCCAGCACATGGGCAAACTCCGGCGACACCCGCACCGGCGCAGTGCTGCGCTCGGCTGAGAAGGTGGAGACCTCCGACGCCGGGTCCCAGTTCGACATCTTGGCATTGACCGCCGCCAGGGTGCCTTCCACCGTGGTGCCCAGGGTTTCCTGGTCCAGATCCTCGCCAATGGCGATCACACTGTAGGTGGTGCCCATGGTTTCGCCCGACAACCGCACCTCTTCCGGTGCGCTTCCGAACCAGCAGCCGGACACCGCCAGCACCGCGGGCAGGGTCAGGGCAAGCAGGAACTTTCTGGGCATCTGGCTGAGCATTCGGCAACCTCCGGCGGCAAAACTGGCGCAGCTATGCCCCTGCACCGCGCCAGAGTCAAACTGCGTCAAACCGCGCGCGGCGTCAGGCCTCAGAACTTCAGCGGAAGAAAGGCCAGCGCCAGAAGGCCAACCGCGGCGGGCACCCCGTAGAGCCAGGCTCTGAGCCGCGCATTCGGCGCTTCACTCTTCCAGTTCTGGCGGTACAGATGGCCGCAGACCACCACCAGGAACACGGTCAGCGCGCCGGTCACGGGGGTCAGGTAGAGGGTTTCGAACATGTTGTTTTCCCGCCGTTGTTAGCGCTCGCGTCATTTCGCCCCTTCCCGGATCATATTCCGCCGCTAAGATGGGGGTATGACCTGATGCAGGATACAGGAGGAGACCCCGCGCATGGCACCGTTCTCATACCAGCCTCCCACCCGGGGCGACAAGGCCGGGCAGGAAAGCCACAGCCAGTCGGCCGAGTCGAATTTGTCGCATGAACAGTCCACTGTCGCCAAGCTGCTGGAGGCCAAAGGCGATGCGATCTTCTCGATCCGCCCGAATGATACGGTCGGCCACGCGGTGGAGGCGCTGAAGGAGAAGCGCATCGGCGCGCTGGTGGTGACCGACCAGAACGGCGCGCTGCAGGGCATCCTGTCGGAACGCGACATCGTGCGGCGGCTGGCGGAAACGCCGGGCCACACCCTGCCGCAGCTGGTCGAGGACATCATGACCCGCGAGGTGCAGACCTGCGCGCCTGACGACCTGCTGATCGACGTCGCCAAGGTGATGAACGAAGGCCGCTTCCGTCACCTGCCGGTGGAGAAGGACGGCCACCTTTGCGGCATGATCACCGTCGGCGACGTGGTGAACTTCCGGTTGAAGGAGCTGGAATACGAAGCCCTGCGCATGAAACAGATGATCGTCGGCTAGGCCGGGTCTCCAACCACGGCGGCCTGTTACGGGAACGGGCCGCCGCCAGTGTCCTTAAGCAGATCCAGAAAGACTTCCAGGTCCTCCGCTGCCGCCAGCGGCGCCATTGCCTGTTTGATCGCGGCGCCGTAGAACTCCCACATCTGCAAGCGCAAGGCGGCGCCGGCTTCGGTCAGATGCAGCAGCTTGCCGCGGCGGTCCTGTTCGAACACGGTTTCGCGGACCAGCCCCCTGGCCACCATCTGGGCCAGTATGCGCGACAGGTTGGATTGCTCGAACAGCAGGTTGCGGGTCAGCTCATAGGCCCGCACGCCGTCCTCCCCGGCCATTTCGATCCCCCACAGCACGTCGTACCAGCGCAGGCTTGGCAGCCCCGCCTCCCGCAGCTTCGCCTCCATGTCCCGGTGGGTTTGCCGGTGCGCGCGGTTCAGCAGAATCCAGATTGCGGTTTCGCGTTTGTTTGGTGTCATTCAGTCTTCACGAGTTGGTGAGCAGAGCGGCGGTTCCGCCATCGCCAGTGGATGCAACGAAATAGATGTCATAGCATCCATCCCGGATCAACTGCATCCGCGCACTGCTAGAGCCTTTACTGGCCTCAACACCATCCGACAGGAAAATTGCCATGATGATCAAGATTGCTCCCCTCGCAGCCGCCGCATTGCTGGCAGCCCCCGCCGCCTTGGCCGCAACCTACAAATCCGACCAGGGCCATACCGAGGTCCACTTCAGCTGGAGCCATGCAGGGGTATCGGTTCAAAGCGGTGAATTCACCCAAGTGGACGGCACCTTGGAACTCGACCCGGAAAACCCGGAAGCGGCGTCCCTGAACGTGACAATCCAAACGGACAGTCTTGCCACTGGTTTCGGACCGCTGGACGATGACCTTGCCAGTGCGAATTTCCTTGAAACAGCCACTTACCCGGAAATCACTTTTGTCAGCACCAGCGTGGAAAGAACCGGCGAAAACACGGCCAACGTCACCGGCGACCTGACCATTCACGGCACAACGCAGCCGGTTGTGCTGGAAACGACCCTGACGCACTTGGGAGAGCACCCTATGGGTGCCTTTTTCGACTACAACAAGGGCGACTGGGCCGCGTTTGAGGCCACCACCACCATCGACCACCAGGCCTTTGGCGTGGGCGGGTTCTCAACCGGCCCGATCAGCATCCGGATCGTCACCGAGATGAAAGCGCAGTAAGCGCCCGCCGTCCGGTGCACAGCCGGTGCACAGCGGGTGCACGGATGGCACCCCCCTTCCCTGCGCCGGCCGGAAGACACAAGAAAGCCCCGGATGTTTCCATCCGGGGCTTCTGATTTTCCGTTCTGTGCTCCGGCTCAGCCGCCGAAGTCGTCCAGCATGATGTCCTCGCGGTCCACGCCAAGATCCAAGAGCATGTTGATCACCGACTGGTTCATGATCGGCGGGCCGCACATGTAGAATTCGCAGTCTTCCGGCGCCGGGTGGTTCTTGAGGTATTCCTCGTACAGAACGTTGTGGATGAAGCCGGTGTAGCCTTTCCAGTCATCCTCCGGCTGCGCGTCGGACAGGGCGACGTGCCATTCGAAGTTGTCGAACTCCTCGGCCAGCTGATCGAAGTCCTCGACAAAGAACATCTCCTTCTTCGAGCGCGCACCGTACCAGAAGCTGATCTTGCGGTTGCGGTTCTCCAGCCGTTTCAGCTGGTCGAAGATGTGGGAGCGCATCGGCGCCATGCCGGCACCGCCGCCGATGAACACCATTTCCTTCTCGGTCTCGCGGGCGAAGAATTCGCCGAACGGGCCCGAGATGGTGACCTCGTCGCCCGGCTTCAGGTTGAAGATGTAAGACGACATCTTGCCTGCCGGAATATCGGTGCTGCCCGGCGGCGGCGAGGCGACGCGGACGTTCAGCATGATGATGCCCTTCTCGTCCGGGTAGTTCGCCATCGAATAGGCGCGCTCGACCGGCTCATCCACGACGGATTTGTACTGCCACAGATTGAAGCGGTCCCAATCCTCGCGGTACTCCTCCTGGATGTCGAAGTCGGTATAGGCCAGCTGGTGCGCGGGCGCCTCGATCTGGATGTAGCCGCCGGCGCGGAAATTCACGTCCTCGCCTTCGGGCAGTTCCAGCACCAGCGCCTTGATGAAGGTCGCCACGTTGTCGTTGGACCGCACCTTGCAGCGCCACTTCTTGACGCCGAAGACCTCTTCGGGGACCTCGACTTCCATGTCCTGCTTGACCGCAACCTGGCAGGACAGGCGGTCGCCGCAGGCAGCTTCGCGCTTGGTGATGTGGCTTTCCTCGGTCGGCAGGATCGAGCCGCCGCCGGAATGCACTTTCACCCGGCACTGGGCGCAGGTGCCGCCGCCGCCGCAGGCGGAGGGGACGAACAGTTTCTCTGCCGCCAGCGTTTGCAGCAGCTTGCCGCCCGCGGGCACCGAGATAGTTTTTTCACCGTTGATGGTGATGTTGACGTTGCCGGACGCGACCAGGCGGGAGCGGGCAGCCAGAATGATGGCCACCAGCGCCAGCACGATCAACGTGAACAGGACAACGCCGAGCGAGAAAGTTTCCATAACTTCAGACGCTCCCTTACAGTTTGACGCCGCTGAAGGACATGAAGGCCATCGCCATCAGACCCGCGGTGATAAAGGTGATGCCCAGGCCCTGCAGGCCGTCCGGCACGTCGGAATACTTCAGCTTCTCGCGCACGCCCGCCATCGCGGTGATCGCCAGCGCCCAGCCAAAGCCGGAGGAGAGGCCGTAAGTGGTGGCTTCCGCGAAGTTGTAGTCCCGTTCCACCATGAACAGCGAGCCGCCGAGGATGGCGCAGTTCACCGTGATCAGCGGCAGGAACACCCCCAGCGCGTTGTAGAGCGGCGGGAAATACTTATCGAGGATCATCTCCAGGATCTGCACCATCGCCGCGATCACCCCGATATAGGAGATCAGGCCGAGGAAGGTCAGATCCACATCCGGGAAGCCCGCCCAGGCCAGCGCGCCCGGCTTCAAGAGGTAGGTCAGCAGCAGGTTGTTGGTCGGCACGGTGATGGCCTGCACCAGCATCACCGAAATCCCCAGACCCAGCGCGGTGGAAATCTTCTTGGACACCGCGATGAAGGTGCACATGCCCAGGAAGAAGGAGAGCGCGAGGTTCTCGACAAAGATGGCCTTAACGGCGAGTGAAATCAGCCCTTCCATCAGTGCGCCTCCACATTCTGGATTTTATATTCACGCTCTTCGACCTGGTTCGGCTTCCAGGTGCGGAAACCCCAGATCAGCAGGCCGATCACGAAGAACGCCGAGGGCGGCAGCAGCAGCATGCCGTTGGGCACATACCAGCCGCCGTTGTTCACGGTTTCCAGGATTGTGATGCCGAACAGGGAGCCGGAGCCGAACAGCTCGCGGATGATGCCGACCAGCATCAGGATCAGGCCATAGCCCATGCCGTTGCCAAGGCCGTCGATGAACGACGCCACCGGCGGATTGCTCATGGCAAACGCCTCGGCGCGGCCCATCACGATACAGTTGGTAATGATCAGGCCGACAAAGACCGACAGGGTCTTGGAGATCTCAAAGGCATAAGCTTTCAGCACCTGGTCCACCAGGATCACCAGCGAGGCGATGATCACCATCTGCACGATGATCCGGATCGAGCTGGGGATCTGGTTCCGCAGGATCGAGATGAACATCGATGAGAATGCGGTCACAAATGTTACCGCCAGGGTCATCACAAAAGCCACCTGCAGCGAGGAGGTCACCGCCAGCGCCGAGCAGATGCCCAGAACCTGCAGCGTGATCGGGTTGTTGTCGACCAATGGGTCGACCAGCATGTCTTTCTTGGTCTGCGCCATTAGAGCTCTCCCGCTTTAAGGGCGGCCAGGAAGGGTGCGTAGCCCTCTTCGCCCATCCAGAATTTCACCAGGTTGTCCACGCCGACAGAGGTCAGCGTCGCACCGGCCAGCGCATCGATGTGATGCTCCGGCCCGGCCGGGCCTTGTGCCTTGGCAACGCTGATCTGCAGCTCGCCGCCTTCGTCATGCAGTTTCTTGCCGCTCCACAGGGACTTCCAGCGCGGGTTGTCCACCTCGGCGCCCAGGCCCGGGGTTTCGCCGTGCTGATAGAACTGCAGGCCGAAGATGTCGTTGCCGTTTTCCTCAACCGCGATAAAGCCGTAGAGGGTGGACCACAGGCCATAGCCGTGGATCGGCAGGATCACCTTGTCCAGATCGCCGTTTTCCTCGCGCAGCAGGTACACGGTCTTGTAGCGCGACTGGCGGCCAATGCCCGCAGGGTCATTGTCCAGCGCGCGGCTCAGCTCCGGGTCCTGCGCGGCGGCCAGATCATCAAAGCTGGCGGCGTCGAACTGGTCGGTGAACTGTCCGGTTTCCAGATCCAGCACCTGCGGCTCAAAGGCGGCAAAGGCTTCGGCCACGTTCTGGCCCGGCTCGTAAAGGCCCGCGACCTGAAGAACGTTCAGCTGCTTGTCCCGTTTCTTGTTGATCTCCTGCACCGGGCGCAGGGACACCGCGGCGGTGGACACGATCATCGAAGCCACCAGGCAAACGGCAACAGCGATGAACAAGGTCTTGCCGACCGAGTCCGGCGATGCGGCGAGGAAGCGGCCAATCAGGCCCTTGCTTTGGGTATCAGCCATGGCGGCGCGCCCTCCGTTTGATGTTGGCCTGCACGACAAAGTAGTCGATCAGCGGCGCAAAGACGTTGCCGAACAGGATCGCCAGCATCATGCCTTCGGGGAAGGCAGGGTTCAGCACCCGGATCAGCACCACCATCACGCCGATGAGGGCACCGTAGATGTAGCGGCCTGCGTTGGTGTGCGACGCCGAAACCGGCTCGGTCACCATGAACACCAGGCCGAAGGCATAGCCGCCCAGCACCAGGTGCCAGTACCACGGCATCGCAAACATCGGGTTGGTCTCGGAGCCGATCAGGTTCAAGAGCATCGAGAAGGCAATCATGCCAACAAGGCAGCCGACGATCAGGCGCCAGTTGGCGATTTTGGTGAACAGCAGGAAGCCCAGGCCGATGGCGCAGGCCAGCGTCGAGGTCTCGCCGAAGCTGCCCTGGATGGTGCCAAAGAACGCGTCCGACCATTCGATGCCCTTGGCGGCCAGCGCCTGCACGCCCTCGGCGGCAGTCACACCCAGCGCGGTCGCGCCGGAAAAGCCGTCAACCGGGGTCCAGACAGCGTCGCCCGACATGTTCGCCGGATAGGCGAAATACAGGAACGCACGGCCCACCAGCGCCGGGTTCAGGAAATTCTTGCCGGTTCCGCCAAAGACTTCCTTACCGATCACCACGCCGAAGATGATGCCAAGCGCCACCTGCCACAGCGGCGCGGAGGCCGGCATGATCAGCGTGTAAAGCATCGAGGTCACAAGGAAGCCCTCGTTCACCTCATGGCCGCGGACGGTGGCAAAGATGACTTCGAAAATACCGCCCGCAACCAGCGTCACGATGTAGATCGGCAGGAAATACAGGAACCCGTGCGCGATATTGGCCATCGGGCTTGCCGCATCCAGTGAAATCCCGAACATCTGCAAGAGCGCAATCCGCCAGCCGGTGGCCGCATCAGCCCCCAGCGCGGCAATTGCCGAGTTGGCCTGATAGCCGGTGTTCCACATGCCCCACAGGATGCAGGGGATGGTGGCGATCACCACATAGGTCATGATCCGCTTCATATCGACATATGAGCGGGCATGCGGCGCCACGGTGGTGACGGTTTTCGGGGTATACAGGAAGGACTCCACCATCTCGTAGACGGGGAAGAGCTTTTCGTATTTGCCCCCCTTCTCGAAATGCGGCTCGATCCTGTCAAAGAAGCTGCGCAATCCCATCCGGCTCAGCCCTCCTTTTCAATCTTGGTCAGGCAGTCGCGCAGCGCCAGCCCGTATTCGTACTTGGCCGGGCAGGCAAAGCCGACGAGGCCCATGTCCTCTTCGTCCAGCTCCAGCGCACCCAGCGCCTGTGCGGTGTCGGTGTCCATCACCAGCAGCGCGCGCAGCAGCTGCGTCGGCAGGTAGTCCTGCGGCATCAGCCGCTCAAAGGTGCCGGTGGGCACCATCGCCCGGCGGCCGCCGTTGAGGTTGCTGGTCAGGGCAAACAGCTTGCGGCTGAGCGCCGAGCCCAGCACCGGCTGCACCGCGTATTTTCCGCCCATCGGACGGATCCAGCCCAGCGGGATCTGCTTGCGGTCTTCCTCGATGATCGCCACCTGGCGGGCGAAGCGGCCAAGGAAGGCCAGCGCACCAGCCGCCTGCCGGCCTGACAGGATCGAGCCGGAGATCACCCGGACCGGAGCATCGGCAGCAATCTCGCCGCGGGTCAGCTCATCGGTGGAGGCACCCATGACGGTGCGGACCAGACGGGGTGCGCGCGCAGCGGGACCGGCAATGGCAACCACTGTGGAGGGGTCCAGGTGGCCGGTCATCAGCAGGCGGCCGATGGCGATCACGTCCTGATAGGACACGGTCCAGACCTGATCGTCCGCGCGGACGGGATGCAGGAAATGGATGTGGGTGCCAGCCAGGCCCGAGGGATGCGGGCCGGAGAAACCTGCAGCCTCGACACCGGCAAGGTTCGCACCCGGAATGCTGTCGCCCGTCTTCTGGCACAGGAAGGTGGTGCCGTCGGTCAGCAGCGTCACGGCTTTCAGGCCCGCCTCAAACGCCTCGGCCGCATCATTGATGATCACGGCGGCATCAGCGGCCAGCGGCTCGCTGTCCATCGCGGTCACAAAGATCGCGGCGGGCTTGGACCCCGGCTGCGGCATCTTGGAATAGGGACGGGTGCGGAAGGCGGTCCAGAGACCCGCGGCGCACAGCTTCTCGGCCAGCCCTTCAGCAGTGTCCGCGTTGCCGGTGGCAGAGAAGTCGGCGCCCTTGTCGGCAGCGTCCGAAACTTCGATCACCACGCTTTCCAGCACCCGGCGGGCGCCGCGGTTGATCGCCACGACCTTGCCGGTCATCGGCGCAACCATCATAGCGGCCTCGGCATCCTTGTGGCAGAACAGCGGAGTTCCGCGGCGGACCTCCTCGCCTTCCTGCACCAGCATGCGGGGCTTGAGGCCCACAAAGTCGGGGCCCAGCACGGCCACCGAGGTGATGGCGGGACCGTCGTGGATCACCTGCTCCGGTGCGCCTGTCACCGGCAGATCCAGCCCCTTTCTCAAGTTGAATGTCTTCATATTTGCGCTACGTCCCTCCAACGCCGAATCCCGAGGCGGTTCTTACCCCGTTCCGGCAGCGGCGGCAAAGAAAACGCACAAAATGCCGTTTTCCGCACATCCGCACAGCCTGTCCTGATTTCCGGCGCACTCGAATCAAATTCGGCACCGAATAGCAAGGCCGCCACCCGGCCCGTCCTCCAATTTCCTGTGCACTGCGCGCTTTTATCAGACTGTTGGCGCTCACGGCCTCCGGGAAACCGTCAAAGCGGACAGGCGGAAACGGCAACTCCGTTCCCGCAGGCGCCGCCTAGGCGGGCCAGTCTGCCTGTCAGTCTCAACAGGCCGTTGAAACTGATTCTACCAAATACTGCTTAGTCAGGCGTCCCAGACGGCCTGCGGTTCGCCCATCAGATCCCGATCAACGGTGATGCCCAGCCCCGGCGCATCCGGAACCAGTACACCCCCGTCCTTGACCGGCGCATCGAATTCCGCCGTTTTCAGCGTCACCATATCGCGGCAGTCCAGAATGCAGCGCAAGGAGCGCTCAGGCACCGTGGCGCCCAGATGGGCGATGGCGGAGAACGCGACCACAGACCCAACGGTATCCTGCACGCTGACGGTCGCGCCCGCGGCCAGGCACATGTCCCGGTGCCGCCGCCCGTGGGTCAGCCCGCCGGCCTTGGAGATCTTGAGGCCGATGCCGTCGGCCACATCCTCCACCAGCATCAGGGCGATGTCCTCATCCTGCTGCACCAGCTCATCCAGGATGATCGGCACGTTGCAGCGCGTGCGCAGCGACATGGTCTCGCGCCAGGTTTTGCAGGGCGCCTCCAGCACGAAGTCCAGCCCCTCGGGCAGCATCCGCAGCATGCGCAGCGCAGTCTCTGGCGTCAGCCCGCCATTGGCATCAACCAGGAAGAACTCGCCCGGCTGCCGGTCGGCCAGCGAGGCACGGATGCGCTCGGCGTCCAGCGCCGGGCCGCCTTCGGCATCAAGCGCGCCGATTTTCACCGAATGGCCGAGATAGCCCATCTCCCGGTGCTGCGCGACGCGGGCGCGCATGTCCTCCGGTGTTCCAGCATAGATTGAGGAGATCACCGGCAGGCGCTTGCCCGTCGAACCGCCCAGCAGCTCGCAAACCGGCATGTTGACCGATTTGCCGAACAGGTCCCAGCAGGCCAGATCAATTGCAGACTTGGCATGGTTATGGCCCAAGAGCGCCTCATCCATCGCCTCATTGATCCGGTCCATCTGCCGCGGATCGCGGCCCAGCAGATAGGGCGCAATCTCGGCAATACCCGCCCGCGCGCCCAGGGCGTGCGAGGCGATGTAGGTGGAGCCGAACGGGGTGCTTTCACCCCAGCCCTCGAGGCCCGTGTCAGTGGTGATGCGCACGAAGGACGCGTCAAAGCTGCGGTACTCCCGCCCGCCCGACAGCATGTAGACGCCGCCGGAATAGGGCAGATCCAGCTGGTACAGCTCGATCTTCCTGATCTTCATTCGGAAACCTCCGGGATCATCAGCACCAGCTTGCCGGTGTGCTTCTTGCTCAGGAAATCCTCCTGCGCGGCGGCAATCTCGCTCAGCGGATAGGTCTTGGCCACCAGCGGGCGGATTTCCCCAGCCTCGATGTAGGAGACCAGATTGGCGAACACCTCATCCTCCTGGAAGGTGCAGCCCATCAGCGTCAGATCCTTGAGGTAGAGCGTGCGCACGTCGATCTCTGAAATCGGCCCGGCGATGGCGCCGGCGGTGGTGTATCGCCCGCCCCGGCGCAGCACGTCCAGAAACGACGGCCACTGCGGACCCGCGACCAGATCGACCACCACGTCGATGGAGCCTTCGCCCAGTTCTTTGACCAGATCCGCGTTACGGTCCACCACCCGGTCGGCACCAAGCGCCAGCACCTCATCCGCCTTGGCGGCAGAGGACAACGCAATCACCGTGGCGCCACGGCGCTTGGCCAGTTGCACGGCAGCAGAGCCCACGCCGCCGGAGGCACCGGAAATCAGCACGGTCTCCGCGCCCAGGCCGACCCGGTGCAGCATGTTTTCCGCCGTGGAATAGGCGCAGGGGATCGAGGCCAGCTCGGCATCGGACCAATCGCAATTCACCGCATGGGTTTCGCGCGCAGGGGCCACCGCAAACTGCGCAAAGCCGCCGTCGCATTCGCTGCCGAAAGTCCAGCATTCATAGGGCCGGTAGTCGACATAGGTCCGCAGCATGTTGCGCACCAGCACCCGCTCGCCGATGCGGGAGGCATCGACGCCCTCCCCCACTGCTGCGATATGCCCGCAGGCGTCCGCGCCTTGAATGCGGGGGAACTCCAGCGGCTTGCCGGACCAGCTGGCGTCATCATCGTTCACACTGTCAAAGCCGCTGGCGCCGCCCGCATTGGTGTCGGCGTCGACCGCCTTGGAGTACCAGCCGATGCGGGTATTGATATCGGTGTTGTTGATGCCCGCCGCCGCAACGCGGATCAGCACCTCGCCCGGTCCGGGCTGCGGCACCGGCACGTCGGTGCGGTATTCCAGTTTCTCGATGCCGCCGTGGCCGGTCAGCAGGACCGCCGCCATTTTGCTGGGGATCATGAGTCTTTCTCCCTCCAAGCATGCTGCCCGCAAACGGAATCCGGTTTTGGGCTCCCTGAACATGCGAAATCAAAAATTCTGGCACATGCCGCGTGAACGGTAGCGAACGCGGCATGTGCCGGTAATCAGATTGGCCGGCCCTCCCCTGCCGGCCATAACAGACCACTGCCCCCGCGGGGACAACAGCCTGAAACTTGTGTCAGAGCTCCAGCGGATGCGCCCGGCCCCGCTCCGCAAGACGGCGGTTCAGCTCTTTCGCTTCCGGCAGTCCGGCCTCCAGCGCAAATACGAATGCGTGGGTCAGGTAGAAGCAGGCGGCATCAATACTGCCCGCCTCTTCGGCCATGTCACCGGCCAGCGTGTAAAGCCGGACCAGCTCTGCGCTGTCCTTGTCCTCATGCGCCTGCAGAAGCGCCCGGTCGAGATCTGCGCGCTCCATCCGTCAGCCTTTCAGCGAGATCGCGATGTTCTTGGTGCGCACATAGTTATAGAGCGCCTCCAGTCCCTTTTCGCGGCCAAAACCGGATTTGCCGACCCCGCCGAACGGGGTGGAAATGCCGCCCGCAAACCATTCGTTCACGAACACCTGCCCCGCCCGCAGACGGTTCGCCACCCGGTGCGCCCGTGCCAGATCGCGGGTGAAGACACCCGCCACCAGCCCGAACTCGGTGCCGTTGGCCATGGCAATCGCCTCGGCTTCGGTGTCGAAGGGCGTGAAGCAGGTGACGGGGCCGAAAATCTCCTCCTGCGCGACACGGGATGCGGGGTCCACATCCGCCAGAATGGTCGGCGCCATGAAATAGCCTTCCCGCTCCAGCCGGGCACCGCCGGATGCCGCGCGGGCGCCGCTTTGGCGGGCAGTGGCGGTCAGGGTCTCGATGCCATCCAGCTGCCGGGCAGAGATCACCGGGGTCAGGCCGGGGTTTTCCAGCCCGTGACCGACGCTAAGGCCGTTTGCCAGCGCAGCGGCACGTTCGACCGCCTCGTCATAAATCGAGCGGTGCACCAGCACACGCGACATGGCCGAGCAGACCTGACCGGCGTTATAAAAGATGCCGCTTTGCAGGGAGGACATCAGCGTGTCCAGATTGGCGTCCTCGAAGGCCACCGCAGCGGACTTGCCGCCAAGCTCCATCAGCGCGGGCGTCACCGGGTTGGCGGCGGCGCGCAGGATGGCCTGGCCGGTCGGCACCGAGCCGGTAAAGACGATCTGATCCACCGCCGGGCTTTCGACCAGCCGCGCGCCCAGTTCAGAGCCGATGCCGTTCAGGATCGAGACCGTCCCCGCGGGGACCTCGGCGCGTTCCAGCGCCACGCCCAGCATCGCCAGCGCCATCGGATCCAGTTCCGGCGATTTGATGATTACCGAATTGCCCGCCGCCATCGCAGGGGCCAAGGACCGTGCAGCGATCGACACCGGGAAGTTCCACGGCACGATCTGGGCAGAAACCCCGTAGGGCTCATAGACTGTGTAATCGGCGTAGTCGGGGCCGAGCGGGATCGACTTGCCTTCGATCTTGTCGGCCATGCCGCCGTAGTATTCGAAATACTGCGCGGCCTCCTCAAACTCGTCATGCGCGGCGCTGAGGCTCTTGCCGCTTTCGAGGCACAGCAGTTCCGCGCCCTCGTCGGCAATGCCACGGATCTCTGCCGCGATGCGCTGCATCAGCTGGCCGCGCTTGGCGGGCTTCATCGCGGCCAGGTCGCCGCGCTCGAAACTCGCCCGCGCCGCGTCCAGCGCCTTGGCGAGGGTTTCCTCGCCCGCCAGCGCGCAGTCGGCCACATGGCTGCCGTTACCCGGATCCTCGACCGCGATGCGCGCGCCGCCGTCGCCTTCGACCCAGGCACCGGCCAGGAAATTCCTGGCCAGCCCGTCTTTCAGGAAAGAACTCATGCCTCGCGGCCTTTGGTCACCTGATCGGCCACCCAGGCGTGGAAGTTGTGGGTCGGCCCGTCCATCGCCGGCGAGAACCGGCCGCCGTCGAACAGCTCGCCATGGCGGCCCTTCTGCATGCCCTCAACGACAAAGACGTCTTCCTCGAACACGGTCTTCCACAGTTTGGCGTTCTCGGTGCGCAGGCCGTCAAGCTCCGGGGTCTCTTCCGGGGATTTGGAATAATAGAGCTCGATGTGCTCAACGGTGTTCTCGGTGTCGACCGGCTCCAGGATGATCGCAAAGGCATGGTCGCGCTGCACGCCCAGCAGGACGTTCGGGTAGACGGCGGTGTATTCGCCGCCTTCGTCCCACTTGCTGCTGAGCCCCTCGAAATCCGGGAACAGCTCGCCGTTTTCGCCCTTCAGCTGGCGGTAGACCAGGGTGCCCTGGCCGGAATACTTGCCCGGCACCTCGATGTTGTAATGGTCTTCCAGCCGGGAATAGCTGTTCAGGCCCGGATGCACCCACGGCAGGTGGTAGCTTTCGCAGTAGTTCTCGACCGCCAGCTTCCAGTTGGTTTTCACCTCCAGCTTGAAGCCGGAGCCTTCGCCGCCGTGATGCACCGGGGTGTTGAATTCCTTCCAGCGTTCCAGCAGGTCGGCGTGGGCCTCCTCGAACTCCGGCGCGGTGCCGTCGACGTTCACAAACACCACGTCGCGCCAGACATAAGAGCGGATGCGCACCAGGCCCAGCTCATCCAGCTTGATGTCTTCATGCTTGTTGTTGCCGGGGCCGCCGACGTGCGGGGTGGAGACCAGGCGGCCATCGAGGCCATAGCACCAGCTGTGATAAGCGCAGCGGATGGCGCCGCGGATCTTGCCGGCCTTCTCGACCAGGATCATGCCGCGGTGGCGGCAGGTGTTCTGAAAGACGCCGATCTCGCCGTCCTTGTCGCGCACGATCAGCAGCGGCATGCCCAGGAAATCCACCGGCTTGGCATAGCCCGGCTCCGGCACGTCCTTGCCAAAGCCGATGCCCGACCAGTTCTTGAACAGAACCGAGCGTTTTTCTTCGGCAAAGACGGCGGGATCGATGTAATGGGCGTTCGGCAGGCCGTTGGCAACATTGACCGGAGCCATCACCGGGGCAAGCGTGTCATGCTTGTTCATCTGGGGTCTCTCCAAGCTGGAAAAAGATGTGCGCGTTTTGCGCCATTGAAGGGAGAGAGCAGATTCACTCAATATCAGGAATTTTCGCGCTGGGGTTAGCTGGATTCACCCGAGCTGCGATTGACCTCGTCAATCACCCAATTGCGAAGCAAACGGGCGGATTCCGACAGATCCGCATCCGGCCGGCCCACCAGGTGGAACCCGTGCGGCGCCGCCAGCACATGCGGGCCGATCGGCACCAGCTGACCTGTTGTCAGCAACGGATTCAGCAGCCGCTGCCAGCCCAGAGCCAGCCCTGCCCCGTCCTGCGCTGCCTGCAGCGCCACCGAATAGTTGTTCACCCGCACGCCGGGCGCAATGGGGCCGTCATAGCCCAGCTGCTGGAACCAGTCGGTCCAGGTGGTCCAGCTCCTGTCGTCGGACTCAAGATGCAACAGCCGCTGCTGGGCCAGTTCCTCCAAGGGGCAGCCGGTGAGTTTCTCCGCCAGATCCGCATTGCCGACCGGCACCAGGTGGTCGCGGTACAGCTCTGTCTGCTCCAGCCGGGTATCCCGCTCGCGCCCGTAACGGATGTAGAAATCCACATCCGGCATGCTGCGCAGCGGCCGGTCGTTGACGATCTGGTTGACGTTCACATCCGGATGCTGCCGCCAGAAGCGCACCACCGAGGGCGACAGCCAAAGCGAGGCAACGGCGGAGGTGGAGCCGATGGTCACGGTGTCGCCTGTCTGACGGTCGCGAATGGTCTTGAGGCTGAGGGAAATCTTGGAGAACGAGGACGCCAGGGTTTCAAACAGCGCCTCGCCTTCCTCCGTCAGCTCCACGCCGCGGTGCTTGCGCTGGAAAAGCGGCGCCTGCAGCTCCGCCTCCAGCGCCTTCACCTGATGGCTGACGGCGCCGGGCGTCACGGACAATTCCTGCGCCGCGTTCTTGAAGCTCAGGTGCCGGGCCGCGGCCTCGAACGCGGCCAGGGTGGTGAGCGGCGGCAGGTTGTAGTGGCGGCGGGACATCTGCGGCTCCTGGCTGGCGGCTCGGATGAGCGATCCTCATTTCAATATGGGAAATGCGCCTTTGATGGCCAGAGCGAAAATTTCAGGTATCCGCCGTCTGCTCGGCCGGAAACCGCACCGGTTCCCGGCTGCTCAATCAATCCGTCCGCGCTGCAGCATCGGGGTCACGTTGAAGGCCGCCTTGTAGACCCGCGAAAAATGGCCCGGGCTGTCAAAGCCGCAGGACAGCGCCACGTCTGTCACCGAAGCCTCGGTCTGGATCAGCAGATTGCGGGCGCGCTCCAGCCGCATCTCCATCGAGTATTTCTTGGGCGAGGTATTGAGGTATTTGCCGAACAGCCGCTCCAGCTGGCGGGTGGAGATGCCGATCTCCTCGGCGATCACCGAGGGCGACACCGGGTCGCTGATGTGGTCGTGCATCATCTGGATGGCGCGGGCCAGGTGGGCATTGCGCATACCGTTGCGCGACTGCAGCGACACCCGCTGCTCTGCGGTGGCGTTGCGCACCGCGTTATAGACCATCTGGTCGGCCACCGCGACGGCCAGATCATACCCGTGCTCCCGCTCGATCAGGTGCAGCATCAGGTCCGCCGTGGCGGTGCCGCCGGAAGCGGTCACATGCTTTTCATCCGCCACAAACACGCTGCGCACCAGGTTCACCTCCGGGAACGCCTCCATGAAGCTGTCGTGGTATTCCCAGTGGATCGCCGCCTGCATGCCATTGAGAAACCCGGCCTCTGCCAGCACCCAGGCGCCGGAGCACAGCGCGCCGACGGAAATCCCCCGCGCCTTCTCCCGGCGCAGCGCCGCCAACAGCGGCTTGGTCACGTGGTTGCGCATATGGATGCCCGACAGGGCAAACAGCCGGTCGCATTTCGGGATCGCGTCAAACCCGTAGTGCACCAGCGTCACCGAGCCGTTGGAGCAAGTCGCGGTCTCGCCGTTCTCCGATCCGAACGACCAGTCATAGAGATCCTTGCCGCTGACGAGATTGGCGATCCGCAGCGGTTCCACCGCGCAGGAAAACGCCAGATGCGAGAATTCCTCCACCAGGAGAAAGGCAAAATGCTGCGTCTTGGTCATGGCTTGCCCTCAGAATGGATTGAGCTGCGCGAGGGGTTCACCCCGCGCAGCCCGGTGGCACAGGTATTGGCTGCTATTATTCCGCCGCCGCGCGGGCCGCGTCCAGCCAGCTGTCGTAGGTTTCGCGGTTTGCCTCGATCCAGGCATCAACGTGGCGGTCGATATCGTCCGAGCTGTCCTCGCCGTCGGCGATCAGCTTGTTCTGGGCCGAGATGTCGTTGATGTCGATCTTGGCCAGCTCGAACAGCTTGGCCGCAGCCGGGTTGGCGGCCAGAAACTCATCCGTGGCAACAATCCGGATGCTGTCGACCGCAAAGCCCAGGTCCTTGCCGTCAAAAGTAGTGTCGGCGGTGGCGCCATCAGGCAGCGACGAGTAAGGCACCGCCAGGAACTCCACGTCCTTGCCCGGCACCAGCGCGCCGGAGACCCAGTAAGGCGTCCAGGTGTAGTAGAGCACGTTTTCGCCGGCCGCGTTGCGGGCGATGGTGTCGGCGATGATGGCGTTATAGGCGCCCTGGTTGTGGTTCACGGTGTCGCGCAGACCGAACTCGGACAGCTGATGCTCGATCACCCGCTCGCAGCCCCATCCCGGCACGCAGCCGGCCAGATCGGCCTTGCCGTCGCCATCGGCGTCGAACAGCTTGGCGTTTTCCGGGTCGGTCAGGTCGCCCAGGTTCTGAATACCCGCGTCATAGGCGGATTTGTTGATCAGATAGCCCTGCAGCGCGCCCTCGATCAGGGTGCCGACCTTTTCAAGAACCGCGTCGCCGCCGGATTCCTCGAAGAAGGTGTGGTGCAGGGTGTTCCAATGCACCGCGGTGAAATCGGCATCGCCGGTTCCCAGCGCCAGGTGCACGGTCTGCGCCTCGACTTCCTGCGGCTCGGCGACCTCATAGCCCAGATCCTCCAGCGCGCGGAACAGGATGCGGTGCTGGAAGAACTCCTCCAGATAGGACTGGATCACCGGGCGGACGGTGACGCCTTCGCCGGGTTTCTCGCTGGCAAACGCAGTGCCCGCCAGCATGGTGGAGGCTGCCAGCGCAGCCAGAGCGGTTTTCCTGAACATAAGTAAGTCCTCCCTTGGGTGTTCAGATGAAAGAGAAAGTCAGTTTTTGCCGGCCAGGCGCAGCACCGCGCCGACGGGGCCGCCCTGCCACCAGTGGCGGTGGCCGCGGTCGCGGCCCGACTGGCCCATGCCCTGGGTGATGCGGTCCAGTACGATGGCCAGGATCACGATGCCAAGGCCGCCGACGAGCGCCTTGCCCGCATCGAGCCGGCCCATGGCGCGCAGCACCTCGTTGCCCAGCCCCTTGACCGAGATCATAGAGGCGATCACCACCATCGACAGCGACAGCATGATGGTCTGGTTGACGCCGGCCAGGATGGTCGGCGTGGCCAGCGGCAGCTCGACCTTGAACAGGATCTGGCGCGGGCTGGCGCCAAAGGCGCGCGCGGCCTCCACCACCGAGGCATTGACGCCGCGGATGCCCAAGCTGGTGAGGCGGATCAGCGGCGGCAGCGCAAAGATGATCGTCACGATCACGCCCGACACGTTGCCGATGCCGATCAGCATGACCACGGGCACCAGGTACACAAAGGCCGGGATCGTCTGCATGGTGTCCAGCACCGGCCGCATCGCCGCCTCGAACCGGTCGTTCTTGCCAGCCAGCACCCCCAGCGGCAGGCCGATGACGAAGCACAGGATCACCGCCGAGACCACAATCGCCAGGGTGGTCATCGCCAGCCCCCAGGCGTTGGGCGACAGAAAGCCGAGCGCAAACATCGAAACGCCGACCAGGATCGCCACCCGGCGGCCCGCGGCCTGCCAGGCGATCAGGATCAGGATCGCCAGCATCACCAGCGGCGGCACCGCATTCAGCGCGGTGTCGATGCCGACGATCATCTCGTTGAAGAATTTCTTCACCGGCTGGATCAGCGCGCGGTTGGCAATTGCCCACTGCTTGACCCCGTCCGCCGATTCCGCGAGCCCCAGATCAACCGCGGAAAACGGGTCGAGGATGCTGTAGGTGTTCTCTGCCATGGTCTTGCCTCCTCAGTGCTTCAGGCTGGCCGCGTCGTCGGCATGGCCTTGGATGCCGCGCAGCAGGGCGTTCTTGGTGACAATGCCGATGGGCCTGCCGTCGGCCTTGACCACCACCGGGTGCTGGGTGGCGATGGACAGGTTGACCAGATCGTCGAGCGAATGATCGGGATGCGCCTCCGGCCAGCTGCCCAGGTCGATCGGCCCCTGCCGCTGCTCGAAGGAAGCGACCGGCTCCATGATCTTGCCCGCGGAAATCAGCTCCAGCTTGGAAATGCCCGCGACGAAATCGGCGACATAGTCGTCCGCCGGGTTGGTCACGATGTCCTCAGGCGTGCCGACCTGCACCAGAGCGCCATCCTTCATGATGGCGATGCGGTCGCCGATGCGGATCGCCTCGTCCAGGTCGTGGGTGATGAACAGGGTGGTCTTCTTCATCTCTGCAGACAGCGACATGAACTTGTCCTGCAGCTGGCGGCGGATCAGCGGGTCGAGCGCCGAGAAGGGTTCATCCATCAGCAGGATCGAGGGATCGGCGGCAATGGCGCGGGCGAGGCCGACCCGCTGCTGCATCCCGCCCGACAGTTCGTCCGGGTATTTCTGGTCCCAGCCGTTGAGGTCGACCGCGTCGATGGCGCGCATCGCGTTCTCGCGGCGTTCGCGCGCATCATGGCCGCGCACCTCCTGGCTGAAGGAAACGTTCTCCAGCACCGTGCGGTGCGGCATCAGCGCCATGTTCTGGAACACCATGCCGATTTTCTCGGCGCGCACCTCGCGCAGATCCTTCGCGGACAGCTGATTCACATCCTGGCCTTCGATGAACAGCTGGCCTGAGGTCGGTTCGATCAGCCGGTTCACATGGCGAATCAAGGTCGATTTGCCAGATCCGGACAGCCCCATAATGCAGAAGATCTCACCCCGCCCGACGGTAAAGGTGGCGTCCTGCACCCCCACCACACAGTCGAACTGGTCGCGCACTTCCAGCTTGCCAAGCCCCTGTTCCTGAACGGCTTTCATCGCCTCGTCCGCGCGGCGGCCAAAGATCTTCCACAGATTGCGGCAGTCGATCACGGCTTCGTCAGGTTGCGTCGTCACCCGGTTCCCTCCTCCGAAAACATTTCGTGCATACTGCATATTTTTTCTCTGTACACAAATTGTTTTTTCTTCTAACACAAAATGAGCAATCAGGTTGCACAGGCCTATGCCGCCGGGCCATCCTGCCCGCACAGGTTCAGATGCAACGATGGAGACTGAGATGAAGGACGCGTCCAAAAACAGGAAAGCAGCGCTTTATGGCCACCTGAAAGCGGCCATCATGACGCTTGCCCTGCGGCCGGGCGCCGATCTCGACGAATCGAAGCTGTCGGAGGAGTTCGAGCTGTCCCGCACCCCGCTGCGGGAGGTGCTGCGCCAGCTGGCCGGCGAGGGCTATGTCGATCTGCGGGAAAACCGCGGTGCGCGGGTCAGCGAGATGTCGCATATGACTTTGCGCGATTTCTTCCTGGCGGCGCCGATGATCTATGGCGCGGTGCTGCAGCTGGCGGCCAAGAACGCCACCGAAACCCAGATCGCGGAGCTGAAAGCGGCGCAGGAGGACTTCAAGGCGGCGCTGCGCTCCGGCTCCGGCGCCGACCGGGCGATGGCCAACAACCGCTTTCACGAGATCACCGGCGAGATGGCCGACAACATCTACCTCGCCCCCTCCTTTCAGCGTCTGCTGATCGACCATGCCCGCATCGGCATGACCTTCTACCGCCCCCAGGACCGCCAGATGGCGGAGAACCTGGGCGAGGCCAGCGCCCAGCACGACGCCATCATCGCCGCCATCGAGGCCGGTGACGAGGCGGCGGCCGGCCAGCTAGCGATTGACCATTGGAACCTGTCGCGCGACCAGATCGAGCTGTTCGTCATGCCCGCCGGGCTTGACGTGCCGCTGGGGACGGTGGCGCGCAAAACCCCTGCATGAGGACCCAGATGACCCCAATATTCCGGTTTGAGGGGATATATACCCCCGTCGTGACGCCCCATTTCGAGGACGGCAGCGTCAATTGGGACGCGCTGGCCGATGTCATCGAATACCTGATTGACGCCGGCGTTCACGGGCTGATCTCCGGCGGCTCCACCGGCGAGAACTATGCCCAGACCGTGGATGAACGCGTGGCGCTGGCCCGCTTCACCCATGAACGGCTGAAGGGCCGCCTGCCGCTGGTGGTGGGCACCGGTGCCATGCTGACCAGCGACTCCATTGCGCTGGCCGAGGGCGCCAAGGGCATAGGGGCCGACAGCATCCTGCTGGCCTCGCCCCCCTACTCGGTCCCGACCGACCGCGAAAACGCGCTGAACGCGCTGGCGATCGACAAGGCCGCTGACCTGCCGGTGATGCTCTACAACTACCCGCACCGCACCGGCACCATGATGGGCGAGGAGTTCCTCGACCGGGTCGGGCGCTCCCGCAATTTCTGCGGCATCAAGGAAAGCTCCGGCGACATCAACCGGGTGCACCTGCTGGCGCGGGATTATCCGCATATCCAGCTGGGCTGCGGCATGGACGACCAGGCGCTGGAATTTTTTGCCTGGGGCGCGCCCTTCTGGGTCTGCGGCGGCTCGAACTTCCTGCCGAAGGAACACGTGGCGCTCTACAATGCCTGCGTGATCGAGGGCAACTTTGCCAAGGGCCGCCGCATCATGTCGGCGATGATGCCCTTGATGCGCGTCCTCGAACAGGGCGGCAAGTTCATCCAGACCATCAAGCACGGCGTCACCATGAACGGCATCGAAGCCGGTGCCATGCGCGCGCCGCTGAAGGGGCTGAACAAGGACGACAAACGCGCGCTGGAACAAGTCGTGCGGGTGCTGAAACAGAAAATCGCAGATATCGAGGCGGAGGGTTAAGGAATGACTTTGCTTACTCAGGACGAATACAAATCCATCGCCGCCAATCTGGACCTGCCCACGGGCGCGTTCATCGACGGCAAATTCTGCCCGGCCGCGTCCGGCAAGACGTTCGAGACCGTGAACCCGGCCACCGGCGAGAAACTGGCCGATATCGCGGCCTGCGGCGCTGCGGATGTTGATATCGCGGTCGAAAAAGCCCGCGAGGCGTTCGACGACGGCCGCTGGTCGAAACTGCACCCGTCGGAGCGCAAGGACGTGCTGATCCGGCTGTGCAAGCTGATGACCCGCAACGCCCATGAGCTGGCGGTGATGGAAAGCCTCGACAGCGGCAAGACCATCTATGACTGCGAAACCGTCGATGTGCCGGAGACCATCCACTGCCTGAAATGGCACGCAGAGGCGATCGACAAGATCTATGATCAGGTCTCGCCGGCGTCAGACGATCACATCGCCATGGTGGTGCGTGAACCGATCGGTGTGGTAGGCTTGGTGCTGCCCTGGAACTTCCCGCTGCTGATGCTGGCGTGGAAGATCGGTCCGGCGCTGGCTGCTGGCTGCTCCGTGGTGGTGAAACCCGCCGCCGAGACCACCCTGACCGCGCTGCGGGTGGCCGAGCTGGCAATGGAAGCCGGCCTGCCCCGCGGTGTGCTGAACATCGTGCCCGGCGGCGGTGCCGAGGTGGGCGAGCCCATTGGCCGCCACATGGATATCGACATGGTCTCCTTCACCGGCTCCACCGTGACCGGCAAGCGCTTCCTCAGCTATTCGGCAGAAAGCAACGCCAAGGAAGTGGTGCTGGAGATGGGCGGCAAGAACCCCGCCATCGTGATGGACGACGCCGAGAACCTGGACCGTGTCGCCGCCCACATCGTGAACGGCGCCTTCTGGAACATGGGCGAGAACTGCTCGGCTTCGTCGCGCCTGATCGTGCACAAGGACGTGAAGGCTGAACTGCTGGAGCGCATCGCCCATCACGCCAAGGCCTGGAACGTCGGCGACCCGCTGGACCCGGAAACCCGCATGGGCGCGCTGGTGTCACGCGCGCATTTCGACAAGGTCTGCGGCTATCTGGAACAGGCCGAAAACGTGGTGCTGGGCGGCAAGGCGCATGACGGCGCATTTGTCGAGGCCACCGTGGTCGAGGTGCCCGGCAATGACGCGGTGCTGGCGCGCGAGGAGATCTTCGGCCCGGTCCTGTCGGTGATCGAGGTCACCGGCTTCGACGAGGCGATCCGCATCGCCAATGACACCCAGTACGGCCTTTGCGCCTCGATCTTCACCGCCAACGCCAAACGCGCGATCCGCGGCGCCCGCGCCATCCGGGCAGGCACGGTGACGGTGAACAGCTTTGGCGAGGGCGATATCACCACGCCCTTCGGCGGCTACAAGCAGTCGGGCTTTGGCGGCCGCGACAACTCGGTCCATGCCCACGACCAGTACACCCAGCTGAAAACCATCTGGATCGACCTGGCCGACGACGCAGACGAGGCCGTGGATTGACCGCCTACGCCGCAAAACGCCTGCCCCGGCAAACCGGCGCGGCGGGATGGAATGCCATCCTGCCGCCGCAGGCCGCCCTGCCGGTGCTGGAAAGTGATCTGACCGCCGATGTCACCATCATAGGCGGCGGCTTCGCGGGCCTGTCCGCCGCCCGCCGCCTGCACCAGCTGGACCCCTCGCTGAAGGTGGCCCTGCTGGAGGCAGGCCGTTTTGCGGAAAGCTCTGCAGGCCGCAATTCCGGTTTCATGATCGACCTGCCGCATGATCTGGCCTCTGACAACTATGCCGGATCGGGGCTGGAGGCTGACAAGGCCGCGATTGCCTTCAACCGCAAGGCCATCGATTTCGCCAAGGGTGTGGCCGAGGATTGCGCTCTGCCCCAGGAGATGTTTGACCCCGCAGGCAAGATCAACGCCGCCGCCACTAAGGCCGGCGACAAGCACAACCGCGACTTTGCCGCCCATCTGGAGCGGCTGGGCGAACCGCATCAGCTGCTCAGCCGGCAGGAGATGCAGGAGCGCACCGGCAGTCCTCATTACACCTCCGGTCTCTATGCGCCGGGCACGGTGATGATCCAGCCCGCCGCCTATATCCGTGCCCTGTCGGCGCATCTGGCGGGGCAGGTCAGCGTGTTCGAAAACTCCCCCGCCACCGGGTTCGAGAAACAGGGCAACGGCTGGGTTGTCAGCACCCCAAAAGGCCGCATCAGCACCGGCAGCGTCATCCTGGCCAACAACGGCCACCTGGAAAGCTTCGGCTTCTACCAGCGCCGCCTGATGCACATCTGCCTCTATGCCTCAATGACCGAGCGGCTGACGCCGGAGCAGATCAAACGCCTGGGCGGAGAGCCGCGCTGGTCGGTCACCCCCGCGGACCCGATGGGCACCTCCGTGCGGCGGATCTCCGGCACCTATGGCGACCGGATCCTGGTCCGGACCTGCTCCAGCTTCCACCCGGCAATCGAGACCAGCGATATGCGCCTGCGCAACGCGGGCTGGGTGCATGACCGCAAGTTCAAGGAGCGGTTTCCGCATCTGGAAGATGTACGGATGGAGCACCGCTGGGCCGGCATGCTCTGCCTCAGCCGCAACGGATCTGCGGCTTTCGGGGAGCTGGACCAGGGTGTTTATTCCGCCTGCTGCCAGAACGGCCTCGGCATCGCCCGCGGCACTTTGCAGGGCATGGGCATTGCCGAATTGGTTCTACAGGGCGGATCGAAGATCGCCAGCCATTTCCTGGCCCAGCCGATGCCGCCCAAACTGCCGCCGGAACCCTTTGCCTCGCTGGGCGCCAATACCTACCTGATGTGGAAGGAATGGCGCTCCGGCAAGGAATAACGGGTGAAAGGGGGCGCTGCCCCCGCCGCCTGCGGCGGCTCCCCCGGAGTATTTTACAAAGGTGAACGGGGGGGTGGAGCTTCGAGGTCCAGCTCCCCTTTTTTCTAAGGCAAACTCAGCTTGGCCATCCGCCCGCCATCCACAGTATAGACCTGGCCGGTGATAAACCCGGCATCCTCTGACGCCAGGAAGGCCACCAGCGCCGCCACCTCCTCCGGCTTGCCGGTGCGCGCAACCGAGTGGATGCGCCCGATATCGCGGCGGAAGCCGTCCGGGTCAGGCATCGCTTCGATGAAGTCCAGGTTCAGCTCGGTGTCGATCCAGCCGGGTGCCACCGCGTTGCAGCGGATGCCCTCGTGCCCATGATCCACTGCCACCGCACGGGTGAGGCCGTGCAGACCGGCCTTGGAGGCGCAATAGGCGGCGTGGCCGGGATTGCTGCCCAGCCCCTCGATAGATCCCGTGTTGACGATGCTGCCGCGGGACCTGCGCAAATGCGGCAGCGCCGCCTGGATCATCAGGAACGGCGCGGTCAGGTTCACGGTCAGATTGCGCTGCCAGTCGTCGAGGCTCATCTCCTCGACACCCGCTTCCTGCATCATGCCGGCGTTGTTGACCAGCACGTCGAGGCCTCCTGCCCGGCTGACCGCCTCTGCCACCGCCTGTGCGGGGCTGTCCGGGTCGGTGAAATCCGCCGCTATCGCTTCGAACTCCGCATCCGCACCGCGCTGCGCGGTGAACACCCGCGCGCCCTCGTCCCGCAGCCGCCGGGCAATCGCCAAACCGATGCCGCTACGCCCGCCGGTGACCAGCGCAACCTTGCCCTGAAACCGCATCATGACACCGGTTTCCCGCCGTTCACTTCCACCAGCGCGCCGCACATGTAGCGCGCCGCGTCCGAGGCCAGGAACATCACCACATCGGCGATATCCTCCGGCTCGGCGATCCGGCCCAGAGGAACGCTCTTGCCCAGCTCCGCCACCGCGGTATCCGGATCAAAGCCACGCTTGGCAAAACCGGTCCGCAGCATCGGCGTGTTCACCTCATTCGGGCAGACCGCATTGATGCGGATACCCTGATGCGCGTGGTCCATCCCCATGCACTGCGTCAGCGAGGCAATCGCCGCCTTGGTCATGCAGTAGAGCGCGTGGTTCGGCCCCGGGTTCCTGCCGCCCCAGCAGGACGAGGTGTTGACGATGGCACCGCCGCCCGAGCGCGCCATGATCGGGATCGCGGCGCGGCAGATGCGGAAGGGGGCCTCGACATTCACCCCAATCGACAGGTGCCAGTCGGCGTCCGAGGTCTCGGTCACCGGGCCGCGGGTGATGACACCGGCGTTGTTGATGACGATGTCCAGTCCGCCAAGCGCCAGCTGCACGGCCTGCGGCAGCGCGTTGGCATAATCCGGCTCCAGCAGGTCGCCCGGCAGATGCGCCTCCGCCTCGATCGCGCTGGTGTCGCGGTCGGCCACGGCGACCCGGGCGCCCGCCGCCCGAAGACGCTCAACGATGGCGGCGCCAATGCCGCCCGCGGCGCCGGTGACCAGCGCGCATTTTCCCTGAAATTCCATGCTGTTCTCTCTCCTTTAGAACGAGGCCGCCGGAGCACCGAACAGGCTCTCATCCGGCGTGACGCCCAGACCCGGCCCTTGCGGCACGCTGATGTGGCCGTTTTCGATACGGATCCCGTTCTCGGCGTCGTAGTTGCCCTCGATATACGGCGCAGCCAGCCAGACGCCCTCCAGCAGGCCCGGTTTCACCGTGGCGCCGATGTGGGTGCAGGCGGCAGCGATGATGTCGCCGCCCCAGCTGTCATCGCAGGTATGCGGAAGGTTGCGGGCCTCGCAGATGTCGCGGAAGGCGCGCATGGGCTGGAGACCGCCGATCCGGGTGACCTTCATGCCGAAGCCATCCACCAGGCCGGTGCCGGCTGCGGTGATCACCGTGTTGAGGCTGGTGCTGTTTTCATCCATGTACAGGCCGTGGCTGATCTGCGGGCGGATTTTCTGCAGGTCTTCCAGCGTGTTGCAGGGCTGCTCCATGATGAAAGGAATCTGGGGGCATTCGCGGCTCACGCGCAGCGCGTCCCGCGTGGTCCAGCCGCGGTTGCCATCGACGGCCAGCCGCATGCCGGAGCCGCCGATCTTCTCCCAGACCTTGCGGATGGTCTCGATATCCAACTCCACCGGCCGGCCGCCGACCTTGACCTGCAGGCGCGGATAGCCCTCCGCCAGCTTCTCGGCGGCCAGCCGGGCGATGTCGTCCGGCGCGCCGACGCCGGTGGCGTAATAGGAGGGCACCCGGTCGGTCGCCGCACCGCCCAGCAGGGTGGAAACACTGACGCCCAGATGCTTGCCCAAGAGGTCATGCGCAGCGATGTCGATGGCGGCCTTGGCATAGTTGTGGCCGTTCAGCAGCCCGTCCATCCGCCGGTGCAGGGTCACCGGTGCCACCTCGGCCCCGATCAGCCCTTCAGCCATCGCAGTCAGCGCCGCGCGGGCACCGCCTGCGTGGGCTTCGGCGTAGGTCGGCCCCACCGGACAGGTCTCGCCCCAGCCGGTCTGGCCGTTGTCGGCCACCAGTTTCACCAGCGTCGTGTCCAGCGCCCAGACCTCTGCGTTGGCCATGGTGTAGGGGCCGCTCTTAACCGGCAGATCATGCTGGTAGATGTGGATTTCCGCGATTTTCATGTTTTGCACCCTGTCAGAAAAAAAGGCCCGCCCATTTCAGGGCGGGCCAGTCGGGGAGGAAGCTTAGTAATCCTGGTTCAGCTCATCCGCGGCGGGGATTTCGCGCTCGCGCCGGGCGATATAGTCGAGCAGTTCTTCGTTCTTGGCCTCGTCCAGCTTCGGCTCCTGGTATTCCGCCAGCAGTTTCTTGGCGCGGGTCAAGGCGCGTTCGGTGATCTCGACGCTGCCCTCGGCCTGCCACTGCTCGATCGAGTTGTTGTCGAACAGCTCCGGCATGAAGAACGCCTGCTGGAAGTTCTCCTGGGTGTGCGGATGGCCCAGGTAGTGGCCGCCAGGGCCGACATCCGGCACCGCCGCAACGGCCTGGTCAAAGTCGTCCCATTTCGGGCCTTCCGCCATCCGGTAGGCCATCGCGCATTGCTCTGCATCGACGATGAATTTGGCAACCGAGCAGTGCATGCCGGCCTCGTTCCAGCCCGCCGAATGCCAGATGTAGTTGGCGCCGGCGTGGATCACAGCCGACAGGGTGGTGGCGGATTCATACCCCGCCTGCGCGTCAAAGGTCTTGGCGCCGCCCAGGGTGTTGGAGGTCCGCCACGGCACGTCATAGTAGCGCGCCATCTGGCCGATCATGAAGTTCATCAGCGAAATCTCGGGCGTGCCAGCCATCGGCGCGCCGGACTTCATGCTGACGGTCGACAGGTAATGGCCGTAGATCGCCGGGGTCCCCGGGTTGCAGACCTGGGTATAGGCCAGCGCCGACAGCGCCTCGGCATTCAGCTGTGCAACCGAGGCTGCGACCGAGGCCGGGGTGTTGGCGCCGCCCAGAACGAAGGGCGAGCAGAGCACCGGCTGGCGGCGCTTACCGAAAGCGCGCATGGCGCCCAGCATGGTTTCATCCCAGACCAGCGGCGAGTTGCCGTTGCAGTTGCCGGTGGTTACGGGATTGTTCATGATGAACTCTTCCCCGAACAGGATGGCGCACATATCCATCACGTCCTCGGCGTTCTTGGGGCTGGTGGTCATGCCCATGAACGTCTTGTCAGAGTATTTCATCGACGAGTAGGTGATCCGCAGATGGCGCTGGCTGATCGGATGGTCGTAAGGCTCCACGATGTGGTGCGCCGAAGAATGCAGCGCCGGCATCATATGCGCCAGCTTGTGGAACATCGCCAGATCTTCCAGCATCGGATTGCGGCGCACGTCATCAAGGTCGCGCAGGAAGGGCGCGCCGGTCATCGGAACGAAAATTGAATGCTTGCCGCCCAGTCGCACGTTTTTCTGAGGGTCGCGCGCGTGATAGGTGAAATCGCTGGGGATGGTCTTGATCAGCTCGCGCACCAGGCCGCGGTCGAGATAGACAAGCTCGCCATCAACTTTGGCGCCCGCGCGCTTCCAGTCTTCCAGCGCGATGGGATCGCGGAACTGGACGCCGACGTTTTCCAGAATGTTCATCGACGCGTTGTCGATACGCTCGACCTGGCTGCCATCCATCACCTCGCACAGGGGGATATTGCGGGTCAGGCCCGGCAGCATGTCGAACTTGGGGGCGGTGCGCAGGGCGCGGCGGGCGTTGCGGCCGCCGGAGCGTGCGCGGGATGTGGTGGCTTGCTCAGTCATGGCAGGGGTCTCCTTTGACCGGCAGTTTCACCAAATGAATCGGGTTTCACCTGCAGGATTGCGAAATCCGGTTGCAGAAACCGACACCCCATCCCCTGGAACCGGCCCAGGCTTGTCCACCCCTGCCTGGGGCGGGCCAGACGGCACGCACCTTCACCCCGGCTCCGGCCTGGTTTAGAGCCTGATTTTGCTGCAAACACAGGATTTTCCGAGGTTCGCGCGACTCAGCCGCGGTCTAATGCTGCGCAATATGCAAAGTCGCACCGGGTTTTGCCCCCTGCCCTGCCCCGCGTTGCGCCTAGTGAAGGTTTTTCATACATTTCAGTAGGTTATTCAAAATGTTGCCTTGCAGGCGGCAATCCGGCAAACCACGGCCAAGGTCCGATGCAACCTGTAAATGAAGGAATCTATTGCAAAACGCTGCTCGCATTGCGTATAGAAACGATAAATAAAGCGCTGACGCAAAACAGCGTTACTATCGAGAGGGCAGCAGGTGGCAGTAGCACTCCACATCAATCAGCGTATCCGCGAGAACGCGGAAAACCTCAGTGCGGCCCTCAACAGCCACATGCTGGCCAGTTTCGCACCGGATGCAAGGAAGGAATTGCGCCTGTTCAGCGCCGGCGAGGCGGCAGAGATGCTGGGGATCTCCCCAAGCTTCCTGCGCAAGCTGCATTTTGACGGCAAATTCCCCGAGGTGCACACCACACCGGGCGGGCGCCGCCACTATTCCGCAGCCGACCTGATGGAGATGCGCAAGATCCTGGATGCCGCGGCCAAGACCCCCGGCACCTACCTGCGCGGCCGCCGCGAAGGCGACAAGGTTCAGGTGCTGTCGTTCCTGAACTTCAAGGGCGGATCGGGCAAGACCACATCGTCGATCCACACCGCGCAGCGGCTGGCGCTCAAGGGCTACCGGGTGCTGGCGGTGGACATCGACCCGCAGGCGTCGCTGACGACGCTTTTCGGCTACCAGCCAGAGGTCGATTTCCTCGAAACAGGGACGATTTATGACGCAATCCGCTATGAAGACCCCCTGCCTCTGCGCGACATCATCCAGGAAACCTATTTCGCCAATCTGGACCTGGCGCCCGGCGGGCTGATCCTGCAGGAATTCGAGCATGAGACCCCGCAGGCGCTGATCAACAACGTGCAGCCCGCGTTCTTCTCGCGCATGGCGGCGGCGCTGGAGGAGGTTGAGAGTGATTACGATGTGATCATCTTCGACTGCCCGCCGCAGCTGGGCTATCTCACCATGTCGGCGCTCTGCGCCTCGACGGGCGTGATCATCACCGTGGTGCCGAACATGCTCGACATCGCCTCGATGTCGCAGTTCCTGCAGATGTCAGCCGAGCTGCTGGACGTGGTCTCCAACGCGGGCGCCACGCTGGAGTTCGATTTCCTGCGCTTCCTGATCAACCGCTACGAGCCGAATGACGGGCCGCAGCAACAGGTGGTTGCATTCCTGCGGCAATTGTTCGGCGAGGAGGTCATGGTCGCCCCGATGCTGAAATCCACCGCGATTTCCGATGCGGGACTGACCCAGCAGACGGTCTACGAGGTCGAAAGATCCCAGTTTCACAGGTCAACCTATGACCGTGCGGTCGATTCACTGAATCAAGTTAACGATGAAATAGAATCGCTCCTTCAACAAGCATGGAGGCGTTGATGGCACGCAAAGGCATTCTCAGCACGGCACTCAGCAGCCCCGCAGCATCCGCTCCGGGGCCGAAACCCAAGATGATGCCGCGCGGCGCGGTCGGGGCGCTGCAATCTTCGCTCAGCAAGCTGCAGGAAAGCGCGGTGCAGGAGATCGACCCGGCGCTGATCGACGACGCCGGGTATGAGGACCGTTTGGGCGGCGATGGCGCCCCGCATATCCAGCTGGTGGACAGCCTGCGGACCTACGGCCAGCAGGTGCCGGTGCTGCTGCGCCCGCACCCCAAGGCGCCCGGACGGTTCGAAATCGTCTATGGCCGCCGCCGCCTGCAGGCCCTTCGCGAGCTGGGACTGCCGGTGAAGGCGATGGTGCGGCAGCTGGACGACCACGCGCTGGTGATGGCGCAGGGGCAGGAGAACACCTCCCGCCTGGATCTCAGCTTCATCGAGAAGGCATCCTTTGCGGCACAGCTGCAGAACGATGGCTATGACCGGCCGACAATTGCAGCGGCGCTGTCGATCGACCTGCCGATGGTGTCGCGGATGCTGAAGGTCGGCACGGCGTTTGACCTGCCGTTCCTGCGGGCGATCGGATCGGCGCCGGGCATCGGCCGCGACCGCTGGATGCTGCTGGTCAAGCTGTTCCAGGATCCCGCGGCGCGGTCCCGGGCGATCACCAGGACAAACCGGCCCGATTTCACCACCTTTGACTCCGACGGCCGGTTCGAGGCGGTTCTGGCACATGCCCGGAACACCCCC
>NZ_JBFCVS010000021.1:0-63929 GCF_040704725.1 Leisingera sp. JC11
GATTTGCGACCGCTTAAACGACACACCTAGAAAATGCCTCGGGTGGCGCACACCGGCTGAAGCGTTCAGGGACGAACTCATGAAACTGAGATAGCAGGAAACGTCGCAACGACCCTTGAGCCTTCAGCTCCTGCTTGCTCGAAAAAGACGGCAACAAGCCGCCTGGCAATAATTGACAAAATTAGTAAATTATAATACCCGCCGCGCTCGAAGGAGTTGCGGATGTTTTTTGACCTGGCCAAATTGCGCGCGTTCGGCGCCCGTCCTTGCCTGATTTCGGCGGACGGAACGGAGCTGACCTATGCAGCCTTGGCGGGTGCTGCCGAACAGTTTGCCCGCCAATTGCCGCAGGGCCGACGGCTGATTGCGGTGGAGACGGCAGGCGATCCGCAAGCCATTACAGCCTATCTCGGCGCGCTGGCTGCAGGCCATGCCGTGATGCCGCTGCCCGCCGGGGATGAGGACACCGCCGAAAGCCTGACAGACCGTTTCCGCCCTGCCGCCAGCTTCCGCTGCATCGGCGGCACCTGGCAGCTGCTGACCCATTCGCATGAACCGGCGGAGATCCACCCGGACCTCGCCCTGCTGCTGCAAACCTCCGGCAGCACCGGCCACGGCCGCGGCGTGCGCCTGTCCGCCAATGCCCTGGACAGCAACGCCTGCGCCATTGCCGAGTACCTGGAGATCCAGCCGCAAGACCGCGCCGCGCTGATCCTGCCGCTGCATTATTCCTACGGCCTGTCGGTGCTGCACTCGCATCTCGCCGCCGGTGCCAGCCTTTGGCTGACACCCGGCTCGGTTCTGGATGCAGGCTTCGCCGATATGCTGGCGGCCTCCGGCGCCACCAGCCTGGCCGGCGTGCCGCATCACTTCCGGCTGCTGGACAGCGCGGGCCTGTCCCAGGCGCTGCCGGAAAGCCTCAAGACCCTTACCGTTGCGGGCGGCGCGATGGAGGCGGAACACGTCCGCAACTGGGCCGCCCGGATGCAGGCCCGTGCCGGCCGGTTCTTCGTCATGTACGGTCAGACCGAGGCCACCGCGCGGATCAGCTACCTGCCGCCTGAACAGGCTTTGGAACATTCCGGTTCCGCAGGCCGCGCCATCCCTGGCGGCCAATTGCTGCTGCGCGATGCAGGCGGCAACGCAGTCACCGCGCCCGAAGGCGAAGGCGAGCTGGTCTACCGGGGCCCGAACGTGATGATGGGCTATGCCGAAGACTGCGCCGATCTGGCCAAAGGTGCGGAGCTTTCTGAACTTGCCACCGGTGACCTTGCCCGGCGCGATGCAAACGGGCTCTATCACATCACCGGGCGGCTCTCACGCATGTCCAAGATCGCGGGCCTGCGCATCGGCCATGACGCCATCGAGCGTGCCCTGGCCGCCCAGGGGCATGAAGCTGCGGTCTGGGGCGATGACACCCGCATCTCCATCGCCATCTGCGGGCCGGAGGATGGCATCGCCGCGCTGGCCGCCCAGCTGACCGGCGTCGGCCAGCAGCATTTCACGGTGCTGCCGCGCACATCCCTGCCGCGCCGCGCCAACGGCAAGGTCGACTACCCGGCGCTCAAGGCGCAATCCGCCAAGCCCAAGCCCGCCAAGGGCGTTCTGGCCGCCTTCCAGGCCGCCTTTGCCCCGCAGACTGTGGGCCGCAACGACAGTTTTGCCTCGCTCGGCGGCGACTCGCTGCGCCATGTGGAGCTGTCGCTGGCGCTGGACGAAGCCTTGGGCGGCGCCCCGGCAGGCTGGGAAGAGATGCCGATCAAGGATCTGGAGCAGGCCGCCCCGGCGCCTGCCGCCAGCCTGCCCTTTGATCTGGTGGCCCGGGTGGTCGCCATCCTGGCGGTAGTGGTGGCGCATCAGACCTTCTGGCCGGTCTTCGGCGGTGCCGCGGCGATGGTGATCCTGATGGGGATGAGCGTTGCAGGCTTCCGCTGGGAGGCGCTGAAGTCCGGCGATATGCGCAGTTTCTTCAAACCCGTGGCAGCGGTGCTGATCCCCTATTACCTGATCCTCGCAGGCTATGCCGTGGCATGGGAGCAGGTGCCCTGGGCCTCGCTCTTGCTGGCCGGCAATTTTGCCCTGACCACCCCTGAAACCCATTTGATGCTGCCGTATTTGTACTGGTTCATCGAGGCTTATCTGCAGATAACCCTGCTGGTGGCGCTGCCGTTTGCCTTGCCGCCGGTGCGGCACTGGCTGGTGCAGCAGGGCGCCTACCGCGCGGGCCTCTGCTTCCTGGCGTTTGCCGTTGCCATCCGCCTGATTGCACCGGAAGTCTGGCAGATCGGCGGCCGGGCGCAGTTCACCGTGCCGTGGGTGTTCTACCTGTTTGCCCTGGGCTGGTGCATCACCGCCGCCAGCACGCTGGGGCAGCGGCTGCTGGTGCTGGCAGCGGCCTGCGTGATCATGCCAGCAGCCGCCTATCTCGGCGGCAACTGGTACGGCGGCTGGATCAAATACATGTGGCTGCTGGCGCTGATTGCCGGGCTGCTGTTCATCACCCGCCTGCCGGTGCCGCGGTTTGCCGCCCGGCCGCTGATGCGGCTGGCGCAGGCCGCCTTCCCGATCTACCTGCTGCACCGCTTCGTGCCGGAGCTTCTGATGCCGGTGATCGGGATGGAGGGCCGCAGCCCGCTGAACGATGCGCTGGCGATCTTCGGCGGCATCGCCCTGGGTCTTGCTGCGGCCGCCCTGCAGCGCCAGCTGGTGCAGGCTTGGTCCGGCGCCAGGAGCCGGCGCCAGCCGTCAATGGCGCAGGCCTAGGTCAGTGCCGCCACCGCCCGGCCGATCCGGGTCAGCGCCTCGCGCAGCTCCGCCTCGGAGGTGGCATAGGAAATCCGGAAATAGGGCGAGATGCCAAAGGCGCGGCCCGGCACCACCGCCACATGATGCTGGTCCAGCAGATAGGCGCAAAAATCCGCGTCCGTTTCCAGCACCCTGCCCTCCGGTGTGCGCTTGCCCAGGAGCCCTGCGCAATTGGCGAATGTGTAAAACGCCCCCTCCGGCACCGGGCAGGTGATCCCTTCCATGCCGTTCAGTGCCTCCACCACCAGATCGCGCCGCATCTGGAAACTCGCCCGCCGCGCCGCCAGCACCTCCTGCGGGCCGTTCAGCGCCGCCGCCGCGGCTGCCTGCGAAATCGACGAGGGATGCGAGGTCGATTGCGACTGCACCACCTTCATCGCATCAATCAGCGCCTTCGGCCCGCCCGCATAGCCCAGCCGCCAGCCGGTCATCGCATAGGCCTTGGAAACGCCGTTGACGGTCAGCACCCGGTCCTTCAGCCGCGGCTCCACTTGCGCCGGCGTTGCGAATTCAAAGCCGCCATAGGTGATGTGCTCATACATGTCATCGGCCATCAGCCAGACATCCGGATGCCGCAGCAGCACGTCCAGCAGCGGCCGGTAGTCCGCAGCGCTATACCCTGCCCCTGCCGGGTTCGAGGGCGAGTTCAGCAGCAGCCAGCGGGTGCGCGGGGTGATCGCTGCCTCCAGCTTCTCCGCCGTCAGCCGGAAACCTGTGCCGTCCCCGCAAGGCACCAGCACCGGCTCGCCGCCGGCAATGCGGATGATATCGGAATAGGAGGTCCAATAAGGTGTCGGCACAATCACCTCATCGCCGGGGTTGAGGCTGGCCATGAAGGCATCGAACAGGATTTCCTTGGCCCCGGTGCCCGCGATGATTTCATCCAGCGCATAGTCCAGCCCGTTGTCGCGCTTGAACTTCGCCTGCACCGCCTGCCGCAGCGCCAGCGTGCCGCCAAGCGGAGTGTACTTCGTCTCCCCCGCCCGCATCGCCACCGCGGCGGCCTCCTTTATGTGGTCTGGCGTGTCGAAATCCGGCTCGCCTGCGCCCAGGATGATCACCGGCGCGCCCTGGCGCTTCATCTCCGCCGCCTTGGCGCCGATGGTGAGGATTTCGGAGACCTCAAGCGGGTCAAGACGGCGGGCGCGGCGGAATTCGGCCATGGCGGAGGCTCCCTGTTGATTTTGCTTCGCCAGCTTGCAGCATCCGTGCGGGTGGGAAAACTAACCGGTTTCGACGGCACCCATTCCTGCCGGTCATGGCTAGAAGATCAAAACGGAGGGCAGCGCCCGTTCCGCACGGGGAGGGCGTGAAGCGCCCGCCGCCGTTTTGCCGGAGGCAAACCTTCGGTTTGACGGGGGCGGGACGGGCTCTGCCCGGCCTTCGGCCAGGCAATAGCTCTCATTCCGGCCTGGTCCGCAATTGCTTGCGCATCCAGCTTTCCAGCTTCTGCACTGCCTCCGGCACCGGCCCGTGCGGGCGCACCAGGTAGTAGCGCTTGCGCGACACCAGCTCCGGCCCCGGGATCCGCAGCAGATCGCCGGCCGCGATTTCCCGCGCCACCATGTCATAAGGCACAATCGCCGCCCCCAGTCCCGCCGCCGCAGCCGCAATCACCATCGAGTGCTGGTCGAAGTAACGCCCGTCCTGCCGCGGCGCGCCCGCCAGCCCGGCGCGCTCGAACCACTCCGCCCAGGACCCGGCACGGCTTTCCAGATGCAGCAGCGGCGCCTGTGCCAAATTGGCCGCCAGCTCCAGCTGATGGGCGGCATAGAACCCCGGCGCGCAGACCGGCACCATCTCCTCGCCGAACAGCGGCGCCATATGGGTGCCGGGCCAGTTGTCGAGCCCGTAATGCACCGCCAGGTCAAAGTTTTCGCGGGCAAAGTCAAACGGCTCCAGCCGGGTGGAGAAGCTCAGCTCCACCTTCGGGTGGCGCTCAAAGAAATCCGGCAGCCGCGGGATCAGCCACAGGTTGGCAAAGGCCGGCAGCACCGCGATCCGCAGGGCGGACCGCCCGGCCCCTGCGGCAGCGGCCTTTTGCAAGGTCGCCCGCAGCCCCGCCAGATCCAGCTCCAGATCGGCCGCCAGCCCCTGCCCCGCCGGCGTCAGCACCACGCCGCGGCCCGCGCGCTGAAACAGGTCGAAGCCAAGGTCCGCCTCCAGCTCCTTCACCTTCTTGCTGACGGCGCTCTGGGTCAGCCCCAGCTCCTCGCCCGCGGCGGTGAAGCTCTGGTGCCGCGCGGCGCTTTCGAAACAGCGCAGATGTGTCAGGCTTGGCAGGCGCATCTCAATCCTCCTCCAGCTGCATCAGCAGCCATTCGCGGAACTTGATCAGCGGATATTCCTCCGCGTGGTCCGCGGGCCAGACCAGGAAATATTCGCCCAGGCTCACCGCAGCCCCCTCCATCGCCAGCGCCAGCCGCCCTTGCGCAATCTCGTTCTCTGCCAGGAAATCCGGAAGCAGCGCCACCCCCAGCCCATGCACCGCCCCCTGCGTCATGGCGGAGGACTGGTCAAACAGCATCCCCCGCAGCTTGGCCGCCGGCACATCATGCAAATGAAACCACTGCTCCCAGCAATCGGGATGGGTCTCCAGATGCAAGAGCGGATAGTCCAGCAGTTCCGCCGGGCTGGCCACCGGCCCGTCCATCAGCCCCGGCGCGCAGACAGGCAGCACGTGTTTCGGCATCAGGGGCAGATACTCCACCCCCGGCCAGTCCCGGGTGCCATAGTGGATCGCCGCCTGCGCGGTACCCGCGTCAAAGCTGAACGGCAGATTGTGGGTGTGCAGGTTCACCGTGATCCCGGGATGCGAGGCGGCAAACTCCTTGAGCCGCGGCGCCAGCCAATGGAGGCCAAAGGACGGCAGGATCGACAGGGTAAAGCTGCCACCGTCCGGATTAGCCCGCAGCTTGACAGAGGCCTGCGCCAGCCGGGTCAGGATCGCCCTCGCCTCCTTGGCAAAACCCGTCCCCGCCGGCGTCAGCTGCATCCGCATCTGGTCGCGGGCAATCAGGTCCACTCCCATCTGCTCCTCCAGCTGCTTCAGCTGGCGGCTGATGGCGCTTTGCGTCAGCGACAGGTCCTCCGCCGCGGCAGAGGCGCTGCCGAGCCGGTCCACCGCCTCCAGCGCCAGCAGAGAGGGGATCGAGGGCAAAAAACGGCGCGGCGCAATCATATGATCATAACTCATGGCTGCAGGATTTACTTTCATTAGCAATCCGGCCCTCCAGGTGCAATTTCTATATCAGACCTACGCCCGGCGGGACTTCGCGGGAAACCACCCTAAAGTTTTCCTCATGCCCTGCCCTCGCACCGAAAGGACGCTGACATGCCCCATTCCGACATCCTCGCCGCTGCCGGCCTGACCCAAGCCGAGCTGAACGGCGGCAGCCTGACTGTCACCACCCCGGTGGACGGCAGCGAAATCGCCCGCCTGAAAACCCACAGCGCGGCGGAGGCCGAAGCACAGATCGCCGCCGCCAAATCCGCCTTCAAATCCTGGCGCCTGGTGCCTGCCCCGCGCCGCGGCGAGCTGGTGCGACTGCTGGGCGACGAGCTGCGTAAGGAAAAGGAAAACCTGGGCCGCCTCGTCACCCTGGAATGCGGCAAGATCTACCAGGAGGGTCTGGGCGAAGTGCAGGAGATGATCGACATCTGCGACTTCGCGGTGGGCCTGTCGCGCCAGCTCTACGGTCTCACCATCGCGTCTGAGCGCCCCGGCCACGCGATGCGCGAGAGCTGGCACCCGATGGGCACCTGCGGCATCATCACCGCCTTCAACTTCCCGGTTGCGCCGTGGTGCTGGAACGCGGCGCTGGCGCTGGTCTGCGGCGATCCGGTGATCTGGAAACCGTCCGAGAAAACCCCGCTCACCGCGCTGGCGGTGCAGAAGATATGCGAACGCGCCATGGCGGCCTTTGGCGAGGACGCGCCCGAGGGCCTGATCCAGGTGCTGATCGGCGAGCGTGATCTGGGCGAGGCGCTGACTGCCTCCAAGGATGTCGCCATCATCTCCGCCACCGGCTCGGTGCCGATGGGCAAGGCGGTTGCGGCCGATATGTCGAAACGCCTGGGCCGCACCATTCTGGAACTGGGCGGCAACAACGCGATGATCGTGGCGCCGTCGGCCGATCTGGAAATGGCCCTGCGCGCCATCGTGTTCTCCGCCGTCGGCACCGCCGGCCAGCGCTGCACTTCCCTTCGCCGCCTGATCGTGCATGAAGACATCTATGACGCGCTGATCCCGCGCCTGATCAAGGCCTACGAGGGCCTGCCCATCGGCGACCCGCTGGCCGAGGGCACCCTGGTCGGCCCGCTGATCGACCGCCACGCCATGGATTCGATGCTGCGGGCGCTGGAGCGCGCCCAGGGCGAAGGCGGCACCGTGCACGGCGGCGCCCGCGCCCTGACGGACAGCTTCGCCAACGCGGCCTATATGCATCCCGCAATCGTCGAGATGCCCGCGCAGACGGAGATCATGCACACCGAAACCTTCGCCCCGATCCTCTATGTGGTGAAATACGCGGGTCTCGACCAAGCCATTGAAATGCAGAACGAAGTGCCCCAGGGCCTTTCCTCCTGCATCTTCTCCACCGACGTGCGCGAAACCGAATATTTCCTCTCGGCAGCGGGCTCCGACTGCGGTATTGCCAACGTGAACATCGGCCCCTCCGGCGCTGAAATCGGCGGCGCGTTCGGGGGCGAGAAGGAGACGGGCGGCGGCCGCGAAAGCGGCTCAGACGCTTGGAAAGGGTACATGCGCCGGCAGACCAACACCGTGAACTATTCGCGCGAGCTGCCGCTTGCTCAGGGGATCAAGTTTGACATCTGATCTGGCGTCCTGCCTCTGGCACCAAACCTGCCAGGAAAACCCAGCCTTCCCGGAACTCACCGGGGAGGCTGAGGCTGATCTGGCGGTGATCGGCGGCGGCTATACCGGCTGCTCCGCCGCGCTTAAAGCCGCGGAACTGGGCGCCTCGGTCCGCCTGATCGAGGCGGACGTGATCGGCTGCGGCGGCTCCGGCCGCAACGTGGGGCTGGCCAATGCGGGCCTCTGGCTGCCGCCCGACGACATCAACGCCGCGCTGGGGCCGGAAACCGGCAGCCGCCTCTCCTCCCTGCTGGCGGGCGCCCCCGGGATGGTGTTCTCGCTGATCGAAAAACACGCCATCCAATGCGAACCGGAGCGCAGCGGCACCCTGCATTGCGCCCATGCGCCCGGCGGCCTGAAAGACCTGCAGCGGCGCCACGACCAGCTCACCGCCATCGGCGCGCCGGTGGAACTGCTGTCGCGCGAGGAAGCCGTCCGGCGCACCGGGTCCGAGGCGGTGCATGGCGCCCTGTTCGATCCGCGCGCCGGGACCATTCAGCCGCTGGCCTATGTGCGCGGCCTCGCCCGCGCCGCCGCGGCAGCGGGCGCGCTGCTGCACAGCGGCACACCTGCCACCGGCATTACCCGCAGCGGCAGCAGCTGGCAGGTCAGCACCCCCAAGGGCAGCCTCCGCGCCAGGCATCTGATCATGGCCACCAATGCCTACGCCCGTGAAATCACCGGCTATGACGCGCCGCAGGTGATCCCGGTGCATTACTTCCAGGCCGCCACCGATCCGCTGCCCGCGCCCCTGCTGGAGAAAATCCTGCCGGGCAAGGAAGGCTGCTGGGACACCGCGCTGGTGATGTCGTCGTGGCGGCTGGATCGGGCGGGTCGGCTGGTGATCGGCGGCATGGGCGCGCTCAACCATATCGGCAGCTCTCTGCACCGCAGCTGGCTGCCCCGCAAGCTGGCCGCGCTATACCCCGAATTGCAGGACATGCAGCTGCACAGCCACTGGCACGGCCGCATCGCCATGACCACCGAGCACCTGCCTAAGATCCTGGATCTGGACGGCGGCTTGGCCTGTTTCGGCTATTCCGGCCGCGGCATCGGTCCCGGCACCCTGTTCGGGACCGCCATGGCAGAGGCGCTGCTGAGCGGCGACCGATCCCGCCTGCCGGTGCCGCCGGTGCGCGATCACGCGATCCCCTTTGCGGGCCTGCGCAGCGCCTATTACGAGACCGGCGCCACGCTCACCCATCTGATCAGCGACAGATGAAAAAGGCAGACCGAATGGCCCGCCCCTCTCTCACTCGCAACCGGCAATCGCCGCACCGATCTCCTGCAGCAGCTCCGGATAGAACTGCGGCCCCGGCGCCAGTTCGGCGCCCAGCGGGTCCAGCACCGCGGTACCCGCACCGGTACCGTCCAGCACCGTGGCGACCAGCCCCGGGTTGAATTGCGGCTCGGAGAACACGCAGGTCACCTTCAGGTCCGCCACCACGTCACGCACCTCCGCAACCCGCGCCGGGCTCGGTTTGGCGGCGTCGCTGATCGAAATCGCACCCGCTGCATTCAGGCCAAAACCGCGCTCGAAATACTGATAGGCATCGTGGAACACGATGAACTGCTTGGCCCGGAACGGTTCCAGCTTGGCTGAGATGCTGGCCACAGCCTCTGCAATCTCCTGCTTGCCGGCTTCGGCATTGGCCTTGTAGGCGGCAGCATTGTCCGGGTCATGCTCTGCCAGTTCTTCGGCGATCACATCCAGCCAGGCCTGGGCATTGGCCGGCAGCAGCCAGGCATGCGGATCGGCGCCCTCGTGGTGATGCCCATGCGCATCCGCGTGATCCTCATGCCCCTCATGTTCGCCGTGCCCGCCTTCTTCGGCATGCTCTGCATGATCATGGCCCTCATGATCCTCGTGGCCATCATGGCCTTCAGCGTGTTCTTCATGCCCGTGGCCTTCGTGATCATCATGGCCCGCATGCGCATCTGCTTCGGCATGCTCCGCGTGACCGTGGTCACCGTGGCCGTCATGATCTGCATGATCCTCATGCCCGCTGTGGTCATCGTGATCGCCGTGCTCCGCGTGACCATCATGCGCATGCGCCTCGAACCGGGCGCCTTCACGGAACGGCAGAACCGTGGTGCCTTCACTTTCCAGCAGCTCGATCCGGTGCGAATCGCCGGCCAGTTCCGCCAGCGGGCCTTCCAGCCAAGGGGTCAGAGCTTCCCCCAGCCAGAACACCACATCCGCCTGATCCAGCGCCCGCGCCTCAGAGGGGCGCATCGAATAGCCATGCGGCGAGGCGCCCGGCGGCACCACCAGGGCCGGCTCGCCCAGCCCCTGCATCACCCGCGCCACCAGACCGTGCACCGGCGCAATATCCGCCGCCACCTTGGGCACCTCTGCCCAGGCCGCCCCGGTTCCTGCCAAAAGCGCCGCAACCGCAACCGCGTTCCGCATGTCATCCTCCGATGTAACTTTATAACATTCGCCCGGGTTGATAAACGTCATAACATTACATATCAAGAGCCAATCCCGCCCGTGCCCGGAGACCTCGCCCCATGGATTCCATCGGATTCGAACCGCATGATCACAGCAGCTGCATTCACGACGGCATTGCAGCAGTGGATACCTATTGCCGGAGCAACGGGCTGCAGTTCACCCCCGTGCGCCGCCGGGTGCTGGAGATCCTGCTGCAGGAGCACCGCGCCCTGGGAGCTTACGAAATCCTCGACCGGCTGCGCGAAGAGGGCCTCGGCTCGCAGCCGCCCGTTGCCTACCGGGCGCTGGATTTCCTGGTGAAAAACGGCTTCGCCCACAAGATCGAGCGGCTCAATGCCTTCATCGCCTGTACCCACCCGGGCGAGAGCCACGCGCCGGTGTTCCTGATCTGCCGTGCCTGCGACGCGGTGGCGGAAGCGCAGCGCGAGCCGACGCAGGGCCAGCTCGGCCAGGCCGCCCGCGACGCCGGTTTCATGATTGAGCGCACGGTGATCGAGGCTGAGGGCCTCTGCCCGAAATGCCAAGAGAAGCCCGCCGCATGAGCAGCCTGATCTCCCTGGACGGCCTCACGGTCGCGCATGGCGGCAACACGGTTTTGTCCGGCGTCAGCCTGTCCATCGCCCCCGGCGAGATCGTCACCGTGGTCGGCCCCAACGGCTCCGGCAAGTCCACCCTCCTGCGCAGTGTGATCGGCGCGCAAAAGCCCTCGCGCGGCACTGTCCGGCGCGCCCCCGGGCTGCGGATCGGCTATGTGCCGCAGAAGCTGCACATCGACCCCACCCTGCCGCTGACTGTGCGCCGTTTCCTCAGCCTGCCGGACCGGGTGTCCGACGCCCGCGCCGCTGAGGCGCTGGAGCAGGCCGGCGCCGGCGGTCTGGCGGCGCGGCAGATGTCCGGCCTGTCGGGCGGCCAGTTCCAGCGGGTGCTGCTGGCGCGCGCGCTGCTCAGCAATCCTCAGCTGCTGATCCTGGACGAAGCCACCCAAGGCCTGGATCAGCCCGGCTCCGCCGCCTTTTACCAGCGCATTGAAAAGGTCCGGCAGGAGCTTGGCTGTGCGGTGCTGATGGTCAGCCACGAGCTGCATGTGGTGATGGCGGCCTCCGACCGGGTGATCTGCCTCAATGGCCATGTCTGCTGCGAGGGCGCGCCGGAGCATGTCGCCTCCGCCCCCGAATACCGCGCCCTGTTCGGCACCGGCACCCAGGGCGCCCTGGCGCTGTACCGGCATGAGCACAATCACAGCCATGATCACGACTGCGCCCATGATCACGGACATCATCACGAGGCCGCCGAATGACCCTGCTGGACGATTTCCTGATCCGTGCCGCGCTGGCGGGCATCGGCGTGGCGCTGGCTGCGGCGCCCCTGGGCTGTTTCGTGGTCTGGCGCCGGATGGCCTATTTCGGCGACGCCACCGCCCATGCGTCGATCCTCGGCGTGGCGCTGGCGCTCAGCTTTGATGTCTCGGTCTTTGCCGGCGTGCTGGCGACCGCGCTGGCGATGGCCACGACCGTCTCGGCGCTGGCCGGGCGCGGCTATGCGATGGACACGCTTCTGGGGGTGCTGGCGCATTCCTCCCTCGCCTTCGGCCTGGTTGCCGTCTCCTTCCTGCAAGGGGTGCGGATCGATCTGATGGCCTATCTGTTCGGCGATATTCTGGCGGTGGGGCGCGGCGATCTTGCCGTCATCTGGGGCGGTGCGGTGCTGGTTCTGGCGCTGCTGTGGTGGCGCTGGTCAGCGCTGCTGACCGCCACCCTGAACCCGGACCTGGCCCATGCCGCCGGCATCGACCCCCGGCGCGAGCAGATGGTGCTGACCATCGCGCTGGCGCTGGTGGTGGCGGTGGCGATCAAAGTGGTGGGCGTGCTGCTGATTGCCGCGATGCTGCTGATCCCGGCCGCCGCCGCCCGCGCCTTTGCCGCGACGCCTGAACGGATGGCAGTCATTGCCGCGCTGCTGGGCATGCTGGCCGCCACCGGCGGGCTGCAGCTGGCCTTTGCGCTGGATACGCCTGCAGGCCCCAGCATCGTCTGCCTGGCAGCCGGGCTGTTTGCCGCGTCCAGCCTGACCGGGCTGCTGTTTCACCGCCGCCGCGGCTGACCGCCCGCCGGAAGAACGCAGCAGGCGTTTTCCATCAGTCCGCTCGAAGCTCCCTGCGCCCGCGGCCGGCCTGTCAACTGCCGGTGCGCTGCAGGTCCGGGGTGCCGGTCCACTTGCTGATCGCCTCGGTCAGCGCCTTCTTGTTGATCGGCTTGCTCAGGAAATCATCCATCCCCGCCTGCAGGCACTTTTCCCGGTGGGTTTGCAGCGCATTGGCGGTGAGCGCCACAATCGGGCATTTGCCGCTGCCGCTATCCGCCTCGATCCGGCGCATTTCGGCGGTGGCCTCCAGCCCGTCCATCTCCGGCATCATCATGTCCATCAGCACGATATCCGGCCGGGCGTCCTGGAACTGCGCAACCGCCTCGATGCCGTTCCTGGCAATTCTGATGTCCAGCTGCGCGTCCTTCAGCATCTTGGTAACCACCAGCTGATTGGTGCGGTTGTCCTCCGCCAGCAGCAGTTTCAGGCGGCGGCCCGGCACTTCAATACCGTGCTTCCGCCCGGCATCAGCCTCCGCCTGCCCCGGCGGCAGGCTCAGCACCCGGTCGAGCACCTGCCGCAGCTGCACTGCCCGTACCGGTTTCAGCGCGAATTCGCAGGCGCCGATCGCCTCGCAATCGGCCCGGGTCAGCGCGTGCTCCACCGACGACAGGATGACCAGCGGCACAGATTCAAACCCCGGCATCGCCCGGATCCGCGCCGCCAGGGCGCGCCCGTCCATGGCCGGCATCTGGAAATCGAGAATGACAAAGTCGAACCGGCGCCCGTCCAGCTGCGCATCGGCCAGGATTTCCAGCCCCTCATGCGCCGAGGCCGCCAGCGAGCACGACACGCCCCAGGCGCTCAGCCGTTCCGACAGGATCACCCGGTTCAGCTCCAGGTCGTCCACCAGCAGACAGTGCAGCCCGGCAAAGTTCTGCGGGCTGCGCTGCGGCGCTGCCGCCGACGCGCTGCCGGGCCGCAGCGGCAGCGTGATGGTGAAGACCGATCCTTCGCCCGGCGCCGATTCCACCTGCACTGATCCGCCCATCAGCGACAGCAGCCGGGACGAGATCGCCAGCCCCAGGCCAGTGCCTTCGAAATTCCGGGTGGCGGCGTTGTCGGCCTGTTCGAAAGCGCGGAAGATCTTGCCGATGCGATCCGGCTCGATGCCGATCCCGGTGTCGCGCACCTGCAGCTTCAGCAGGTGACTGCCCGACTCCTGCGCCTCCCCGGTCACCTCGATGTAGACATATCCTTCGCGGGTGAATTTCACCGCATTGCCGGCCACATTGGTGATCACCTGGCGGATCCGGCCAGCATCGCCCTCGAAGATTTCGGGCAAAGCCGGATCGTAGCGCATGGTGATCTCCACCCCCTTCTCCGCCGCCTTCGGCGACAGCAGGGTCACCACGTCCTCAACCGCGGTCTGAAGATTGAAGGGGGCGATGCTGAACTCGACCTTGCCGGCCTCGATCTTGGAGAAGTTCAGGATATCATTGATAATCGTCAGCAGCGCCGAACCGGACTTGGCAATGGTCCCGGCATACATCCTCTGGTCATCGTCCAGATCGGTGTCCTGCAGCAGCTCCGCCATGCCGATCACCCCGTTCATCGGGGTGCGGATCTCATGGCTCATATTGGCAAGGAATTCCGACTTCGCCCGGTTGGCGATATCCGCCGCTTCGCGGGCCTGCTCCATCGCAAACTCGCGCTCGTCGCGCTCGGCAAAGGTCTCCTCCAGCACCCCGACCGAGAAATCCAGCGCCCGGAACTCGCGGGAGGCGTACCAGGGCAGCCTTTGCGCCGGGCTGCGCAGGCCGGAAATCGCATCCGACATCCGCTTGTGGATCATCTGCAGCGGACGCAGCGCCAGCCCATGCACCAGCAGCAGCACCATGAGCGACAGCACCAGCACCGGGACCACCGTCCAGATGATGATCTGGCGGACCGAAGCGGCGACCAGCGCCTCGCCGTCCCGGGTCGACCATTCGACCACCATGGTGCCGAAGACAGCCCCCTCCAGCTCGATCGGGCGCTCATACATCACCCGGCCGCCTTCGGGCGGCGCACCGGACGCTTCGGCCGAGGCCAGCAGTTTGCCTGCCGGGCTCCGGATCTGGATGGAGACGATTTGCGGCTTGCGGGTGACCGCCTCGATCAGGCCGGTTTCCAGCACCGGCACATCCTCGACAATGATCGATTCCAGCATCAGCCCGCTCAGCAGCGACACCGTGAGGTCCGCCTGCTCGGCCAGCTGCTCTTCCAGCCGCCGCGCCTCCTGGCGCTGCGCCAGATCGCCGACCACAAAGCCGACCGCCGAAGCCGCCAGCAGCAGAGACAGCACGATCTGGAAAAGGATGCTTGTACGTTTCATGGTGTCAACGCGGCGCCCTAAAAGGCCAGGCTGCGCTCCATCGCCCGGCGGATAATGTCATAATCCTGATCTTCCCCCAGCAGGAAGCCGTTCTTCGAAATCCGGCGCACGATCTCCTCGTTCTCCGAGGACAGCATCACCTTGCGCATCGCCTCCAGCACCTGTTCCGGCATATCCGGCGACGCCAGCCAGGGCTTGGTCACATTGTCAAAAGACGCCAGCACCCGGATCGGCACTCCCTTGGCCACCAGTTTCTTGTAGGTGCTTTCTTTCAGCGCCCCCGCGGTATACCTGCCCGCTCCCACAGCCTCGCCAACCAGATCGTGGCGGCCGAGATAGGCGAATTCCAGCAGATCGGCACTGCTGATGCCCGCATCCAGCAGGTATTCCTGCGACAGGTAGCGGCCGATGGTCGACAGTTCGTCGCCGAAGGCAAAGCTGAGACCGGCCAGGTCCGAAACCGATTGAATGGTACTGTCCGAATGGACCACGATGACCCCTTTGAACCGCTTCTGGCTGTTCTGGGATTCCATCGCAATGATCCGGATCTCCGGGTTTTCCTTCATCACATGCACATAGGACGCCGGGCCGAATCTGGAGAAGTCCACCTCGCCGTCAGCCAGCTGGCGGATGCCTTCTTCGTATTCCTTGGCGATCTTCAGCCGGATCGTGACCGGTTCCCCCAGCTCCTCGCTCATCCGCTTGGACAAAAAGGATAGAAAGGGCTGGTATTTTTTGACCGTTGCGGTTGGTTTATCCGCTGCATAGGTGCCGAAAACCAGGTCTGTGCCGGCCAATCCGGCAGCGGGCAGCAGCGCCGCAAGCCAGGCAGCCAGAACCGCGCCGGGGACAGCGTGCCTCAGCCGTTTCCGGGAAAGTTCAATGATACCAAAGGTCCACTCAAACAGTTTCACGAGTCTAGCCTCCTGACTGACATCGGCTGGCACGGCAGGCAGGCCGCGCCCCTTGGTTACATGGCACATAGATAAGAATACAATGTTAACGCACCTGCAATTCTCGGAAAAATTTTGCGGTTCTTTTATTCTTCGGCCTCTATATTAACCCTTCAGTAAGGTTTTCGTAATCTTTTAGGTAAATTCGCCTTAATTTCGGAATATCAGACTCAGCTGGCCCGACAGGAACCACCGTGAAGACTACCCTATTGCCCTCCTGGACCACCCGGTCCCTCCGACTTTCAGCACAAACCATTGTGCTCACTTCGCTTTTGTCAGTGCTCCCTGTTGCGGCCTTTGCCATTCCCTCGCCAGAGCTGGTGATCGGCTCGGTTTCCTCTTTGTCCCAGGTTCTGGCTGTGGGAATTGCCATGATTTCCGGTCTGGGCGCTGTCATCGCGGCGAAACTGGGTTTTACCCCCAAGCCGGGCAACCCGCCGCGCCGCTACCCGGTCAAGCTGATATCCGTTCTTGTTCTGGCAGCCATGGCGCTGGCAGCCGGTAACTATTGGCAATATTCCTCGCATGCGCAGGCTGAGCTGGCAAGGCTGCAGGCCACTTTGACGCGGCCGGCGCAGTTTGACGGCACCACCATCAAGGACGCATCGCTCAAGGAAACCAGCTTCTCCAAGCAGGAGGACCACCCGCTGGCGATGAGCACGGCTGACGCCGCCGCCGCGCTGCAGGACGGCTCCACCCTGTTCTACGACATCCGCGAAACCGGCGAGAACGCCATGGGCACCCTGCCCGGCGCCACCCATATCCGCTTCCCGGACTTCTTGGAGACCCGCCCGGTGCAGCCAGGCCAGAAGGTCGTGCTGTTCTGCCACAACGGCAACCGCTCCTCGGAAACCTGCGCCAAGCTGGCAGCAATGGGCATCGACTGCAGCTTCATTGCGGGCGGCATCGAGAAATGGATCGTCGAGGGCCGCGATTTCTCCGACAAGGACGTGAAGACACTGTCCGACCTGCGCGCGATCCCGGAATACCCGGGCAAGGACGTGCTGCTCAGCACCGCTGATTTCGAGACGCTGCTGACCACCGAGGACCTGCAGATCGTCGACACCCGCTACCCCGGCGATTTCGAGGCCGGCCACCTGCCCGGCGCCGTCAACATCCCGATCCGCAAGATGACCACCGCGGACCTGATGGACCGCATCGCGCAGCTGGACCCGGACAAGCCCACCATCGCCGCCTGCTACGACCGCCGCAGCTGCTTCATGAGCCAGGTGCTGGGGCTGGAGCTGTCGCAGAAGGGCATCGACTTCCGCGGCCGCTACACCCTGCCCTGGGAATACTTCGTCGCGCCCAAGCCCAAGCCGCATGTGCAGGAATGGCTGGCAGACCAGCAGACCGGCCTCTGGGACAAGGCGATCTCGGCGCTGGCAGCCGCCCTGCTGTGGGTGCATGAGCGCAGCCACATCCTGCTGGGCCTCCTGGCGCTGTCGATCGTGACCCGCATCCTGGTGCTGCCGGTGGCGCTGAAATCCGAACGCGACCAGATCATCACCGCCGAGACCGCCGATGAAATGAAGGCGCTGAAGGCGAAACTGGCCCATGACCCGGTGCGCAAGGCGCGCGCGGTACAGGCATTCTATGCCGACAAGGGCCTGACGCCGATGAAAAACCTCACCGCGCTGCTGTTCCTGCCGGTGATGATGCTGGGCGTCTCTGCGGCTCAAGAGGCCAGCGCCTCGCTGCAGACCCCGTTCCTGTGGATGGCCGACCTCGGCGCAGCCGACCCGCTGTTCATCATGCCGGTGCTGTTTTGCGCCCTGGCCGCCGTTTACCTGCTCTGGGCCGTGGCCAAGACCAAGCGCCAGAAAACCCTGTGGATGGTGCTGGGCATGCCTGCGCTGTTTGCCATGGTCTTCACCCTGACAGCCGCCGCCAATGCCTATCTCTGCTTCAGCCTGACGCTGCTGCTGGTGCAGCGCGCCTATGTGACCGGCATGCACCGCAAGCTGGGTGAGGCACTCGCCCTGCGCGCCCACAAGCGCCGCCTTGCCAAGCTGCCGCGCGGCGTGATCCCGATGGGCTATACCGAGGAGCTGGAGCAGGCCGGCAACAAGGCCCTGCGCCTGTCGATCCTGCGCAACGCGGGCCTGCCGGTGCCCGGCGGCGTGATTGTCCGCTCCGACGCGATCCACGATTACCGCGAAATGCCCGATGCCGGGAAAGACGCCTTTGCGGCGCAGGTCTTTGCCCTTGCAGGCGGCAAACCGGTCGCCGTGCGCTCCTCCGCCAGCAACGAGGACGGTGCCGACCAGAGCTTTGCCGGCGTCTTTGAATCGGTGCTGGACGTGACCGCAGACACCATGCGCGCCGCCCTGGACGAAGTGGTGGAAAGCTTCTCCTCCGAGCGCGCCGCCAGCTACTCCGGCGAGGGCGACAGCACCGGCCAGGGCAATATCGTGGTGCAGGAAATGGTGCAGGCGGAATACGCCGGCGTCCTCTTCACCCAGGACCCGATGGCCCCCGGCATGGCGATGATCGAATGGGTCGAGGGATGCGGCGAAGACCTGGTCTCCGGCCGCGTCACCCCGACCAGCCTGCGCTTTGGCCGCTACACCGGCCTGCCTGCGTCCGAGGACCAGGACCAGACCCTGGACATGGCGCCCCTGCTGGCGCTTGGGCGTCAGATCGAGGAAACCTTCGGCTGCCCGCAGGACGTCGAATGGGCATATGCGAACGGTGAATTCCAGATTGTCCAGAGCCGCGACATCACCACGCTCTCCTTGGGCACCGAGCAGGAGCAGACCCGCCTGGCCGAATGGCGTGATCTGCTGGACCGCTACGCGGACGCGGACCCGGATCAGACCATCCTGGAGCAGGACGAAATGTCGGAGGTACTGCCCCGCCCCACCCCGCTCTCCTTCTCGCTGATGAGCGAGCTGTGGGCACCGGGCGGCAGCGTCGACCTGGCCTGCCGCGAGCTGGGCGTGCCCTACGGCCTGCCCGAGGGGCGCGACGGCCACTTGGTCAACCTGTTCGGCAAAACCTATGTCGACGTGGCGCTGAAACAGGGCATGACTTTGAAACTCAGCGCCGCCAAGGCCAAGCAGCTGCGCAAGCAGGCGCATCCGATGATCACCCGCTTCCGCGGCCAGGTGATGCCGGAGCTGAAGAACAAGCTGGCGATCTGGCAGGCCGTGGACTACACCGCCCTGCCCCAGGACAAGCTCTTGGAGGCGATCTCCACCCTCAAGGACATGTTCATCCGCGAGGTCTATCTGGAGGCCGAGAAGATCAACATCCTGGCAGGCTTCACCATGGGCGAAGCAGGCACGGCGGCAGCCGGCGACCCGGCCCTGCGCGCGCACCTGATGCACGCGGAGCTGCCCAACGCGCCGTCCAGCCTGCTGGCCTCCTGCACCGGCAAGGATGCCCGGACACGCGCCATGAAGCTGATGGGCCACCGCTCGATCTTCGACTACGAGCTGTCTTCGCCCCGCTACGCCGAGGCGCCGGCGCTGCTGCATTCGCTGCTCGACAGCACGGTGGAGCCGATCGGCGCGGTGCCGGTCCCGGCCAACCTGCCGGATGAGCTGGACGATACCATCGGCATCGCCATCGCCTATCAGGACCTCAAGGAACAGGCCAAGCACGAGGCGCTGCGCGTCGTCGCCGAACTGCGCCGCGCCCTGCTGGCCCTGGGACAGACCAGCGGTTTGGACGAACTGGTGTTCAGCCTGACCTTCGACGAGGTTCTGGACAGCAACTGGTCCAGCCCGGACGCCCTGCGCGACCTGGCAGAGGCGCGCGCAGAGAAGGAAGCCCTGCGCAAGAAATCCGCGCCGACCGACGTCACCCTCACCCTGCGCGACTGCGAGCTGTTGTCGCTCGGCGCCCAGGCCCAGGCGGGCGACGGCACCATGGGCGGCACCTGCGTCGCAGGCAGCGGCAGCGCCACCGCCCGGGTGTTCTGGATGGAGGACGACAGCTGCATCGACCCCGCGGCCTTTGCAGACTTCCAGGACGGCGACATCCTGGTCTGCCGCATGGTCAACCCGGCCTGGCTGCCTTACGTCCAGCGCTCCGGCGCGGTGCTCAGCGAGGTCGGCGGCTGGCTCAGCCACATGGCCATCGTTGCCCGCGAAAAGGACGTTCTGATGCTGGTCGCCTGCAAGGGCCTCGACAGCCTGAACCACGGCGAGCAGGTGACCGTCAGCGAAGACGGCACCATCCAGCCGCTGGAGGAAAAGGGCCTCAAGGCAGTTTCCGCCTGATCCAACCGGACAGGAACAACAAAAAAGCCCGCAGCAAACAGCTGCGGGCTTTTTGCGCAGGGCGGGCAATCTGCCCGCCATTCCACCGCCCCTTGCACTTTTGGCAAAGATTGCCATATCCTATCCCAGCGACCTGTCCCAGCGAAAGGAGCCCGCCCATGGCCACCATGAATGTCTCTTTGCCGGACCAGATGAAGGACTGGGTCGAGGAACAGGCCCGCACCGGCACCTATGCCAATTCCAGCGACTATGTCCGCGACCTGATCCGCCGCGACCAGGCCCGCACCGCCGCCATAGCGGAACTGCAATCCGCCATCGACGCAGGCCTCGCCAGCGGCCCGGCGGAAACGCTGACAGCCGAAGGTTTCAAGGCCGCCATGCGCCGCAATGGTTGAGCCGCGCTGGCGGATCCGGCCCGCCGCCCGCGCCGACCTTGCCGCCATCTGGCGCTATGGCCTGGAAACCTGGGGCGAAGCACAGGCCGACGCCTATGCCGACAGCCTGTTTGCCCTGTTCGATTTGCTGGCGGACTTTCCCGGAATGGCCCGAGAACGGCACGAATTCACCCCCCCGGTCCGCATCCACCCGTCGGGCGCGCATCTGGTGATCTACCGTCTGGAGCAAAACCGCCCGGATATCATCCGCATCCTGCACGCCCGCCAGGACCTGATGGCGTTCCTGTCGGAATAACACCCGTTCCACTCTTGCCATTTACCGCACATCTGCTCTGATGCGGCGCATGGACCCGCATCTCGACCCCCGGAAAACCGCCCGGCTGATCCAGCATCTGAAGGATCAAATGGACAGCCTGCCCCCCAAGCTGAAAGCGGCGGCAAAATACGTGATCGACAACCCCGGCGACTTCGGCCTCGACACCGTGCGCACCTCGGCCAAAAGGACCGGCATCAGCGCCAACGGCTTTGTGCGCCTCGCCCAGCATCTGGGATATGACACGTTTGAGGCCTTCCGCGCCCCCTTCCGCGCCGCGCTGACCACCACGCATGAGGCAGACCTCGGTCAGGACTGGCTGGACCGGATGCAGGACGAAGGCCCGGCAGGAAAACTGCAGGCTGCCACCGCCCGCAACCAATTGAACATAACCTCCCGCTCCTTGCGGCTGATGACGGCAGAGCGGACCCAGGCCATCGTGGACACGCTGCTCACCGCCCGCCGCAGCTATGTCACCGCCACCCGCTCTTCCTATGCGCTTGCCTATTACTTCCACTACGTCGGCCGCATGGCCCTGCCGTCTCTGGACCTCGTTCCCCGCCACATGGGCGCCGCGCTCGATGATCTCCTGGACATAGGCCCCGAGGACTGCCTGATCGCCGTCACCTTCGCCCCCTACTCCGCCGGCACCATCCAGGCACTGCGGCTGGCGGGCGAACGCGGCGCATCGGTGATCCTGATCACCGACAGCGAGGTCATTGCCCCCGGCATCCGCACCGACCATGTGCTGGCGGTGGCCGCCAACTCGCTGCATCCCTTCGGTGCTATCGGCGGCGCCATGGCGGTGCTGGAGTGCCTGCTCACCCATCTGATCGCGGCCGGCGGCGAAGACGCCCGGCGCCGGATCAAAGCCTACGACGCCCTGCGCCAGGACAGCGGCGCCTATTGGAGCGGCCCGAAACTGCCGCGCGTCGGGGGCTGATCCCCCTGCCACGCGCCCTCAGACATCGCCGTCAATAAACGGGTTCTGCGCCTCCCACTGATCCCGGGTTGCCCGCTTGTGATCCCCCTCCAGCCGCACCGCAGCCATCGCCCGGTCAGCATAGATCTCAGACCGCAGCGGCCAGGTCAGCGCTTCATCAAACAACCCCGGCATCAGGTCATAAGGCCGGCCGTCCTCATCCACATCCCGCATCCACAAATGCGATCCGCAGGTGCTGCAAAACGCCCTCTCGGCAAAGGCAGAGGATTGGTAATGCGCCACCGGCCCCTCAACCGTCACCGCCTCCGCATCAGCCTCGAAGCACAGAAACAGCCCGCCGCTCCAGCGCTGGCACATGCGGCAGTGGCAGGCCCCTGCGCGCGGGTCATGCGCCCCTTCAACACGGATTTTCACGGCGCCGCACAGGCAGCGGCCTTCCAGAACATCACTCATACCCGGTCTCCTTGCTGACATGGGCAAGGATACAGCAATTCAAGCGACTACGGTAAAATTCCCCTTGTCAGAGCCGCAAATCCGCCTCTTCCGGCGCCAGCACATATTTCAGGTCATAGACCAGCGCTCCCTCGGACCCCAAGGCGCGGACCGCCTCCGCCCCCATCGCGCGGAACTCCGAATGCGCCACCGCCAGGACAACCCCGGCATAGGCCCCCTGCCCCGGCTCAGCGACCAGCGGAATGCCGTATTCCTCCTGCGCCTCATCCGGGTCCGCATGGGGATCAAAAACATCCACCACTGCGCCGTATTGCTGCAGCTCACGCACCACGTCGATTACCCGCGTATTGCGCAAGTCCGGGCAGTTCTCCTTGAACGTGAGGCCCATCACCAGCACCCGCGCGCCCGCGACCGGCAACCCGCGCTTCAGCATTGCCTTGACCATCTCGCCCGCAACATAGGCGCCCATGCCGTCGTTCAAGCGGCGGCCCGCCAGCAGGATCTCCGGGTGGTAGCCCAGTTGCTCCGCTTTATGGGTCAGGTAATAGGGGTCCACCCCGATGCAGTGCCCGCCCACCAGCCCGGGGCGGAACGGCAGAAAATTCCACTTGGTGCCAGCGGCTTCCAGCACCGCCTGGGTGTCGATCCCCATCTTGTTGAAGATCTTGGCCAGCTCATTCACCAGCGCGATATTGATATCCCGCTGGCTGTTCTCGATCACCTTGGCCGCCTCTGCCACCCGGATGCTTGCGGCCTTGTGGGTGCCTGCCGTCACCACCTCGCGGTAGAGCGCATCAACCCGCTCCGCCACCTCCGGAGTGGAGCCGGAGGTGACTTTCACCACATCCTTCAGCCGCCGCTGCTTGTCGCCGGGGTTGATCCGCTCGGGCGAGTAGCCCGCAAAGAAATCCGCGTTGAATTTCAGCCCCGACCGCGCCTCCAGCACCGGCACGCAGTCTTCCTCGGTGGCGCCGGGATAGACGGTGGATTCATAGATCACCAGATCGCCGGGTTTCAGCACCCCGCCCACAATGGCCGAGGCCGCCAGCAGCGGGCTCAGGTCCGGGCGGTGGCTTGCATCCACCGGCGTCGGCACGGTGATGATATAGATCGTGCAGTCCGCAATCTCCGCCGGGTCCGAGGTGAAACACAGGAATTCCGCCGCGGCCAGCTCCTCGGGTTCCAGCTCCCGCGTGCGGTCCTCGCCGTTGCGCAGCCCCGCGATGCGGGAGGGATCAATGTCGAACCCCACGACCGCCCGGTGCTGCCCGAAGGCCGCTGCCAGCGGCAGCCCGACATAGCCCAGGCCAATGACACAGATCTTGTCTTGCACGCCGCTCATTTCGGGCTGCTCCTTGTTCCGCGGGGCCTGTCACGCCAGGCCCCCTGCCCGCCCACATAATGCCTTGGCCCCAAGGGGTTCAACCGCAGGCGTGCCGTTTCCGTCTCACGCCTCCACAACAATCGCGGAGACCTCACCATCCACATCACGGCAGGCCGCCAGCAGCCGCGGCATCAGATGCGACATCACGTAATTCGCATGGAACCGGCTCGGCGCCTTCAGCACCAGTCTGCCCCCTGCCCTGCCCGCGCGCTCCAGTCCTTGCACCCAGGAGGCATAGTTGGCCGGGTCTTCCGCATGCAGCACTGCCTTGGCCAGGCTCCACTCATGGCCGTCCGACACATCCGGGGGTGGCGGCACCGCACCGGGCCGCAGCGGCACCACATTCGGCGCAGGCTCATCCGCGCCCTGCATCCGGTGTTCAAAGTCCGGCCCAACGGCGCCCCAGCGCTCCTGCGTGTCCGCCAGCAGCCGCTCCAGGTCTATGCCGTATTCCGTGACCCGCCCGCGGGCGCCCTGGCGCTTCACCACCAGCCAGCCCATGCCGCGAAGCTTCGCCATCTCGCGCTTCACCGTGCGCTCGTCGACATCCCACAGCCGGGCAATCTCCCGCTGCCCGACGGCCAGCTCATCCCGCAGCCAGTTGTAGCGTGCCGTCATCAATGTCATGAAACGCAGAACCAGCTTCTGCGCCCCCTTGCCCTGGCCAAGCGCATAAGCCCCCATCGCCGTGAGGATATCATACTTCAGTGCAGAGGCGTTGCGCCCCGCAGGCCGTTTGGCAAGCATTGCTGCCCCCGTTTCTCCCTCCCTGCCCTCCTGGGCCGGGATATGCTGCCTCAAGTGCTCCCGGACTTGTTTGCCGGGAAATGCGTTGGCCGGGTTTGCCCTGAACTCAACGCTATTCGTTTGTTGTATCTGATTTGCGTCCGGAATTCCGATTCTGTCAAGCGCTGGCGGGAATTGAATTCAACCCTAATCCCTTTTTCGAAAGAAAAATTGGTATCTATGGTATTGGGGGACATCCAGGGTGACCCCTATTTGCGCCAAAATGTCCCCCAATCTGCTGTATCCCGGTCCGGGGAGTCCCCCTAAATCTGGCGTCTGAACCCCAGAAAAAACCAATGAAACGAATCGTTTGGCAGGTGCCTTCCGAATCGCCCTGCGCCTTATTTCACTGGGCCTTCTGCAGATGTGTCCCCGCGGGGACAGGACGCTCTTCCCGACCATATTAGCTTTTGCGTTTTTTGCAAATTCGGCGTAAATGGATATTGAGGCTGAATTAGCGTCCGCAGGAAAATGGACGCCGCCATACATATAAGAACAACGTGCAGATCGAGGAGCAGTGATGTTTACGCACGAAGACCTGTCCAAAATGCAGGCCCAATCATTGAAGATGCAAAGCTGGATCCGCCAGCAAACCTTCTCCCCCGAAATGGAAAAGACCCTGCGCCGGTTCTCCTCCTGGGAGGTGGCGGAGCTGATCTTCCGGGTCAACCAGTCGACCCTGCGCGGGCGGCTGGCCACCGACCCCTCCCTGCCCCAGGGCCATGTCGAGGAGGACGGCCGCCAGCGCTGGTATTCGCTGGAGGAGATTAACGAGCTGCGCCGCCGCATCAAGATCAACCGCAAATCCCTGCTGCCCAAGCGCCCCGCAGGCAAGCGTGCCTTGCGGGTGGCAATCTCCAACTTCAAGGGCGGGGCCGGCAAATCCACCGTTGCGCTGCACTTCGCCCATGCCGCGGCGCTGGACGGCTACCGGGTGCTCTGCGTCGACTTCGACCCGCAGGCGACGCTCTCCCACTCCATGGGTCTCAGCGACGTTACTGAGGATTACACCGTCTGGGGCATCATGGCCCGCGACCTGGTGCGCGAGACCACGCGGATGAACGCGTCGCTGCAGGGGGCTGAGTCCGGCACCGCCTTGCCCCAGCGCCAGCTGCCCGATGCGATCACGGGCATGGGGCTGCAGGATCTGCGCGTGAGCGACTTCGTCAAGCCGACCAGCTGGCCGACCATCGACATCATCCCCTCCTGCGCCAATGCGGCCTTTGTGGAATTCGCCTCCGCCCAGTACCGCCACCTGAACCCGGAATGGTCGTTCTTCGCGGCCGTCTCGCGCTACCTCGATCAGCTGCCGTCTGAGGATTACGACCTGATGATCTTCGACTGCCCGCCCGCCATCGGCTACCAGTCGATGAACGCGGTCTTCGCGGCCGACATGCTCTATATCCCCTCCGGCCCCGGCTACTGGGAATATGACTCCACCACCTCTTTCATCGGCCAGCTGTCCGAGGCGCTGGAGGATCTCTCTGCCTTTAACGGCGTTGTCCCCGCGGGGACATTTGCCCTGCCCAAGGTTTTCCAGGACGTCCGCTTCCTCCTGACCCGTTACGAAAGCGGTAACGATTTGCACCGTGCGATGCGTTCGGCATTTATGAAGGTTTTTGAGGGTAGAATGACGGAGCACCCGATCGAGATGACCCGCGCAGTCGAACAATCGGGCCGCTTCCTGAGTTCCATCTACGAAATCGATTACCGGGACATGACGCGCGAAACCTGGCGGCGCGCGCGGGCGTCGTTTGATCAGGCCTATGACGAATTCAAAGCCTACGCGCTGGAAGCCTGGGAAAACCTGGAGGATGAGGCATGAGCAAACGCAGAGTCTTCGACATCGACTTCACCCCTGATACGGCCGCTGTCCCCGCGGGGACAGCACCGGAAAAACCGGCAGACAAACCCGCTGAATCCCGCCGCGGCCCGATGGCCACCGCGATCTCCGAGAACGCCGATGCGTTGCGCACCCGCGCGGAGGCCGAGCAGAAAATCCGCGACGAAAACGACCGGCTGGCGCATGAGTTTGTGCGGCTGAAGAAGCTGGGCCTGATGGTCGACCGGATCCCGATCGGACGGATCGGCGCGACCAAGCTGATCCGCGACCGCAGGGAGGGGCGCGACCCCGACCTGGACGAGCTGAAGGAATCCATCAAAGCCATCGGCCTGTCGAACCCGATCCGGGTCGAGGAAAGGGAAGACGGCACTTATGAGCTGATCCAGGGCTACCGCCGGCTGCGGGCCTATCTGGAGCTGCTGCGGGAGACGGAGGATGAAGCCTATGAGCATATCCCCGCGGGTCTGGTGGCCAAGGGCGACTCGCTGCAGAGCCTGTACCGCCGGATGGTGGACGAAAACCTGGTGCGCCGGGACATCTCATTCGCCGAAATGGCCCAGCTGGCGCTGAGCTATACTCACGACGGGGGCACCCGGGCGAAGTCTCTCGAAGACGCGGTCAACGACCTTTACGCCTCTGCGGGCCGTCAGAAGAAGATCTATATCCGCCATTTCGCCCAGCTGCTGGGCGCGGTGGGCGATCTGCTGAAATTCCCGGAAGCGATCCCGCGCGCGCTGGGGCTGGAGCTGAGGAAGCGGTTGGAGGCTGATGCGGCTCACATCCCGGAACTGCGGGAGGCGCTGACGCGGGCGAAGGCCGAAACCGAAGAGGCGGAGCTGGAGGTGCTTCGCGGCTTTCTCGAGGGCAAGCGCAAACCTGCGCCCCGCGCAGCTGCAGCACCGCGTCCCGGTGTTGCCAAGACCACCCTGCGCTGCACCGTCCCCGCGGGGACAGTCCGCTGCCAGGCGCGCGACGGCAAGATCGAGATGGCGATGGAGCGCGACTTCTCCGAGATCGACCGGCACAAGCTGGAAGGCGCGATTGCCGCGTTCTTTGCCGCCCTCGAACAGGACGATTGAAGCAGCTGTCCCCGCGGGGACAGCGTCAGAAAAGTGGCTGAGGCCCGGCAGAGATGCCGGGCCTTTTTCATGTCCGCAGGTGGCAAGCGGCGGTGTTTCCGGCATGTGTCCCCGCGGGGACAAGGCAAGGAAAGACGTCTGCTGAGGGCTGCTGGCCAAATGAAAAGACCCGGCGCGGGGCCGGGTCTGCTTCTGTGCAGCGTTGCTGTCCCCGCGGGGACAGCGGCGGATCAGTTCAGAACCTTGAACTCGATCCGCCGGTTCCTGGCCCGGTTCTGCACCGTGTCGTTGGGCACCAGCGGTGTGGTCTCGCCATAGCCGACGGCGACCAGGCGTTCTGCCGGGATGCCCATCTCCTGCAGGTACTGGTTCACCGCAGCCGCGCGCTTCTCGCTCAGCGTCATGTTCCAGGCTGCCTTGCCCTGGCTGTCGGTGTGGCCGCCGACCTCAACCACCATGCCGGGGCAGCGGCGGATGATGTCCGACAGGCTGTTGAGGAAGTCGCGGGAGTTGGCATCCAGGCGCGCGGTGGAGGGCGCGAAGTTCACGCTGCGGCCCTGCGACAGGATCTCGAACCTCCCGGTGCAGGCCTCGCGGCTGAAATCGCCGCTGGCCTCCAGCGCGGTGGCGGCGCCTGAGGCGGCTGTCCCCGCGGGGACAGCCGCACCGTCAGTGCCGCTGCGGTCGAACATCAGGTCCATGCTGACCAGGCCGACAGGGGTGATGGTGACGCCTGCGGCTTCTTCAAGTTTTTCCTTTCCGGCAACCAGGTTGAAGTCCTCCAGCTTCAGGATCACCGGCTGCACGGTGGCGACGGCAACGCGGTTTCCGTTCAGCAGTGTTACCGCAACCGGGATGGTCAGCCCGGTCTCAACCCCATGCAGCGACAGGGTGACGGGCAGGTCGATCTGCTTGCGCTGCACTGCAGCCAGATCGGCGATCTGCGCCGGATCGATCCGGGCCGAAACCACAGCCTCGGGGTAGGTGAAGGTTTCAAAGAACAGGAACCGCATCCGCACGTTGCGCAGGTCGATGGAGGTGTCGACGGAATCGAGCGCGATATGGATCTTTGCCTCACCGGCTTCGGAGATGCTGCCGGAGAAGGCGGCGAAGCGGCTGGATTCCGCAATGCTGCCTTTTTTGATCGATATGAAACGGATGGCGGAGGATTCGGGTGTCAGCTGCCATCCGCCCTCAAACGGGCCGGCGGCCAGTGCCGGGCGGATGAGAAGCAGGAAAACTGTTATGATTGAAAGGGTTAAGCGGTACATGCAGGGTCCATCCCAAAGGCTGTCAGTGGTGCACCGGCCTGCGGGCCAGGGCAGAAATGATGCGCCCAGACTAACCGCAGAGTTGCCGCCGGGCGCAAGGGACGCGATAGTTTGGTAACGAAATACCCTTAAGAATTGGGAAGCAGCCCCCGCGCGGACGGGTGCTAGGGGCGGGAAGTGGAGCAGATACGTGCGAATTTTGATGATCCGGGTCCGGCTGATGCTGCTGGCCGCTGTTGCGTCCTGCTGGGGCGTCATGGCCTTGGCGGAGGAGCGGCTGGCGCTGGTGATCGGCAATTCGGCCTATGGCGCGGTTTCCGAGCTGGACAATCCGGTGCGCGATGCGCGGCTGATGGCTGAGACGCTGGAGGGGCTGGGATTTGACGTGACGCTGGCAGCGGACGCCAAGCAGATCGAGATGAAGCGTGCGATTGCCCAGTTCGGGCGCAAGCTGCGCAGCGCCGGCGAGGACGCGACCGGGCTGTTCTATTATGCCGGCCACGGGGTGCAGAGCTTTGGCAGCAACTATCTGCTGCCTGTCGATGTGGCGCTGGCGGATGCGGCGGATCTGGATCTGATGGCAATCGAGGCGCAGTCGGTGCTGCGGCAGATGGCGTCGGCCCGGAACCGCACCAACATCGTGATCCTGGACGCCTGCCGCAACAATCCGTTCAAGGCGGTGGCGGATCTGAACGAAAGCGGCCTGGCGGAGATGAAGGCGCCGACCGGAACCTTCCTCGCCTATGCCACTGCGCCGGGTGACGTGGCGCTGGACGGGGAAGGGGAGAACAGCCCCTTCACCGAGGCGCTGGCGCGCGAGATCGTGGTGCCGGGGGCGCCGGTGGAGCAGGTGTTCAAACAGGTGCGCCGGGCGGTGCTGGAGCAAAGCGGCGGCAAGCAGACGCCCTGGGACACGTCTTCGCTGGTCAGCGACTTTGCTTTTGCCGCGGCGGCGCCGGAGGTGGTGATGAGTGCCGCGGAAATGGAGGAGGCGCAGATCTGGGCTTCGATCAAGGCGTCGCGGGATGCGATGCAGATCATGCTGTTCCTGCGCGGTTATGGCGACGGCAGATATGCCGATGAGGCGCGGGCGCTGCTGGCGGAACTGGTGCAGGAGGAACTGCAGAACGGCAAGCCGGCGGCCGCAGAGGCGCCAGCCTCTGTTCAAGACGCCGAGACGGCAATGTTTCAGGCGGCGCAGGGGGATGGCAGCAAGGCAGCCTACGAGGCCTATCTGATGGCCTATTCTGAGGGGCAATTCGCTGAAATGGCCGCGGCTGAAGTTGCCGCGCTGGCTGCAGGCGCGGGCCGGGATCCTGTTGCGGGCGGCGAGGCGCCTGCTGTAGCGCCTGACCCTGAACCGGAGGCGGTGAAACTGGCAGAGGCCGGCCCGGTCACCTATGCCAGCCCGCTGCAAACCAGCATGCCGGAGATTGCCGGGCTGACACTGGCGGAGGTGGTGACCCGCTCACCGTCCTTTGCGCCCGTCGACGGGCTGCCGGAAAGCTACTGGAAGGACCAGTCCTGCAGCGCCTGCCACCAGTGGACGCGGGAGCGGCTGTGCACGCAGGGCAACACCTATCTGAGCCTCAACATGCAACGCTCGCTGGGCAAGCAGCACCCGTTTGGCGGCGCGCTGAAACAGGTGCTGAAGAGCTGGGCCGCGGGCGGCTGCCAGTAGACACCCGCAAACTGTTTTCTGCAGGGCAGGGGAGGGCTCCCGCCCGTGCGGGAGCATTTGAAGATGCACCGTCCTGGTTGGGCGTGGCGCTGTGCTGTGCACAGCGCAGGGCGCGCTTCAGAGAGCAGCGTATCACAGGGTGGAAAGCGGGTTTTCGTTTGCTGAGAAGCGCTTAAGGGCAGGTTTGCCCTTAAGGCGCCCTGTCCATGATATTCCGCCCGTTTCCGCGTCAAGGGTGAACCGCGCGTGCGCGCGGCTGCTCGCGCAGCCCTTGACCCGGAAAAGGACGGGGGCCAGGCGCAGCGCGTCAGCCGCGGGCCTGCGGGTGCGGGAGATCTGCCGTTGCGGTCTGCAATCAGGGGGCGTGGGTGTCGATCAGAAAATAAACCCATTCGCCCTTGAAATCCAGGTGTTCGGCGCGGGCCTCTGCCACTTGGGTGCGCAGGAAGTCCAGATAGGGCGCTGCCGGTTCGCTGAGCGGGCGGTTGCCCTCGTAAAGCGGGTGCGAGGCGGCAAAGGCCACCGCGATTTCCTGGCCGTAGGGCGGGCCGACGGTGATTTGCAGGCCGGGGTCTCCGGCTTCCTTGGCTCCGACACGCAGGGCGCTTTTGGCGGCGGCCTCTGCGAGCGGCACCAGTTCGTTCGGGGAGAGGTGCAGCACCGCGCCGCCGGCGTCGAAGTAATCCACGTAGACATAGGCCGGGTAGTCAGGCGCGGTGAGGTCGAAGAACAGCCGCTCGCCGCCGGAATAGTCGAGCACCCGTGCATGGGCGTCTTCGCCGACCAGCAGCGGGTTGGTGATCTGGTCGGTGCTTTGCGGCAGGCCGACGTTTGAAATGCCTGCCAGCGCGCCGCATTGCGGCCGGGGCAACAGGCGCATTTCGTCCGAGACTGTGATGTCGGCGCCCATTTGTGCCTGAAGGGCTGCCAGAACAGGAGAGCGGAGGCCGTCCTCAGGCAGGTGGCCGCGCACCTCCAGCGTGGCGGTTTCCGGAACAAAGGCCACCTGCAGGCGGGAGCAGGGCACGGCGGCGAGGATGCCGGAGACGCCGTCGCGCAGGGGATCTCCCTCAGCCGCCGCGTCGCCCGGCTGCATGAAGCTTTGGAACGCGGCGAGGGAGACCGGGTCGATGCCGCCGCTGCCGCCCTGGAAGGCGAGCGCGGCCTTGATGCGGGGGGCGTCCGGGATGGCGGCCGGCGTTTGCTGCGGATTGGGCGCGGTGCCGGGCAGCACGGGCGCATCCGGTTGCGCCTCCTGGCCGGGCTGGCTGGCTGGAGCGGTTTGCGGCAGCGCGGCCGCGTCGGGGCGTGCTGCTGCGGCGGCCGTCAGCGGAGCAGGTGCCGTTGCAAGGGTAAGCGCCGGTTCCTGCGCAGCGGCCAGCGCCAAAGGCGCGGGGGCTGCTGCGGCGGCGGCCTGTGACAGCGCCGGGGCGGTGGCTTGGGCCTGCTGGGTTTGCGGGTTTGCAGCGGCCAGGCTTGCGGCCGGAAGGCTGGCGCTGGCGAGGGGGCTGCCGGCCGCCTGGGCCGGAGCTGCAGCGGCGGCTGGCGCTGCGGCAGCAGCAAGGGGTGCAGCAGGCGGAACAGCAGCGGCAAGACGGTCCGCGTCAGGCGGCTGCGGCAGGGCCGCCGATTGCGGGATGCTTCCGGACGCCAGACCCTGGCTTTGCGTTTCGCTTTCAGCGGCTTGCTCGCCCTCGGGCGGCTGTTGCACGGCCTCGGAACGGGGGACGCGGTGGGCCTGCAGGTTGAGGCTGCTTTCCGGCGTGGGCTGCTGCGGAACCGGGTCGGGCGTCAGCGAGATCAGCAGCGCTGCGGCGCCGCCGGCGTGGACCAGGGCGGAGGCCGCAAGCCCCAGCGCCCATATGGCCGGGGTACGCATCATCCGTCCGTTTCCGGGGTGACCACCAGCACCACGTCCCGGAATCCCAGCGCCTCGCCCGCGGCGACCAGCGGCAGCACGTTGCGCAGTTCCGCTGTGCGGTGGGCGTTGATGCGCAGGCGCAGATCCGGGTCGTCTGCCAGCAGCGCCGAGAGGGCAGGGGAAAGGGCGTCTCGGGGGATTGCCTTGCCGTCGAGTGCCAGGTCTCCGGTGGCGGAGATGGCCAGGGTGATGCCGCCCGAGGGCATGTCGCGGCCGGTGACGGCGGTGGCGGGGCGGACATCGAACGGCGCGGTGGCGTCCATCCGGCCGATCAGCATGAAGAACACCAGCAGGAAGAACACCACGTCGATGAGGGCGATGATGGTTTCCGAATGCGGATTGCGGGCCGGGCGGTTGAGCTTCATTGCACCGCCTCCAGCCGCAGGACGCGCAGGCGGGTGACGCCGGCCAGGGCGGCGCTGTCCATCACGGTGATCAGCGCCTGGGTCTGCGCGGCGCCGGAGGGGAGGATCACCACCTGGGTCAGCGGTTCCTCTGCCACCGCGGCGGCGAGGGTGGCGCGGAGGGTGTTTTGATCCAGTCCGGTGCCGCGCAGCACCGGCACACCGTCTGCGCCGAGGCGGATCATCAGGGTGCCTGCCGGCGCTTGCGGGCTTCCTGTTGCGGCGCCTTCGGAGGGTTTCACCGCCGGGATCATGTCGAGATTCAGGTAGGTGGAAGTCACCATGAAGAACACCAGCAGGATCAGCATGACGTCGATCATCGGCACCAGCGAAATCAGGGCGCGGGGGCGGGCTGGCCGGTTGATCATCATGGCGGCGTTCCCCCGTGTCAGCGCGACCCGTCGATCAGCAGCAGGCGGCCGGCGGCGCTTTCGATCGCCTGCGCGGCGGCGTCGATGCGGGCTGCGAACAGGCCCGCGGCGATGGCGGCGGGGATGGCGACCAGCAGGCCTGCGGCGGTGGTCAGCAGCGCCTGCCAGATACCGCCGGCCAGCACAGAGGCATTGGCAGCGCCTTGGGCCAGTTCCAGCTCCTGAAACGATTGGATCATGCCGAGAACGGTGCCGAGAAGACCCAGGAGAGGCGCCACCATGGCGATGAGCTCCAGCAGGCGGATGAGGGAATTCATCCGGCTTACCTCCTCGTTGCCGCGGCGTTGCAGTTCGTCTTGCAGGAGCGGTCCGCGCAGGCCCTCTTGCAGTGCCTGCATGGCGTAGCCCATCACCCGGTCGGCCGGGGATTTGCCGCCCGCTATGCTGTCCTGCGCCTGCTTGCGGTCGCCGTCTTTCCATCGGGTCAGCGCCTGCTCGCGGGCGTCAGAGCCGGAGCGCACCGGCCAGAGCTGGATCAGTTTGACGGCGATCACCGTCAGCGACAGGAGTGACATCAGCGCCAGGATCACGATCACTGGTCCGCCGGTGCCGAGCATTTCCCAAGTGCCGGCCATGGTTTACTTCACCAGCGGCGCGGCGGCGCGGGAGCCAAGCTCGAGGATCGGGAAACAGTCCGTCTGCTCTTCGTTCTGGGGCTGGCAGGAGGTGATGTCGTGCAGCAGGATCTCGGAGATGTTGCTGCAGGCGATCTCGGGAATTTCAAAGAGTTTCAGGGTGGTGCGCTGGACGGGCAGGGGGGCGGCGTCGATCGACAGCAGCCGGTCGATCACCCCCTGGCCGTCGAGGATGGCGAGCGACATTTCAAAGCCTTCGAAGCTCTTGCCGGTCTGGTTGCGGAACAGGAAGAAGGCGCGGCAGCCGCCGCCCTCGATTTCTTCGGTCTTGTTCAGCTCGACCCGCAGCGGGCCGGTCTCGGCCGCGGCGGCCAGCGGCAGGCAGATCAGGGCGAGGGCAGAAAGCAGGCGGTTCAAGGGCATCACTGTCTCCGGGTTCCGGTTGGTGTTCGCCAGCCCGCCGGGTGCGGATTGGTTCTTTGGATCAGACCAGTGCGGTCAGGGCCTTTTCGATCTTGTCCATGGCGTCGCGGGCGGAATCGAGGTCACGGCGTTTCAGGTGGCGGGCGGCCACATGCAGGGCGCGGCCCAGGCGGTCGCGGACCTTGCCCGGGGCGCGGGCGACATTGGCCTGCAGGGACTGGGCGCGCTTGACCTGGGCGCCAAGCGAGCGCTGGTCCATTTCGCGCTGGCCGCGTTTCATCGACTTGCCTTCGTCCTCTCGGTCCTTGCCGATGCGGGCGACGGCGCGCTCGATCACCACGATCATCGTTTCGGCCTCCTGCAGGCGGCCGTCGTTGATCAGGCTGACGGATTTGGCCAGTGCGCGTTTCAGTTTCAGCTCCAGCGGTCCGGGGGCAAGGCCGATGCGCGGCTGGATGCGTTTCAGGCGGCGTTTCAGCGGTGCGATGGCCTTGGGGTCGATGCCGGCGGCGGAAATGTCGGAGACGTTTTCCTCTGTGACCTGGCCCTCGGGGGCCTCGGGTTTGAGGCTGTCCAGCAGGTTGCCGCCGTCATCGTAGAACAGCACGTTGACCTTGGCCGGGTTGCGCTTGAGGAATTTCTTGAGTTCGGTGACCATGCGCTGCGGCGCGCTTTCGCAGATCACCTCCATATTGCCGGAGCGCACCACGTAGGTGCCCCAGGCCATGGGCGGGCCGCCGCCTTCTTTCTTCATCGGGGCCTTCAGGGTTTCCGGTTTCTTGCCGGGCTGGATCATCAGCAGAGGGTCCTTGCTGGCATCGAGGCAGAAGGCGAAACTCATCCGCTTCTTGGCGCCTTCGCGGACCATCTCTTTGACTTCCTTGCCAGAAATACGATCAATACTCATCATTCAGCCGCCGCTAAAAGCATGGAAAAGGTTTGACATTAGGATGGCGATAAGGCTCTCTTGGGGTCAAGTTATTGTTTGAGGTTTCCGCGGGTTTAACCACCAGGCTCGAAAAGAGTGGCACCTGCCTTACGTCGCGTTACCTATCTGAGGCGCGGCCAATAAAGAATGCACCCAGGGGGGCGAATAAAGATGGATCCTGCAGTATTGCTGCAATCCAAAGGGGAGGATTCCCCTAGCGGTGAAAACCTCGAATATGACCCGGCTTTCACCGAGATGGAGCTGGCGGCTCAGCCGGGCGAGGAATCGGTGGTGGGCGATGAGAAGATCGAGGCCACCGATCCCGACTACCGCGAAGTTCAGAAGAAGGCGCTGGAGGTGCTGGAGCGCAGCCACGACCTGCGGGCGGCGGTGTTTCTGGGAGATGCGCTTTTGCATTCTGAAGGGCTGCCCGGTTTTGCCGATGTGACGACCTATATCCGCGGCTGCCTGGAGGAGTTCTGGGAGACCTGCCACCCGGAGCTGGATGAGGACGACGGCGATCCGACGATGCGGATCAATGCGATCCAGGATCTGTGCGGCCAGCCGGACGGCATGGCCGGCGCGTCGCCGCTGTACCGCTCGCTGCGCCGCGCGCCGCTGAGCGAAAGCCGCGGCTTCGGCCGCTTCTGCCTGCGCGACATCGAAATCGCCGAAGGGGTGATGACGGCGCCGGAAGATATGGAGCATGTCCCGGATACCGCCACCATTGGTGCGGCGTTCCAGGACAGCGACGAGGAGGTAGTTGCGGCGCGGCTGGCTGCGGTGAAGGCCGCAGAGGAGAACGTCCGGGCGATCTCGGCGGTGTTCGACGAGCAGACACCGGGGCAGGGGCCGGACCTGAGCGCGCTGATCAAGCTGCTGCAGCAGATTTCCAAGCGGATCGCCACATATGCTAACATGAGCGCGGAGGACGATGCTGCGGGGGATGAGGCCGCAGAGGATGGAGCCGAAGACAGCGGCGCGGCTGCGGCTCCGGCCGCGGGCGGGCGCGCGGTGCCGTCTGCGCCGGGGGCGATCAACTCGCCCGCGGATGTGTCCAATACGCTGGACCGCATCATCAGCTATTACCGGCGGGCGGAACCCTCCAGCCCGCTGCCGATCCTGCTGGAGCGGTGCAAGCGGCTGGTGGGGGCCGACTTCCTCACCATCATGAATGACATGGCCCCGCAGGGGGTGGAGAACGTCCACCTGATCGGCGGGATTGACGAAGACGACGACGACTGACGGACACGGAAAGATTTGCGGCGGAACCTGCTGCAGCGTCCGTGAAAGCAAGACGAGTAAGGAGACCTAGATGGCCGGAAGTTCACAGAAATTCATTGCCCGCAACCGGGCACCAAGGGTCCAGATCGAATATGACGTGGAGCTGTACGGCGCCGAGAAGAAGGTGCAGCTGCCCTTCGTGATGGGCGTGATGAGCGACCTGGTGGGCAAATCCGAAGTGGAACAGCCCGCGGTGGCGGACCGCAAGTTCCTGGAAATCGACGTGGACAACTTCGACGACCGGATGAAGTCGATGGCGCCGCGGGCCGCGTTCACCGTGCCCAACACGCTGACCGGCGAGGGCAACCTGGCGGTCGACATCACCTTTGAGAGCATGGATGATTTCAAGCCCGCCGCGATCGCCGCCAAGGTGGAGCCGCTGCGCGAGCTGCTGGAAGCGCGCACCCAGCTGTCGAACCTGATGACCTACATGGACGGCAAGACCGGCGCCGAGGATCTGATCTCCAAGATCATCCAGGACCCGAGCCTGCTGAAAACCCTGGCGGCGCAGCCGAAACCCGGCGGCGACGCCGACAGCGAAGAATAAGAGGGGAGGACAAAGATGGCTGAAGAAGAACTCCAGGCGGAAGCCGCTGCCGGTGAAGCCGCCTTTGGCTCAACCGAATTTGCGAGCCTGCTGCAGAAGGAATTCCGCCCCAAGTCGGACCAGGCCAAGACCGCCGTCGAGAGCGCGGTCAAGACCCTGGCCGAGCAGGCGCTGGCAAATTCCGCGCTGATCTCCGATGACGCGCTGCGCTCGATCGAGAGCATCGTGGCGGAGATCGACAAGAAGCTGACGGAACAGGTGAACCTGATCCTGCACAACGAGGATTTCCAGCAGCTGGAAAGCGCCTGGCGCGGCCTGCACTATCTGGTCAACAACACCGAGACCGATGAGCAGCTGAAAATCCGGGTGATGCCGATCACCAAGAAGGAGATGTCGAAGACCCTGAAGAAATTCAAGGGCACGGCATGGGACCAGTCGCCGATCTTCAAGAAGATCTACACCGAGGAATTCAGCCAGCTGGGCGGCGAACCCTACGGCTCCCTGGTGGCCGACTACCACTTCGACCATTCGCCGCCGGACATCGAGCTCTTGGGCGAAATGTCCAAGATCGCCGCAGCCGCGCATGCGCCGCTGATCACCGGCGCCAAGCCGACGCTGTTCCAGATGGACAGCTGGGCCGAACTGTCGAACCCGCGCGATCTGACCAAGATCTTCCAGACCCCGGAATATGCCGCCTGGCGCAGCTTGCGCGACAGCGAGGACGCGAAATACGTCGGCCTGGCGATGCCGCGCTTCCTGGGCCGTCTGCCCTATGGCTCCAAGACCGACCCGGTTGAGGAGTTCGCCTTCGAGGAAGACACCGCAGGGGCGGGCAGCGAGAAATACGGCTGGGTCAACGCGGCCTACGGCATGGCGGTGAACATCACCCGCTCGTTCAAGATGTACGGCTGGTGCTCGCGCATCCGCGGCGTCGAAAGCGGCGGCACGCTGGAAAACCTGCCCAGCCACACCTTCCCGACCACCGATGGCGGCGTCGATCAGAAATGCCCGACCGAGATTGCCATCGACGACCGGCGCGAGGCGGAACTGGCGAAGAACGGCATGATGCCGCTGATCCACCGCAAGAACACCGACGTCGCGACCTTCATGGGCGCGCAGTCGCTGCACAAGCCGGCCGAGTATGACGATCCGGACGCCACCGCCAACGCCAATCTGGGCGCGCGGCTGCCGTATCTGTTCGCCACATGCCGGTTCGCGCACTATCTGAAGTGCATGGTGCGGGACAAGGTCGGCTCGTTCAAAAGCCGTCAGGATATGGAATCCTGGCTGCAGGACTGGATCAACAACTATGTTGATTTCAACGCAGACATCTCTTCGGAGAACGAGAAGGCGCGCAAGCCTCTGGCCGCAGCCGAAGTGGTTGTGGAAGAGGTCGAGGGCAACCCGGGGTATTACACCTCAAAATTCTTCCTGCGCCCGCATTACCAGCTGGAGGGGCTTTCCGTCTCGCTGCGTCTGGTATCGAAACTGCCCTCGGAAAAAGGAGGCTGATTACCCACTCCCCAGCCTTAACCAAGCATAGTGCAGTAGAGTTCTTAAATTTTGAAAGGATAGAAAAATGGCTGCAAACATGTTCGTACAGATCTCGGACATCGAAGGCGATGCAACCGAGGAGAACCACAAGAAGTGGATCGTTGTTCAGTCGGCAAGCTGGAACGTTGAACGTGCCGTCGAGATGACCGACCTGGGTTCTACCCAGCGGATGCACGCAAACTCGAACTTCGGCAAGATCGAGCTGACCTCGCAGATGGGCAAGGCATCGAACGACCTGGCGCTGTCGGTTGCCAACGGCACCGTGCGCCCGGAAATCATCATGCACTGGTGCCGCTCGGGCGACAGCGCCAGCCAGGGCCTGCTGGTCTATTCGATCTGGAAGCTGAAGGATGTGGTTGTCGACAGCTACTCCATCTCGGCAAGTGAAGACGGCATCCCGGAAGAGACCTGGTCGCTGGCCTATGCATCGCTTGAGCACGAGTACAAGTCGACCAACCAGAAGACTGGTAAACTCACCACTGAAGGCACCTTCAAGTGGAACGTGCAGACCGGCAAGGTCGAGTAAACCTTTTGGCTGGCCCCGGGTGTATTTGCGCCCGGGGTCCGTTTTTTCTGACGTATTTGCAGCATCCATCCTCGTTGCGGAGTAGAGCCCCATGACACCCGAAGAGCATCTGAAAGCTGGTGATCCCAAGGCGGCGCTGGAGGCGCTGCAAGCCAAGATCCGGGCGGATGCGAGCAATCCGAAACTGCGGGTGTTCCTGTTTCAGCTGCTGTGTGTGCTGGGCGACTGGAACCGGGCGATTGCCCAGCTGAAGGCGGCGGCAGGGCTGGATGAAGGCGCCACGGTGATGGCGCAGGCCTACCGCGAGGCGATCATCTGCGAGGTTTACCGCGAGAAGGTGTTCGCCGGTGAAAAGTCGCCGCTGATACTGGGCGAGCCGGAGGAATGGCTGGCGCATCTGATCGAGGCGCAGAAACTGCTGGCGGGCGGCAACCCGAAGGAAGCCGCGGAACTGCGCGCCAAGGCCTTCGATGCGGCGCCGGCCAGCCCGGGCGAGGTGAACGGCAAGCGGTTCGAATGGATTGCCGATGCCGACATGCGGCTGGGCCCGGTGCTGGAGGCGGTGATCAACGGCAAATACTACTGGCTGCCGTTTTCCAAGATCGTCTCCTTCGAGGCGGAAGAGCCGAGCGACCTGCGTGATGCGGTCTGGACGGCCGGAACCCTGACACTGGCGGGCGGCGGCGCGGTGGCGGCGATGATCCCGACCCGCTACCCGGGCAGCGAGAAGGCCGACGGGCTGTCGATGCTGGCACGCGCCACCGTTTGGGAGGATGCCGGCGAGGAAACCTATACCGGTCTGGGCCAGCGGCTGCTGGCGATCGGCGATGAGGACATTGCCATCATGGACGTGCGCACACTCCGGATGGATGGGCACGGCGAAGAGAATGGCTGACAAGACACTGGCCGAGCGCCTGCAGCCCTCGCTGCTGGACCGGCTGACTGACAATGCACCTGGCGATCAGAAGGAAACCCGCGAGAGCCGGGTGATCGACCTTGTGCGGTTGCGGGAAATCATTCAGCGCGATCTGTCCTGGCTGCTGAACACCCAGAATGTCGAAAGCCATTTCGATGCGGAGAAGTTTCCTTCGGTATCGGCCTCGGTGCTGAACTACGGTCTGGTGGAAGTGGCGGGCGAGGCCTCGACCACTGAGAAAGCCCAGGCGATCCGGCGGTCGATCAAGCAGGCGATTGCGACTTATGAGCCGCGGATCATCGAAGGCTCGGTCGACGTGCGGCTGCAGGATGGCACCGATGCGACCGAGATGACAGTCGGGCTGGAGATCCGCGCCGACATGTGGGCGCAGCCGATGCCGCTGGAGCTGTATTTGCGCAGCAAGGTTGATCTGACCACCGGCGAAGTGGAAATGGAAAGGGCCATGTGATGGATACACGGCTGCTGACCCATTACGAGAATGAGCTGAACTACCTGCGCGACATGGGCGGGGAATTTGCCGCTGCCTATCCCAAGATCGCCGCGCGGCTGGGGATGGAAGGGGTCGAGGTTCTTGATCCTTATGTGGAGCGGCTGCTGGAAGGCGTCGCCTTTCTGACCGCGCGGGTGCAGCTGGAGCTGGAGCTGCAGTACCCGAACTTCACCTCCAACCTGCTGGAGATCATCTATCCGCATTACCTGGCGCCGACGCCCTCGATGATGATCGCGGCGTTTGAACCGGATGTGGCGAACTCCGCCGTCAAGAGCGGCTATGTGCTGAAACGCGGCTCGACCCTGCGGTCGCGGCTGACCGAGGGCGAGCAGACGCCGTGCGAGTTCCGCACCGCTGCCGATCTGACCATGTGGCCGATCCAGATCACCGAAGCGCAGTATATCGACGGCCGCGGCGAACTGGTGGCGGCGGGCGTGGCCACCGGATATGACGCGCGGGCGGGCATCCGGCTGCGGATCAAGCGGATCGACGGCGATCCGATCAGCAAGCTGGATATGGACAGCTTGTCGCTGTACCTGACCAGCGAGGCGGGCAACAGCTGGCCGCTCCTGGAGCTTTTGTGCACCCAGGTGCAAGGGATCGTGGCGCGCTCCACTGACCGGCGGGCCGACTGGCAGCTGCCGCTGCGCGGCGCCAAAGTGGTGCAAAAGGGCTTTGGCCCGGATGAGGCGCTGCTGCCCCTGCCGCGCCGGGTCTATGACGGCTACCGGCTGCTGCAGGAATATTTCGCGATGCCGGAGCGGTTCCGCTTTGTCGAGCTGCAGGGGCTGCAAGCGGGCTTGCAGAAGTCCGAGGGCAACGAGGTCGACCTGTATATCCTGCTGCGCGAGGGCATGCCGGAGATTGCGCCGATCGTGGTGCCGGAGGTGTTCAAGCTGAACGCGGTGCCGGCGGTGAACCTGTTCGAGAAACGCTGCGACCGGGTGCGGATTTCGCCGATCGATACCGAGCATCATGTGATCCCGAACCGTACCGCGGGCCTCGATTTCGAGATCTACGGGCTGCAGAGCGTGACCGGCATCAGCGGCGAGGGCGAAGACGATGTTATCTTCCGCCCGTTCTACTCCGCCAATGACTTCACCGCCGCGGGTGAAAGCCACCCGGCTTATTACACCGTCAAGCGGCGGATGCGGCAGCGGTCGGAGAAGGAGCGCCTGCGCGGGGTGCGCAGTTCCTACCTGGGATCGGAAGTGTTCCTGACGCTGGTGGACCGGGCGCAGGCGCCGTATTCCGCCGGGCTGGAGCAGCTGGCGGTCAATGCGCTGTGCACCAACCGCGATCTGCCGATGCTGCTGGCCACGGGCAGCGATGATGTGTTCCACCTGCCCGAGGGCGGCCCGGTGCAGAAGGTGACGCTGCCGGTGTCGCCGACCCGACCGCACCCGACGCTGGCGCAAGGGGATACCGCCTGGCGGCTGATCTCGCATCTGAGCCTGAACTACGTCTCAATCGCTGAAACCGGCAAGGGCCAGTCAGCTGAGGCGCTGCGCGAGCTGGTGGGGCTGTATGCACCGCTAGGCGACCGGGTGACAGAGAAGCAACTGGAGGGCATCCTGTCGGTCGGGGCCCGCCCCATCGTGCGCCGGATGAGCGACGAGGTGCTGTCAACCGCGGTGCGCGGGCTGGAGATCACTCTGGGCTTTGACGAGAGCTTTTTCGAGGGCAGCAACATCTATGCGCTGGGGGCCGTGCTGGAGCGGTTCTTCCGCGGCTATGCCAGTATCAACTCGTTCACGGAGACCGTCCTGAAAACCGAAAAACGCGGGGAAATTGCCAGATGGCGACCGGAAAAGGGCCTCGGCCGGATGATCTGAGCCTTTATGGCCGGCTGGCCATAGACCCTGAAAAGCACCACGTTTTTCAGGCCCTGAGGGTATTGGAGGCGCATTTCGCTGATGCCCCGCGCCTTGGAGAAAGCCGCCGCCCGCGCCAGGACCGGCTGCGTCTGGGGCAGGAGGCGGAGCTGGCATTCCCGCCCTCGACCATTGCCGCATTCAAACCGGCCGAAGGCGACAAGCCCGCGGTGCTGACCAACCGGTTCTTCGGATTGTTCGGGCCGCAGGGGCCGCTGCCGCTGCATCTGACCGAATACGCCCGCGACCGCAAACGCAACCACCGCGACCCGACGATGGTGGCCTTTGCCGATATGCTGACGCACCGGCTGATGAGCCTTTTGTACCGGGCCTGGACGCAAGGCTCGCCCGCGGTGAGCTTTGACCGGGCCGATGACCCGATGGCGCGCAAGGTTGCATCGCTGATCGGTTACAACGGGTTCAAGTTCACCAGCCGGGACGACATGCCGGATCTGGCCAAGCTGCATTTTGCGGGCCACCTGGCGAAGGGGGCCAAGAACGCCGAGGGGCTGGTGTCGATCCTGTCGGCGTTTTTCGAAGTGCCGGTCAAGCTGGAGGAATATGTCGGCAGCTGGCTGGAGCTGGAGCCGGACGACCGCTGGCAGCTGGGCTACGGCGGGCTGGGGCAGACCACCAGCATTGGCGAAAAGGTGTGGAGCCGCACCGCGAAATTCCGCATCCGCATCGGGCCGCTGAAACTGGAAGATTACGAACGGCTGCTGCCGGGCGGCGCGGCCCTGAACCGGCTGCGGGCAATTGTGCGGTCTTATGCCGGCGATGTGCTGGACTGGGACGTGAACCTGATTTTGGCGGGCGACGAGGTGCCGCGGGCATCCTTGGGCGGCACCACGCGGCTGGGGCATACCAGCTGGGTGCGCTCGCGCCCCGATCCGGATGCGGATCAGCCGGATGTGAATGACTTATACCTGTACCCGGGGCTGGGCGCCGGGGCTCATGAGCGAGTAGAGGGAGGGATTTGAGATGACCGAGATCAGCCGCGTGGCGCTGTTTGGCAAGTTGAACAAGCTGGGATACCAGGCCGTCGAGAGCGCAACCGTTTTCTGCAAGATGCGCGGAAACCCCTATGTGGAACTGGTGCATTGGATGCATCAGCTCTTGGCGCAGCAGGACAGCGACCTGCACCGGATCATCCAGCATTACGATCTGGACACCGGCAAGATTGCCGCTGAGCTCACCCGGGCGCTGGATATGCTGCCGCGGGGCGCCTCGACGATCTCCGACCTGTCGGACCATCTGATGGATGCGATGGAGCGCGGCTGGGTCTGGGGCTCGCTGCTCTATTCCTCTGCCCAGGTGCGCAGCGGCCATCTGCTGCTGGGGATGCTGAAGACGCCGGCGCTGCGCAACATCCTGTCGAACATGTCGCCGGAACTGGCCAAGATCGGTGCCGATGATCTGGCGGACAACTTCCATGAGGCCACCGACGGTTCGCCCGAGGAACGCCTGGGGGCGCAGGACGGCTCCAACGTGACCGGCGGCGGCGCCGAGCCGGGCGAGGCCTCCGGCTCCATGGCGCCGGGTGCGATGGGTAAGGGCGAGGCGCTGGAGCAGTTCTGCACCGACCTGACCGAACAGGCGCGAAATGGCGAGATCGACCCGATCGTGGGCCGGGATGAGGAAATCCGCCAGATCGTCGATATCCTGATGCGGCGGCGGCAGAACAACCCGATCCTGACCGGCGAGGCAGGTGTCGGCAAGACTGCGGTGGTCGAGGGCTTTGCCCTGCGGATTGCCCGCGGCGACGTGCCGCCTGCGCTGAAGGATGTGCGGCTGCTGGTGCTGGACGTGGGCCTGCTGCAGGCGGGTGCCAGCATGAAGGGCGAGTTTGAAAACCGCCTGCGCCAGGTGATCGACGAGGTGCAGGCAAGCCCGACGCCGATTGTGATGTTCGTGGATGAGACCCACACGCTGGTCGGGGCAGGGGGCGCAGCCGGCACCGGCGATGCGGCGAACCTGCTGAAACCGGCGCTGGCGCGCGGCACCCTGCGCACCATCGGTGCCACCACCTGGGCCGAATACAAGAAATACATTGAGAAAGACCCGGCGCTGACCCGCCGCTTCCAGGTGGTCAAGGTCGATGAGCCGGGCATCCCGAAGGCAATCCTGATGATGCGGGGCATTGCCTCGATGCTGGAGAAGCACCACCGGGTGCAGGTGCTGGACGAGGGTATTGAGGCCGCCGTCAGCCTGTCGGCACGCTATATCCCGGCACGCCAGCTGCCGGACAAATCGGTGAGCCTGCTGGATACCGCCTGCGCCCGGGTGGCGGTGAGCCAGCACGCGGTGCCCGCCGAGGTCGATGACAGCCAGCGCCGGATCGAGGCGCTGACCACCGAGCTGGAGATCATCGGCCGCGACGAGACCGCAGGCTACGAGGTCGCTGACCGGCGCGAGGCGGTGGAAGCCGCCAAGGCCGCCGAGGAGGAGCGGCTGGCCGGGCTGACCGAACGCTGGGACAAGGAAAAGGCGGTAGTCGAGGGCATTCTGGAACTGCGCGCCAAGCTCCGGGAGGGGGCCGCGCCCGTGGACGCTGCCCCGGATGCAGGGGAAGACGGTGCGGAGGGCGCTGCCGATAGCCCGCTGTCGGACGAAGAACGCGCCAAGCTGATGCAGGAGCTGAAGGACAAGAACGCAGAGCTGGAGGCGCTGCAGGGCGACAGCGCGCTGATCCTGCCGATTGTCGACCATCAGGCGGTGGCCTCGGTGGTGGGTGACTGGACCGGCATCCCGGTGGGCCGCATGGTCAAGGACGAGATCGAGACCATCCTGAACCTGGAAGAGCGGCTGGCCCAGCGGGTGATCGGCCAGGACCACGCGATGAAGATGATCGCCAAGCGGATCCAGACCAGCCGCGCCGGCCTCGACAACCCGAACAAGCCGATCGGGGTGTTCATGCTGGCGGGCACCTCCGGTGTCGGCAAGACCGAAACCGCGCTGGCGCTGGCCGAGGTTCTGTACGGCGGCGAGCAGAATGTCATCACCATCAACATGTCGGAATACCAGGAGGCCCATACCGTCAGCTCGCTGAAAGGCGCGCCGCCGGGCTATGTCGGCTATGGCGAGGGCGGGGTGCTGACCGAGGCAGTGCGGCGCAAGCCCTATTCCGTGGTGCTGCTGGACGAGGTCGAGAAGGCGCACCCGGATGTGCATGAGATCTTCTTCCAGGTGTTCGACAAGGGCGTCATGGAGGACGGTGAGGGCCGCGTGATCGACTTCAAGAACACGCTGATCCTGCTGACCTCCAACGTGGGCACCGAGACGATCATGGATCTGTGCTCCGACCCGGACCTGATGCCGGATCCGGAGGGCATGGCGAAAGCCTTGCGCGATCCGCTGCTGAAGGTGTTCCCGCCGGCGCTGCTGGGGCGCCTGGTGACGATCCCCTATTATCCGCTCAGCCCGGAGATGATCGGCGAGATCACCAAGCTGCAGCTGGGCCGCATTCAGAAGCGGGTCGAAGAAGCGCATGGGGTGCCGTTCGAGTATTCCGATGCCGTGGTCGGGGAAATCGTCAACCGCTGCCAGGAACTGGACTCGGGCGGCCGGATGATCGACGCGATTGTCACCAACACCATGCTGCCGGAGATTTCCAACGAGTTCCTGCGCCGCCTGATGGAAGGCGCGGAGGTCGAGAAAGTTGCCATCGGCGTCAAGGACGGAGAGTTCACCTACGCATTTGATTGATCACGCTCACAAGTAACAAGTGGGGAAGGAGTTCCTATGGTTAAACACGTTGTCATGGACATGAAGAACGTCGACATCGGCGCTTCCGGGCTGGAGATGGTTGATCCGCCCAAACTGTCCTTCAAGGTTGTGGTTGAGCTGGACAAGAAAATGGAGAAGGGGGTCGAGAAAGACCCGCTTCTGCAGCAGGAGTTCCATGCCGGTGCCAGCGAGGTGTTCGAGCAGACCCGCGACACCATCGAGAAGAAGTGCAAGGTGTTCGACAAGGCCTTTGTCGAGATGGCCAACAAGGGCGCCGACAAGAAGGACATGGAGAAGCAGCTGAAGGGGCTGAACGACGCCATCAAGAATGACATCAAGGTCGGCGAGAAGGCGGCAGAGCTGGCAGCGCAGAAGGCCTGGACCAGCCTGCAGAAGAAGAAGAAGGAATGGTCCAAGTTCAAGATCAAGGTTGGCGTGTCCATCGCGGGCACCCTGGCCGGGCTGGCGGTGAGCATCGCGGCAATGGCGACCTCACCTTTCTCGGGCGGCGCGGGTGCAGCCTTTGGCATCATCGGCCTGATCAAGTCCGGCGTCACGCTGGCCAAGGATATCGGCAAGCTGGCGATCAATATCCACCAGTCCAAGGCGATCCTGGTGAAGAACCTCGTGGTGGTGGAAAAGGCGGCCTCCAACAAGGCGCTGAATGCCACCAACGAGGTGTCGGCGGCGGTGTTTCAGGAATTCCTCGGCATCTCCCAGCCCTCGGTCAAGACGGTGGAGGATGCGGCGGACACGCTGAAGGCGAAATACGCCCAGATGGTGGTCAAGATGCATGACCTGTCCAAGAACCTGAACAAGATCCTGAAGCAGCAGGAAAAGCTGAAGAAGGAGTTCCTGGCCGAGGTCGGCAAGAAGCTGAAGAAGCACCCGGTGAAGGACAAGAAGACCCAGCTGGTGATGATCAGCAAGGCGCTGGATACGGCTTTGGCGAAAAACTATGCCGAGGTGCAGAAGGCGATCGACAAGATCCAGATCATGTATGCTGACGCGCGCGGCTGGGCCAACAACATCAAGGACCTGATGAAGCGCGTGAAGGCGCTGACGATCAAGGACCCGAAGGCGCTTAAGGTGTTCCGTGAAGGGCTCAAGTTCGCAGCCCTGGCGCTGTCGCCGATTGACGGCAACTCGATCGCAACCGGCGCCAAGGATCTGGCCCTGGGTGTGGGGGGCGCCGTTGGCGGCTATGCCTATGACAAGATTACCAGCAAAGTGCTGGACGGAACCGTGTTCGACGCGGCCTGAGACGTGAAGGAAAGACACCGGGCGCAGCGCGCGCCCGGCATACTGAAAGACCGGCTGGAGAAGTACCTTGGACAGCAGCGCGCAGACCGCAGAGACGCTTCGGGACCGGGCCCGCGAATTCGTCGAGCGCCCGTGGGTGACCAATACCATTCTGGGCATCATCATTTTTAACGCCGTCACGCTGGGTCTTGGCACCTCCGCCGCGGTGCGGGCGCATGCGGGCGGGCTGCTGGACGTGATCGACACCGCTGTGCTGACCATCTTTGTGCTGGAGCTGGCGCTGAAGCTGTTTGCCTACGGCCTGCGGTTTTTCTCTTCTGCCTGGAACATCTTCGACCTCGTCGTGGTCTCTTTCGGCCTGCTCCCCGACAGCCAGGGCCTGTCGGCGCTGCGGGGGCTGCGGGTGGTGCGCGCCTTGCGCCTGTTGTCGGTCATTCCGCAGATGCGCGCGGTTGTGCAGGCGCTGCTGGACGCGCTGCCCGGCATGGGCGCGGTGATCGTGATGATCTCCATCGTGTTCTACGTCTTTGGCGTGATGGCGACGATGATGTACGGTGCTGCCTTCGACGAATGGTTCGGCACCCTGGGCCGGTCGCTTTATTCGCTGTTCCAGATCATGACGCTGGAAAGCTGGTCGATGGGCATCGTGCGCCCGGTGATGGAGGAGTTTCCCTTTGCTTGGTCCTTTTTCGTGCCCTTCATCGTGATCACCGCCTTTTCGGTGCTGAACCTGTTCATCGGTCTTCTGGTCAACACCATGCAGTCGGCAGTGGAGGCGGAAGCCGAGGCAGAGTTCGAGAAGCTGCGTGACCTGGTGAAATCGGAGACCGATGTGGTCGACGCGCATGTGATGGAGCTGCATGAGGAGATCAAGGCACTGCGGGCGGAGATTGCCCAGCTGAAAGGGCAGGGTAATGGCTGACAGCTCGCAGAAGTTTATCGCCCGCAACCGGGCGCCAAGGGTCCAGATCGAGTATGATGTCGAGCTTTACGGCGCCGAGAAGAAGGTGCAGCTGCCCTTCGTGATGGGGGTGATGAGCGACCTGGTGGGAAAATCCACGGTCGAGCAGCCGTCGGTGGCGGACCGCAAGTTCCTGGAGATCGATGTCGACAATTTCGACGAGCGGATGAAAGGCCTGGCGCCGCGCGCCGCCTTCACCGTGCCCAACACGCTGACCGGCGAGGGCAATCTGGCGGTGGACCTCACGTTCGAGAGCATGGCGGATTTTTCGCCCGGGGCGATCGCCGCCAAGGTGGATGCCTTGCGGCCTCTGCTGGAGGCGCGCACCCAGCTGCAGAACCTGATGGCCTATATGGACGGCAAGACCGGAGCCGAGACGCTGATCGAGACGATCCTGAACGATCCGTCGCTGCTGGCCGCGGTGTCGGCGCCCGCAGCTGATGCGGACAGTGCGGCGGCTCTGGACAGTTTGCGCAATCTGGAGCTGCCGGATGAGGAGGCGGACTCCACCGGTGACGTTCTGGCCGGCCTTGCCGCGCAGGCGCCTGAGAACACAGAGCCAGAGGATACTTCGGGCGGTGTATTGGATGCGCTGCGGGAGGCTGCGCCGGAGGACACGGATCAGCCGGATGAGTCGGCGGATGCATTGGCGTCGCTGGCTGCGGCAGAAACTCCCGATGCTGTTGAGGAGGACACATCTGCGTCTGTTCTGGAGGGGCTGGCCCAGGCGGACCTCCCTGTAAGGGAGGAAGACACCTCGGGCGAGGTGCTGGCGGGGCTTGCCGCGCAGGCCCCGGAGGAGGTTGGGGCTGAGGATGACTCTGGCAGCGTTCTGGATGAGCTGCGGGCTGCGGAGCCTGTTGAGACGGAGGCGGATGATGCTTCCGCGGACGTCCTGGCGGATCTGAGCGCGGCTGCGCCGGAGGAGGAAGACCAGGGCGATGAAGCCGGAGAGGCGCTTGCGTCGCTGGCCGCAGCTGAGATGCCGGACGCCGAAGATGACGTTCAGACCGGATCTGTTCTGGAGGGATTGGCGCAGGCTGAAATTCCCGAGAAAGAAGAGGACACGTCTGGTGATGTGCTCGCCGGGCTGGCGGCGCAGGAAGTGGAGGAGGCCGCTGCCGAAGAGGACACAGCGGGGGCAGCACTGGAAAGCCTCGCGGCAGTTGAAGTGAGTGAGGCGGAAGAAGAAGATCAGTCTGGCGTGCTGGATGCTCTGGCGGAGCTGGACGTGCCGAAGGAGGCAGATACGGCCGCAGAGGATGCGCTTGAGAGCCTGGCTTCTGTAGAGATCTCCGAAGATGCGGAAGAAGACCATTCGGGTGTCCTGGACGCGTTGGCAGATTCCGGGATGGAAGAGGCCGAGGACACTGCGGCGGAGGATGCGCTCGAAAGCCTGACTGCCTTGGAAATTGAAGATGCGGCAGAAGAGGAGACAGCCGGCGCGGCCCTGGAGAGCCTTGCGGCTGCGGATGTGCCGGAGGCCGCAGAGGCAGAGGACCATTCCTCGGTTCTGGATGAACTGGCCGCAATTGAGGTGGAGGATGAGGCGGAGGACGCCGCCGGCGCGGCGCTTGAGAGCCTCGCTGCCGCGGAGGTGGCCGAGACGGGGGACGAGGATCACTCGGATATTCTGGAAGGGCTGGCTGAGCTGGAGCCGGACACGGCGGATGATGAAGATGATTCCGGTGCAGCTCTGGAAAGCCTGGCTGCGATGGAGGTTTCGGAAGATCAGGACGAGGATGTTTCCGGCGTTCTGAGCGGGCTGGCGGACCTGGAACAGGATGAGGAGGACGGCGGCGGCGAAGAGGCCGCGGCTGCCTTGGAAAGCCTGACGGATGCAGCGGTTCCGGATGCTGAGGACGATGATGGCCTGGAGGATGTGCTGGGCGGTCTCCTGGAGGATTCACCCGAAGAGGACGAAGCCGCCAGCGAAACAGAAGATGCGCTGGAGAGCTTGGCCGGGGTTGAAATCGAAGATGCGGAGGATGGTGGCGCGCAGGACGTTCTTGAGGGATTGCTGGATGCAGCGCCGGAAGAAGATGAGCCCGAAGAGGAGGATCTGAGCGCTGTTCTGGACAGCCTGGATGCGCCGGAAGAGACAGAAGACGCGGATGTTGCCGGGGATGTGCTGGCCGGGCTGGCGGATGATCTGCCGGAAGACGACCCGGAGAGTGAGACGGAATTCGACGATATTCTGGGCGGTCTCGATGAGCCGGAAGAAGCGGCTGCTGAAGACGACCTGAGTGCAGCGCTGGATACGCTGGAGGCTCCCGAAGAAGCAGAGGCCGAAGACAGCGGATTGGATGACTTGCTTGCCGATCTCGGCAGCGGCGCGCCGGAAGAAGCGGCTGAAGAGGACACCGCTGATGTGCTTGCAGATCTTGCCGAGGCCGGCGGGGCAGATGAGGATGACGATCTGGACAGTCTGCTGGGGGATCTGGATGCAGAGGATGCAACTGCGGACGATTCCGATGCGCTCTTGAGCGGTGCAGAGGACGAGGCGGGCGACAGCGGTTTGGATGATCTTCTGGGCGGCTTGGACGCCGCGGGCGATGACGACAGTTCCGATCCGGATGCGCTTGTGGCGGATGATGAGGACGCCGAGGAAGCAGACGGTGATGATCTTGATGCTTTGCTGGGCGGGTTGGGTGAGACGGAAGAGGCCGCCAGCGGGGATGATGGCGGCAGCGATCTTGATGACCTGCTTGGCGGTCTGGATGACGACGGCAGCGACGAGCCCGGGGACGCCGGCGAGGACGATCTGGACGCGCTACTTGGCGGCTTGGATGAGGACGAGGCCGGGGAGGACGCCGGCCTGGATGAACTGCTGGGCGACCTTGGCAGTGATGAGGAAGAGGACGGAGATCTGGACGGCCTGCTGGCGGGTCTTGGCGAAGAAGCCGACGCCGAAGAGGCGGCGGATGCGGAGAGTGCCGAAGACGACCTTGATGCGCTGCTTGGCGGTCTGGGGGACGCGGATGCGGATCTGGACAGCCTGATGGGCGGTGACGGGGATATGGACCTGGATGATTTGCTCGGTGATCTTGGCGGTGAGGATGAAGACGCCGCCGAAACGGGCGGTGATGATCTGGATGCGCTGCTGGGGGACCTGGACGAAGGCGGCGAGGCGCCGGCGCCGGAGGCTGCTGCGGCGGAGGCCTCGGATGAGCCGGAGTTTGCCTATGGCACCATGAGCGCGGACCGGCCCGCGGCGCAGAAGCTGGAGCGCAAGCGGTTCCGGATGGCCATCCTGGGCGACTTCTCGGGCCGGGCGGCCAAGGGGCAGATCGAAACCGGCGACGCCTTGGCAACGCGCAAAGCGATCCTCTTGGATCCGGATACGGTCGAGGATGTGATCGAGCGCTTTGCCACCGAGCTGGTGCTGCCGATTGGCAAGGATGATGCGGGGATTGCGATCAAGCTGGAGGATCTGGACGGGCTGCACCCGGATGAGCTTTATGAAAACGTTGAGCTGTTCTCGGAGCTTGTGGGCCTGCGCAAGCAGCTGCAGAGCGGCGCGACGGCGGATCATGCGGCGAATACGCTGAAGGCCTGGGCGGAGAAATACGGCACCCGGGCACGGGCGCCCAAGCGGACCTCGGCGGGCAATGCGGTGCCGGCCGACAAGCGGCTGAGCGCCTTTCAGCAGCTGATCAAGGACACCGGAATCACACCGCGCCCGGCGACGCCGGTGGAAGAGCTGCTGGCGCGGGTGGTGGGTCCGCATATCCGGGCGCTGCCGGACCCGGATGTCACTGCAATGCAGAAAGCGGTGGATGAGGCGCTGTCGGATGCGATGCGGCTGGTGCTGCACCATCCGGAGTTCCAGTCGGTGGAGGCGCAGTGGCGCTCGCTGGATCTGATGGCACGCTCCATTGAGGCCGACGATACGCTGGATGTCATGCTCTATGACATTTCGGCGGAGGAGCTGGCGGCGGATCTGGCGGCGGAGGACGATCTGTCGAAAACCGGCTTTGTGCGGCTGCTGACGGAGGAGCCGCTGGACGAGGAGAACGGCCGCGGCGGCTATTCGGCGCTGATCGGCGTGTATCAGTTCGAGGAAACTCCGCCTCATGCGGAGCTGCTGGGCCGCATCGCGCGGGTGGCGGCGCATGTGGATGCACCCTTCTTTGCGTCGATTTCGCCGGAGTTCCTGAAAACGCCCAAGGCGGAGCGGCCCAAGCTGGTGGCAGATGCCTGGGACACTCTGCAGGGCATGGCCGAAGCCGGGCATCTGGGGCTGGTCAGCCCGCGCTTCCTGCTGCGGCGCCCTTATGGTGAAAAAACCGAGCCCTGCTATGAGTTTGACTTTGAGGAGTTTACCGAAACGGAAGGCTTGAAGGGTATGCTTTGGGCCAATCCGGTGGTGCTGGTGGCGATCCTCCTGGGGCGGTCCTTCAAGGAACACGGGCCGTCGCTGCAGCTGGGGAAAATTATGTCTCTGGGAGGGATGCCCTATCATTATGTGAACGACAAGTTCGGCGATCAGGTGGCGCTGCCCTGCACCGAGCGCAATATCGATCTGGACAAGATCGCATTGGCGCAGGAGCGCGGCTTTATGGCGGTGAGCGCGGTCAAGGGGCGCGACGAGGTGCGGCTGACCTCCTTCAATTCCTTGAAGGGCAGCGAGATACTGGGGCCCTGGACCGGATTGCCGGCGCCGGAGCCCTCGCCGCCGGATCCGCGCGGGCTGCCGAAGCCCAAGCCGCCTGCAGGCGGCGGCGATGAAGACGAAGATCTGGATCTTGATCTGGATACGGGCGGTGACGATGAGGACGATCTCGGCCTGGATGATCTTGATTTCGGAGGCGATGACGGGGATGACGATGGCCTCGGGGATCTGGATGATTTGTTGTCGTCGTTTGGGGATGACGATGACGACGATGGGGATGATGACGAAATGGATGCGGACCTCGCCGCGCTTTTGGATGATTTATGATGCGAATGTTTGAGAACACTGCCGGCGATTACCGGCCCCGTTCCCGTCGCGGAAAGGAGGAGACATGGTTGTAAGCAAGGGCCATGAAAACGACCTCGCCTGGATGACGGGGACATATTCCACCGACGGCCTTATGATGAGCCGGGCCATTGTGCGCGAGGGGTTGAGCAAGCTCACCGAGACCACGATCGAATTTGCCGCCACCAAGGCCCAGCCCAAACTGGAAGACCTGGTCGGCAAGCAGATGAACGTGCATGTGATGCGCCAGAAGACGGAGCATCAGTTCAACGGCATCTGCGTTTCGGTCGAGCATCTGGGGTTCCGCAACGGGTACGAGATGTTTGTGGCCGAGGTGCGCCCCTGGTTCTGGATGCTGACCCGGACCTGCGACCTGCGGGTGTATCAGGACAAGACCACGGTCGAGATCATCAAGCAGCTGTTCGGCGAATACGGCTTCAGCGATTTCACTGACAAGCTGAGCGAGAGCTACGAGAAGCGGGAATATTGCCTGCAATACCGTGAGAGCGATTTTGATTTCCTGTGCCGCCTGATGGAGGAAGAGGGGATCTATTACTACTTCGAAAGCCCGGTCGGTGAGACCACGCGCGAAAAGCTGATTTTGTGCGACGGTGTCAGCGGCCACTCCCCGATAAGCGGCGGGTCGACCGTTGAATTCCACGCCCGCGACGACAGCGACCGGCGCCGCGAAGAGCATATCTCCGAATGGACCAAGGATGAGCGCGTGACCCGCGGCAAGGTTACGCTGAACGACTTCGATTTCCTGACGCCGTCAGCGGATCTCAAGGCGACCTCGTCGATTGCCAAGGGCAAGCATTCCTACAAGGATTACGAGGTTTACGACTATCAGGGCCATTACCGGAAGAATTCCGGCCTGGGCACCAAGCTGGCGCGGGTGCGGATGGAAGCGGAAGCGATCAAGCACATCCGCTGGCGGGGCGCCTCCAGCGTGCCGACGCTGGTCACGGGCTGCACCTTCACCATGAAGGAGCATCCGGTGAAGGATAACAACAAGGAATACCTGGTGATCGATGCGGAGCATCACATCAAGGTGGCTTGGGACTACGGCGAGCGGGAAAGCCAGAGGCAGAAGAAGGCTGCTGACCAAGGGTCGATGCGGCGCGATCTGAAGCCGAAGAACATGGATGTTCCGGAGGAGATGGAGCATGACGTCTATGCCTCGACCTTTGGGGCGATCCTGAAATCCGATCAGTTCCGGGCGCCGCTTGTGACGCCTTGGCCGGAGGTTCAGGGTCTGCAAACAGCTACCGTGGTGGGCCAGAGCGGCGAGGAGATCTGGACCGACGAGCATGGCCGTATCAAGATTCAGTTCCATTGGGACCGCGAGGGCAAGAAGAATGAGACCTCTTCATGCTTTGTGCGGGTCATGACGCCCTGGTCGGGCAAGAACTGGGGCATGGTGGCGATCCCGCGGATGGGTCAGGAAGTTGTGATCCAGTTCGAGGACGGCAACCCGGACCGGCCGATCTGCACCGGCATGCTTTACAATGCAGAAACAATGCCGCCCTATACCTACCCCGATGATCAGACCCAGCTGGGGATCAAGACCAACTCCTCCAAGGGCGGCGGCGGCTATAACGAGCTGATGTTCGACGACAAGAAAGACAGCGAACTGATGCGGGTGCAGGCCGAAAAAGACCACCAGATGCTGGTCAAGGACCGCTCGACGGTGACGGTGGGCATGGATGCACCGGACCCGGAAGTGACCTCGGCGGATGAGAAAAGCTATGTGTTCACTGTTCAGCAGCACATGACGGAAACCGTGCATCAGGGCGACAGGACTGAAGTGGTGGAGACCGGCGACAAATCGGAAACCATACAGACAGGCAACATGACCCTGGACGTGGATACCGGCAACCTGACCGAGACCATTGCCAAGGGGAACCACTCTGAAACCGTTTCGCTGGGCAATCTGACCGTGGATGTGACCGCGGGCAAGATCGCGATGAGCGCGGGGCAGGAGATCAAACTGACCGTGGGCGCCTCGGAGGTCAAAATCGACAACTCCGGGGTCAGTATCAAAGGGCCGATGATTAAGATCGAAGGCACCGGAATGGTTGAGGCCAAGGCGCCGATGACCACCGTCAAAGGCGAGGCCATGCTGACCCTTAAGGGCGGCCTCACGATGATCAACTAGGCGGGTGCAGATGTCGGCAAGATTTGAAAAGCTGGTGAAAATGCCCGCTGACCCGGTGGCCAAGCTGCTGTCACGGGCAAATGTCATCCTGAAAACCCCGCTGGAAGCGCCGCCAACGGCGCAGGCGGGGGTTGTGCTGGAAGAGCTGGACCGCAAGGGCGCCCTGGTTGATCTGCTGCGCACGCTGGCGGTGCTGCTGCCCCCGCGCGAGCGGGTGTGGTGGGCCTGCCTGGCAGCGCGCGATTACATCGGGCCGCGCTCGGACAAGGACCCGGCCTCGCTGACCGCGTCAGAGGCCTGGGTGTTCGAGCCCTCAGAGGAGAACCGCGACAAGGCGCGGATCACCCTGGATCATGCCTATGTGGATGATGACACGGTGAACTGCGCGCTGGCGGTGCTCTACGCCGCCGGAACCCTGGGACCGGGAGAATTGAATCAATATCCTGCCCCGGCAGGGGCCTCTGAGGCAGCTGCCTTTGCCATGAATATGGTGGCCTTGGGTCAATTGTCTGATAAGTTTGAAGAACACGGCGCCGTTCTGGTAGAGCGGGCGCTGGATATCGCGCGCGGCGGCAAGGGCCAGGTGATCGAGGTCCCGCTGCAGGCTGCGCAGGACTGAATGGGAGGATGTAACAGATGGGAATGCCACAGGCCCGGGTGACGGATCTGCATGCCTGCATGCTGCCCTCCACCCCGCCGCCGCCGGTCTTGCCGGTGCCGACGCCGATCCTGCCGCCCTGTGCGGTCACCGTGCTGGTGGCCAACCTGCCGGCGGCGCGGCTGACGGATATGTGCACGGCGGCGCCTGCACCGCACCCGATCATCAAGGGGTCGGCAACGGTGCTGATCAACAACCTGCCGGCCGCGCGCGTGCTGGACAGCACTGCCTGCGGCGGCATGATTGCCAAGGGTGAATTCACTGTGCTGGTTGGAGGATAGGCCCAGGCATGGGAGTGACACTGAAATTCCAGAGCTCGGGCGCGATGCCCGGCGATGCGGCCCCTGTTCCGATGCGGGGGCCGAGCCTCACCGTGGGGCGCGGGGCCAGCTGCGACCTGGTGCTGCCGGACCCGGACCAGATGCTGTCGCGCAACCACTGTGTGATCGAGGATCACAACGGCAATGTGGTGGTGGTCGACCTCAGCTCCAATGGCACCTTTCTGAACTATTCCAAGATCCCGCTGGGCCGCACTCCGACGCCGCTGAACAACGGGGATGTGCTGTGTGTCGGCAACTATGAGCTGGTGGTGGAAATCCGCGATGATCTGGCGGATGTGGGTGACATGATCGCGGCGCCCGCGGCGCAGGGGCCGGCCTCGCACGGCAATGCCGCCAATGCGCCTGACCCGCTGCAACTCTTGGAGGATGCCGGGCCAGGCGGTGATTTCCTGGACGATCTGCTGGGTGAGGGGCCGAAGGGGCCCGCACAGTTCAACCCTGTGGACCCGATCGACGAGTTGCTGCCGCCGCTTGGCGAAGAAGAGGACCCGTTCTTCCAGAAGGCCAGCGACGGGCGTGAAGGGGAGGGGGCCAGCCTGCCCAATCACAACCCGACTGCCTCGGACGGGTTTGCCGCACCTGCGTCGCAATCGAACATGATCCCGGATGATTGGGATGACGACTTCCTCTCGGGCATCGGCGAACCGGAAACCCCGGCGCCCCAGCCTGATCCGCAGCCTGCGCCGCCGCCGCGTGAGATGCCGCAGCCTCCTACGGAAGTGCCGCCTTCGGCTCCGCCGCAAGAGGCGCCGCCTGCGCCGCCGCAGGAGATCCCGCCGCAGCAGGACAGCGGGGAGAAGACCACCGCGCCTTCAACTGCGCCCTCGGCAGAGACGCAGGAGGCGGTAGCGGCTTTCCTCAAAGGGCTGGGCGCAGAGGTCAGCATCGGACCCGCCGATCACGCCAGCACCATGGGACGCATGGGCCGGGTGATGAAAACCCTGGTCACGGGCCTGCGTGAAATCCTGATGACCCGGACCTCGATCAAATCCGAGTTCCGCATCGAGCAGACGATGATTTCTGCCGGCGGCAACAACCCGCTGAAATTCTCGATCACCCCGGAACAGGCGGTGGAGGCGATGGTGCGCCCGGCGACCAAGGGTTACCTGTCGCCCGAGACCGCGGCCGAGGAAGCGCTGCGGGACATCAAGGCGCACGAGGTGGCGATGGTCACCGGTATGGAGGCGGCGCTGAAAGGCGTGCTGAAACGGCTCGATCCCAAGGCGCTGGAGGCGCAGATTGAGGACAAGGGCGGTTTCACTGGCCTCTTGCGCGGCAAGAAGGCGCGCTACTGGGACGTTTACGAGCAGCTCTATGCGGAGATTTCCGACCAGGCTGAGAATGATTTTCACGACCTGTTCAGCCGCGAATTTGCGCGGGCCTACAAGGACCAGCTGGACAGGCTGAAGGAATGATCGGCACCGCGCCCTGCGTGTGTGCCCGCAAGTGAGAGGAGATCCCGGTGTCCTGGGACAGCAAGGTACTTTGGACGGAGGGGCTGTTTCTGCAGCCGCACCACTTCCAGCAGTCCGACCGTTACAACGAGGCGCTGGTTGCCGGGCTGGCGCGGCGGCTCAGCCCTTATGCCTGGGGCGTGAACGGGCTCGAGATCGACCATGAGGCGCTGAAGATCGGCCAGTTCGCGGTGAAGTCCTGCGAGGGGCTGACCCATGACGGCACCGTGTTCAGGGTGCCGATGGCCGATCCGCACCCGCCGGCAATGGAAGTGCCGACCACCGTCAAGGACTGCATCGTCTACCTGACTGTGCCGCAGCGCCGCCAGGGCGCAACCGAGGTGGATCTGAGCGGCGCCGAACGCTCGGCCAGCCGCCTGCGCCCGGACAAGGTGGAAGTGACCGATGTGACCTCCACCGAGCGCAAGCCGGTGGAGCTGGACGTGGGCAAGATGCGCCTGCAGTTCGCGCTGGAGGTGGACGATCTGGCCGACCTGCTGGCTGTGCCGGTTGCGCGTATCATCGAGGTGCGCCCGGACAAGGAGATCGTGCTGGACCAGGCTTTTATCCCGTCCTGCCTGGACGTGCGGGCGGCACCGGCGCTGAGCGGGTTCCTGCGCGAGCTGGAGGGGCTGCTGGCGCACCGGATGGAAGCGCTGGCGGGCCGCCTGTCGGAGGCGGGCGGCGCCCGCGGCGTTGCGGATGTGTCTGACTTCATGCTGCTGGCAGTGGTCAACCGGATGCTGCCGCAGGTGCGCCATCTGCGCAACATCGAGAACCTGCATCCGGAACGGCTGTTCACCACCTGCGCAGGTATGGCGGGGGAGCTGTCGGTGTTCATGTCGACCGATAAACAGGCGCCGGAGTTTCCGCCCTATACCCATGACAACTTGGTCGAGTGTTTTGCGCCTGTAATCAGGGTGCTGCGCCAGTATCTGAGCTCGGTTCTGGAGCAGACTGCGATCCCGATCAAGCTGGAAGCGCGCAAATACGGTATCTCGGTGGGGGTCATTGCCGACCGCAAGCTGCTGGGCAACGCGGGCTTTGTGCTGGCAGTCAGTGCCGACATCCCGGCTGAGGACGTGCGTAAGCATTTTGCCGGCCAGGCCAAGATCGGCCCGGTGGAGGAAATCCGCCAGCTGGTGAACTCGGCGCTGCCGGGGATCACCCTGCGCCCCTTGCCGGTGGCGCCGCGGCAGATCCCCTATCATTCCGGCGTGGTCTATTTCGAGATGGATGCGGACAGCCCCTATTGGCGCAAGATGACCACTTCGGGCGGGATCGCGGTGCATGTGTCGGGACAGTATCCGGGGCTCAAGATGGAGCTTTGGGCGATCCGTAATGCATAAGGGAAGGCACTGAGATGGCTGATTATGACGATCCCTTTGCCGAACCGGGGGATACCGACAAGACGGTGATCAAGCCGAACCCGGGCGGGCGGCGCACGGCCACGCCGATGCAGCAGCCGGACGTGCCGCAGCAAGCCCAGCCTGTGCCGGAACAGCCGGCGGAGCCGGCCGAACCTGCACTGGATGCCTATGGCGTGCCGCAGGCGGCGGCACCGAAACCGCAAGCTGCGGCGGGCGGGGCCAAGGCACCGAAGATGGCGCTGACGGGGATGAACCAGCTCACCGCCTGCGCCTCGACCCTGTTTGCGCTGATTTCCCGTATTCGTAACCGGGCCCAGCACATGGACCCGGATGGCCTGCGCAAGAACGTGGTCGCCGAGGTGCGTGCGTTTGAAAACCGCGCCCTGCAGGCGGGCATTGCCGCGCAGACAGTGAAGATCGCACGTTATGCGCTGTGCGCGACACTGGACGATGTGGTGCTGAACACGCCCTGGGGCGGCCAGTCCGCCTGGGGCCTGCAATCGATGGTGGCGACCTTCCACCGCGAGGTGGTGGGCGGCGACCGCTTCTATGACCTCCTGGCGCGGCTGGAGAAGGAGCCGGGCAACAACATCGATATGCTCGAGTTCCTGTACATGTGCCTGTCGCTGGGGTTCGAGGGCCGCCTGCGGGTGGAGCAGGGCGGTTCGGAGAAGCATCTGCAGATCCGCGGCGCGCTGGCGAGGATCATCCGCAACCAGCGCGGACCCGTTGAGCGCGATCTGTCGCCCCATTGGGAAGGCCTGATCAAACCGTTCAAAGCTCTGTCGGTCTGGCGTCTGGTGTGGATCACCATGGCGGCCACCTGCGCCATCCTGGCGTTGCAGTTTCTTGGCCTCAGCTGGATGCTGTCGAATCAGACTGAAAATGTGGTCGGGCAGCTGACGATTGTGGACTCCGGCCCCAAGGCGGAGCTGGAACGGCGGGCACCGCCGCCACCGCCGCCGCCGCTGGCGCCGACGACCGAGGAGCAGGTCGCCAAGGTCGCGGGCTTCCTGGAGCCGGAGATCAAGGAAGGCATCGTGCAAGTCTTCCAGAAGGGCAACACGCTTATTATCCGGCTGACCGGTTCCGGCATGTTCGGTTCCGGCTCTGACCAGCTGAGCAAGGCGTTCCGTACTCCGGTGAACCGGGTGGCCGAGGCGCTGAATGACGAAAAAGGCAAGATCATCGTGGCAGGGCATTCCGACAACGTGCCGATCCGATCCTCCCGCTTCCCGTCCAACATGGCGCTCTCTCTGGCGCGGGCGAAATCGGTGATGGCGGGCATGGCAAGGGTGATGACCGACCCGGACCGGCTGTCAGCTGAGGGCCGCGCCGACAAGGAACCGATTGCAGACAACAGCACCCGCGCAGGCCGGGCCAAGAATCGCAGGATCGAAATCCTGCTGGTTCAGGAGGTTGAAGGATGATCCGCCGTTATATCTTTCCCCTGTTCCGGTCGATCTACACCATCCTGCTGATCCTGGCAGCGGTGCTGTCGGCCTGCGTGTGGTTTTTCGCGCCCTTCATTGGCGGCGCGGAGTGGCGCCCGTTCGACGGCGTGCTGTCGCGGCTGATCACCATCGGGGTGATCTTCCTGCTGTATTTCATCATCATCGGCATCATCTTCTGGCGCCGCCGCCGCAAGGACAAGGAGATGACCGAGGAGATGGCGGAGGCCGTCGATACCTCGGAAGACGATGTTTTGTCCGAGGAAATCGGCGAACTGCGCGGCAAGTTCAAGGACGCGATGAAGGAGCTGCGCAAGTCCAAGGGCGGGCGGCGGCACCTGAACGACCTGCCGTGGTACATCATGATCGGCCCGCCGGGTGCGGGCAAAACAACTGCTATTGTGAATTCAGGCCTGCAATTCCCGCTGGCCGAGAAGATGGGCAAGGCCGCCATTGGCGGCGTCGGCGGCACCCGCAACTGTGACTGGTGGTTCACCAATGACGCGGTTCTGATCGACACTGCCGGCCGCTATACCACGCAGGAAAGCGACGCCGAGGCCGATAATGCCGCCTGGCTGGGCTTTCTGGGGTTGCTCAAGAAGTACCGCAAGCGGCAGCCGATCAACGGTGCGATCATTGCCATATCGCTGTCGGACCTCAGCCTGCAGGATGAGATCACCCAGAAAAGCCATGCCGCTGCCGTGCGCCGCCGTCTGGCGGAGCTGCGCGAGAAACTGGGCGTGCGCTTCCCGGTCTATGTGCTGTTCACCAAGGCCGACCTGATTGCCGGCTTTCAGGAGTTCCACGACAGCCTTGGCAAGGAAGACCGCGAGCAGGTCTGGGGTTTCACTCTGCCGCTGCCCAAGGGCAAGAAGGAACAGCCGCCGATTGCCGGATTCGACGAGGAATTCGGGCTGCTGCTGGGGCAGATCAATGCCCAGCTTCTGGAGAAGATGCAGACCGAGACCGACCATCAGCGCCGGGCGCTGATTGCCGGGTTCCCGGCACAGGTGGCCTCGATGCGGGGGGTGGCGCGCGAGTTTCTGATGGAGGTGTTCCAGGACAACCGCTATGAGCAGCGCCAGATGCTGCGCGGCGTCTATTTCACTTCCGGCACCCAGGAAGGCACGCCGATTGACCGGCTGATGCTGGGCATGGCGCAGACCTTTGGTATCGGGCGTCAGGCAATCGGCACGGGGCAGGGGACCGGGCGCAGCTTCTTCCTGACCCGGCTGTTCGAAGGCGTGATGTTTCCCGAGGCCGGACTGGTGTCCGCGGATGACAAGGTTGAACGCCGCTACCGCTGGACCCGGCGGATTGCGATTACCGCCACGGTGCTGGTGGCCATTGCGATGGGCGCGCTGTGGGTGCGGTCGTATCTCAAGAACACAGATCTGATTGCCCAGGCTGAGGGGCAGGTTGCCACCTATCAGGCTGCCGCGGCGGAGCTGCCGCCCAGCCCGGTCGGTGACACCGACCTGGTGCCGGTGGCAGCTGCGCTGAACAATCTGCGCGACATGCCGGGCAACCCGGTCCTGTCCGACCCGGAGCCTGACGGAGCAATGACCTATGGCCTGTATCAGGGCGAGGTGATCGGCACCCAGGCGGCGCAGACCTACCGCGGCGCGCTGAACCGGCGGCTGCTGCCGCGGCTGCTGGTGCGGCTGGAGCAGCAGATCGAGGGTAACATGAACAACCCCGACACGCTGTATGAGGCGCTGAAGATCTACCTGATGCTGGGACTGCAGGGGCCGATGAACCCCGACCTGGTCAAGGAATGGATGCGGCTCGACTGGGAGAACATTGCCTATCCCGGTATTGCCCGCAGCCAGTTGCGTGCCGACCTGACGGACCACCTCACCGCGCTGCTGTCGCAGCCGATGGAGGAGATCGCGCTCAACGGCCCGCTGATCGAGCAGGCGCAGAACATCCTGTCGGAGATGCCGCTGGCCCAGCGGGTCTATAACGGTATCCTGAATTCGCAGAAGGCCACCGCACTGCCGAAGTGGCGGATCACCGATGTGGGCGGGCCCTCGGTCAAACGGGTGCTTGTGCGCAGTTCCGGCAAGCCGCTGAATGACGGCATCGAGGGTATCTTCACCTATGACGGCTTCCACAACGTGTTCCTGCCGGAGGCGGTCAGCGTCGCCGAACGGGTCCACCGCGAGGCCTGGGTGCTGGGTGAGCAGAGCGAGGCAGCCCAGAACGAGGCGGTTCTGCTGAAGCTCAGCCGTGATGTGCTGGACCTTTATTATAATGACTATATCAGCCGTTATGATCAGATCCTGGGCGATATCGACATCGTGCCGCTGGAATCGCTGTCCCATGCGGTGGAAGTCACCAATGTGCTGTCGGGGCCGACATCGCCGATCGTCAACATCCTGACCGACGTCAGCAACGAGACCCGGCTGAATGAGGACAAATCGCTTCTGGATGCGGGCACCTTGGCCGCCGGCGCCCAGAACGTGGCCGCGATTGAGGCGCGCTCGAACCTGTCGATCCAGGGGCAGATCCTGCTGGAGGCGCTGGTCGGTTCCGCCGAAAATGCGCCTGGCCAGGCGGCCAAGCCGCCGGGGGCCTATGTGCAGGAACGGTTCCAGTGGCTGTATGACCTGGTCAACCGGCCCGAGGGTCAGCCTTCGCAGCTGGATGATCTGATGGGGCAGCTGCAGCTGGTCTATCAGGAGCTGAACAAGATGTCCTTCTCCGGCGTTGCCACCGGCGGCCAGAGCGGCCAGGCTCTGCTGCAGTTCCAGCAGACCGCCAGCCGCATGGGGGGACCGCTGCCCCGCTGGGCGACGCAGATTTCGGCCGGATCGTCGGGCATCACATCGGAGGGCACCCGCGCCTCGATCAACGCGCGCTGGCAGTCCGCGGTGCTGCCGTTCTGCGAGAAAGCGCTGGCGAACCGCTATCCGTTCAACCGCTCGGCACGTGCCGATGTGGCGATGGCGGACTTTGCCAAGCTGTTTTCCCCGAACGGGATGATCGACAGTTTCTTCAATGAGCATCTGCTGAAATATGTCGACACCCGCAGCCGTCCCTGGACCTGGAAACGGGTGAACGACGTTGACCTCGGCATCAGCCCGGCAGTGCTGCAGCAGATGCAGTACGCGTCGGAGATCAAGGAGGCGTTCTTTGCCGGCGGTGCCCAGCCCGCGGTGAATTTCCAGATCACCGTCAACGCGCTGGACCCCAAGGCCAAGGAGGTGCTGCTGGAAATCGACGGCACCAAGGTGGCCTATAACCACCGCTCCGGCGCACCGACGCCGGTGGCTGTGACCTGGCCCGGCTCGGTCGGTCTGGCGCGGCTGACGCTGCTGCCGCAGAAGCGGGACAGCGAAAATGTGCTGTCGCGGGACGGGCCCTGGGCCTGGTTCCGGCTGCTGGACGCGGCAGAGGTGCGGCGCACCAATGTCTCTGACCGGCGCCGCGTCAATTTCCGCGTCGGCGGGCGGCTGGCGCTGTTTGAGCTGCAGTCCGGATCAGTCATCAACCCCTTCGCCCTGCCGGCCATGGCGAAGTTCAGCTGCCCGAAGTCGATGTGATGGCTGGGTTCGGTGCATTCGGCAAGATGCCTTCAGCCGGGGACTTCTTCCGGCTGAACACGCCTGGCGGATTCGTGCGGGTCTGGGATGCGTGGCTGCAGCAGGTTATGCTGGATGGCAAGGCAGCTTATGGTTCCGGCTTCGACGCGCATTACATGACGGCGCCGATCTGGCGGTTCACCCTGCCGGCGGGGGTCGCGGGGGCGGCACCGGTCTGGGG
>NZ_JBFCVS010000022.1:0-63304 GCF_040704725.1 Leisingera sp. JC11
GCCGGAACGTCCGGGAATGGTTTGCGGCCCGCAATCAGTTCGCCATAATGTTCGGCGAGCGCTTCGACGCTTGAGTATTTGAAACCGCATGGGCCGGGCCAAATACACAGACTTCAGGACACTCCCCAAATGGACCAACTTCGAGAATGCGAGCAAAGAGGATTTCCTTGCTGTCATGGATTACGAGGACGCCTACAACGCGGCTCTCATTGACCGGCTTCTCGATGCGATCCGTTCACTGGATGAGGACTGGACCCCGTACCCGGTAAACCGCTACCAGCACTGCCTGCAGGCCGCGACACGCGCCCACAATGACGGCGCGGATGAAGAGATCGTGGTTGCGGCGCTGATCCATGACGTCGGCGACATCCTTGCGCCCTACAATCACGGCGAGCTCGCCGCGGCGATCCTGAAGCCCTACGTCAGCGAAAAGTGCCACTGGATCACCAAGCACCACTGCGTGTTCCAGGGCTACTATTACAACCACCACCTTGGCGGCGACCGCAACGCCCGCGACAAGTACCGCGACAGCCCCTATTGGGAGGACTGCCGGCATTTCTGTCATGAATACGATCAGAAGGCGTTCGACCCGGACTACCCGACCAAGCCGCTGGAGTTTTTTGAACCGATCCTGAGGCGCGTTCTGACGAAGCAGGAAGGCCATCTGGAACTGCTGGAGACAGCAGACGAGAAAGTGCCCGCAGAAGGCGCGCAGGGCTAAATCAGTCCCCAACTGAAAAGAAGCCGGACCGGCTGGCATCAGGCGGCGCCGGCTTCTCTTTTTCATTGCCACCGGCCGCGTGCCTCGTGCAGCGGCCGATCAATACCGCGCATCCCAAGGGGATCGGCGGGCGAGCCCCATGGCTCATTCTTACGGAGGAAAAAGTGTCCCAATCAAATCCCAACAACGGCCGGGTATCCAGGAGCGGCTTCTTTGCCGGCCTGCATCCCGGAATGGGCATGGCCGCGAAGGGCATGATTGCCGCGTTCGTGATTTTCACGATCATGAACGTGGAATTTGCCGGCGGCGTCTACGGCGCGGTCCGCGGCTGGATCGAAGGTGCCCTGAGCTGGTACTACATTTCGACAATCACCGTCATCATGTTCGTCTGCTTCTTCCTGATGTTCTCCAAGTGGGGAAGCATCAAATTGGGCGACGACGACAGCACCCCGGAATTCAGCAACTTCTCCTGGTTCGCGATGCTGTTCTCGGCCGGTGTCGGCATCGGCATCCTCTTTTTCGGCGTGGCGGAACCGGTCTTCTACTTCGACAACTCCGGTGCATTCGGTTACCCGAACAACCCCCATGCGGACCTTCAAGGCCACATGGAGATGGACATGCAGCGCGCAGTTGCGGCGATGCGTGTCACCTATTTCCACTGGGGCTTTCATGGCTGGGCGGTTTACGTGATCGTCGGCCTGTGCCTCGCCTACTTCGGGTTCCGCAAGAAGCTTCCGCTGACGCTCCGCTCTGCCCTGCACCCCCTCATCGGCGACAAGATTTATGGCCCTGCCGGCCACGCCGTCGACCTTCTGGCGGTATTCGGCACCGTGTTCGGCGTCGCGACATCGCTGGGCCTGGGCGTCAATCAGATGGCGACGGGGCTGAAGGTGCTCTTCGGGGTGGACTCCGGCCTGCCGACGCAGCTGGTCCTGATCGGTGTGATCTCTGTTGTTGCGACCGCCTCTGCCGTCTCCGGGGTCGGCAAGGGGATCCGCATCATTTCCGAGTGGAATATCTGGCTGTCGATCATTCTGCTGGCCTGCTTCATGATTTTCGGCCCCTTCGAGTGGCTCATGAGCTTCTTTGTCACTTCAATTGGCGACTATCTGTGGAACGTCATTCCGATGGGGTTCTGGACAGCCAATGAGGCAGGAAACTCCGCATGGCAGGGGGGCTGGACCATCTTCTACTGGGGCTGGTGGCTCAGCTGGGCACCGTTCGTCGGCATGTTCATCGCGCGCATCAGCCGCGGCCGTACCATCCGGCAATTCATGGTCGGCGTGATGTTCGTGCCCACCACAATTACCTTCCTCTGGCTGTGCATGTTCGGCGGCAACGCAATCTGGCAAGAACTGAACGCTGTTGGCGGACCCGCTGCAGCGGGCGGTGCAGGCATCATCGACACTGTGCGCGCTTGGGACTTGCCGGATGCCCTGTATGGAACCATTGCCAATCTCACCGCCAATTCCCAGATTGGTGACATGGCCTGGATCGGATGGCCGCTATCGGCACTGGCAACCTTCCTGCTGGCCTCCTGGTTTATCACCTCTTCAGACTCCGGAACCTTGGTCATCACCACCATTCTGTCGATGGGGGATGATCACCCGCCGAAGAAATTCCGCATTATCTGGGGCATGGGGCAGGGCCTGGTTGCCGCGGTGCTGCTGCTGGCCGGCGGGCTGAGCGCTTTGCAAACCGCGTCTATTGCCGCGGCGTTCCCGATATCCTTTGTCCTGATCGCAATGACGTGGGGGTTGTGCAAGTCCCTGGCCATGGACCCCTCGGCCGTGAAGGCTCCGGCTGGGGAGTATGCAAAGGACGGCACGCATATCGCGCAGGAATTGCACGCATAACACAACCTTCTGGCCCCGCAGGTGCCCTTCGGGGCCGGAAGTCCCGCAATCCGGAAACGCCCAAGGCCCGGCGAAAACACTGCAGCATCAAATTCGGAATTCAACGTCCCGCAGCAAACGGCAAACCTGTGACGAGCTGCCTAAGCCCGAGCGCTGCCCCGGCAAATACCGCTGCGAAAGTGACAGGGGCGCTGTAGGCCAGAAGGGAGAAGGCGGAAATGCCCTGTCCGACGCTGCATCCAACTGCGATTATGGCTCCAGGCCCCATTATTGCGGCCCCTAGCATCTGCCGCTTGAGCTCGCGCGGGTCCTCGCAGGCTTCCCAGCGGAAGTGGCCTTTGGACCAAGAGCCCAGGAAGGCACCGATGAGCACGCCGGAGACAGACCCGACTGCAAATGAAAGCGAGGTTCCCGATGCAGTCATGAGGTAGAGTATCGTGTCTCCCAAAGGTGCGGCGAAGGTGTGGGTCTGCACCGTTTCGCCGTCGAATCCATGCGTGACGACCCAATAGGTTCCGACCCAACCGGACACGATTGCCAATCCCACTGCACTTCCCCAGATCACATGGGACGGGCTGCGGAGAAACCGGCGGTTTGCCATTGCGAAAACTGTCAGGGCAGCGCCGGTCAGCGAGCCGGCTATTTCCGCTGGAACAGAAGTCAGCCGTTCGACAAGAAAGCTGATGCTCTGAGTTTCGCTGAGATCCATTTCCACCGGGAAAATCCAGATCCGCAGATATGCGAGGGGGCCCGACATCACGACATAGGCAGAAAGACCCATAATCAAAACGATGACAAACGACCGCAAATCACCGCCGCCAAGCCGCGCCAGCGCTCCGTAGCCGCAGTTTCCGCTGATGGCCATGCCATAGCCGAACATCAGGCCTCCGGCGACCGAACCGGCCGGGTTCCATGTTTGCGCCAGGTAACGGGTCCCTGACGGGTCGAGCCACCCAAGGGCCATGGCTGCATGCGAGCCGATGATCGCGACGCCAATCGCAACGGCCCACATCCGCAGCCGCCGGTCGTCATTGCCATAGAGGCAGTCTTCGATCGCTCCCAGAGTGCAAAACCGGCCAATCCGGGCAGCCAGGCCCAGGACGACCCCGCCAAAAAGCCCAATCAGGGCCACGGAATTGGCATCTCCCAAGATTTCGAACATGGCCAGTCTCCTCCCAAAGCTGGCTGTGTTTCCAAAAGGCCCTTACTTTCCGCGGCAAAAAAGATCGTAGATGACCTCAAGGATCTGTGTCGACCGGTCATCAGCGAGACTGTAGTAGATCGTCTTTCCTTCGCGCCGCGTTTTGACGAGGCCCTCAAAGCGCAAGCGTGACAATTGCTGGGATACTGCGGCCTGCCGGGCGGAGAGCATTTCCTCCATCTGGGTGACGGATTTTTCCCCCGACGACAAATAGCACAGGATCATCAGGCGCCCCTCGTGGCTGATCGCCTTGAGGAAGTTCGATGCTGTCTGCGCATTTTCCATCATCCTGTCCAAGTCCTCGGCGCACATGTCCTTGGAGAACACTGGAAGTTTCGAAGGTTTGTCCAACAAGATCGCCTCGCTTACTTGGCTTCACGTATTCAAATCAATTTATGTGATTTGCTGCGCATTAGCCAGAGGTCTCAATCGATATTCCTCTGTCAAGCAGCAGAGCACCGAGCAGGCCCCAGAAAAAATCCTCACCCGGATAGCCTTCGATGCGGCCGACCTCCTGACCATTTTCCAGTAGGACAAAAGTCGGCGAGAAAAGGAGGGGCCTTTCCAGTGCAATATCCGCTGGGGCGGAGTGGCGGATGTCGACACGCCGCAGGGGGGCAATCTTGCCTTCGGGCGTTTTGGGGTAAGTCTCCGATATTTCCTCATCCCAGCGCGCGCACCACATGCAGCCGTCCTCTTCCGCCATCAGCAATGTCATCTCAGCCCGTGAAATCACGGGCGGAAAAACCAGCACAACAGCCAGCAGAAGGAAGAGGAAGCGTCGCATTGCAAGCTCCGATTGACGGCGGCATTACATCTTGGTTAATTTGAATATGTGAATGATATCATTCCAGGACGGTGTTGGCCATGCTCGATATTACTTTCGCAGGGGCTTTGGTCGCAGGCCTGTTGTCGTTCCTGTCTCCCTGCATATTGCCGATCGTTCCCTTCTATCTCAGCTATCTGGCTGGTGCCGGCATCGAGTGGATGTCGGCCGGCCCTGATGTTCCAGGGGCTGTGCGCCGCAGGGCAACCCTGTCGGCAGCGGCGTTTGCAGCGGGGATCATAACGGTCTTTGTGGCGCTTGGCGCAACGGCCTCGATTTTCGGGCAGTTGGTCCGGGAATATTTTGACATTTTGCGATGGGTCGCGGCGGTAATCATCATTGCGATGGGGCTGCATTTCCTGGGCGTCATTCGAGTCGGATTTCTCTATCGCCAGTTCCGCGCGGACGTCGGAGCAACCTCAGACGTCAGTTTTGCCGGTGCCTATGTTCTTGGTCTGGCTTTCGCCTTTGGCTGGACGCCGTGTGTCGGCCCGGTTCTGGCCGCGATCCTGTTCACCGCCGCAGGCACGGAAACGGCTTGGCGGGGGGCCGGGCTGCTGTTCGTCTATGGCGCTGGCATGACCGCGCCGTTTGTTCTGGCGGCGCTTCTGGTGCGCCCGTTCATGCAGTGGATGGCGCGTTTCAGAAAGCACCTGGGGCTGATCGAGAAGGCGATGGGGGGGCTGCTGATCACCTTTGGCCTGCTGATTGCAACCGGCTCCGTGAACATGATCGCGCAATGGATGCTGGACCGCATGCCGTGGCTGGCAGCAATCGGCTAGTTCGGGAGGAAGCCATGAAACGAATTCTTGCCTTCATGATAGCGTGCCTTGCCGCCGGGGCTGTTGCTGCCGCAGAGCTGGGTGATGACGGTCTCCACAAAGCGCCATGGATGCGCGACACATTCAAGGACCTCCGCGAGGATCTTGAGGAGGCTTCCAAGGACGGCAAGCGGCTGGTGCTGTTCATCGAACAGCAGGGCTGCATCTACTGCAAGAAGATGCATGAGGAAGTTTTCCTGCAGCCCGATTTGGCCGCTTACATCGAAGAGAACTTTTTTGTCGTGCAGCTGGATCTGCACGGAAGCGCAACGGCGGTCGATTTTGACGGAGACGAGAGCGAGCAAAGGTCGCTGATGCGCAAGTGGGGCATCTTGTTCACGCCAACGCTCGTTTTCCTGCCCGGAGAGGTGCCCGAGGATGCCACGGCGATCGAAGCCGCGGTCGCCGTCATGCCGAGCGCGTTTTCCAAGGCAACCACCTTGGATCTTTTCACCTGGGTCAACGAGAGGCGCTATGAGATTGAGAACGGGGAGGATTTTCAGCGCTACCATGCAAGGCGCATCCGCGAGCGCAGCAATGTTGCTCAGGACTGACCTTGCAGGGTACAAATAAAAAAATTCAAGTAAATGAATTTAATGTTGCGATAAGCCCTGTTCGTCGACTACGGTACACGAAGACTTTGGGCCGCAAGGCGCTGTCGGCGTGGCAGCAAATGGGAGGGATCATGAAGCTGAAACTCATTACTCTGGCGTGTTTAACGACAGGCGCTGCTGCCATCGCGGCGGAGACAGGTCCGAAAGAAGTCCAATATGACGAGTACGGTGCAGTTGAGGAGTCCCTTACCGGCGTCGCCGGTGATGCGGCCAACGGCGCGGTCATCGTGGGCGAAAAATCGAAAGGCAACTGTGTCGCCTGCCACGAGGTCACAGCCTTGGCGGATATCCCTTTTCATGGGGAAGTCGGACCGATGCTGGATGGTGCCGGTGACCGGTGGACCGAAGCCGAGCTTCGCGGCTTGGTGGCGAACGCGAAGATGACGTTTGAGGGAACGGTGATGCCGGCTTTCTACAAGGATGAGGGCTATATCCGTCCTGGCGACGCATATACCGGCAAAGCTCCTTCCGCGCAGCTGACTTCGATTCTGACTGCGCAGGAAATCGAAGATGTCGTCGCATTTCTTGCGACCCTGAAAGAACAGTGACCGCGCCCTCAAGCCCGGGATCCGAAGGATGCAAAGGAGATTGAAAATGGAACTTTCTCGTCGCGAGACGCTGGGCCTGGGCCTGGGCGCCGCGGTTCTTGTCTTGGCACCGTTCCGCGCCAACGCGGCTGCGGAAGACGCGATTGCCGCTTTCACGGGCGGAGCGGAAATGGCCGAAGGCGGGGTGGCATTGACAGCGCCGGAAATCGCGGAAAACGGCAACACGGTGCCGATCGAGGTGAGCGCCCCGGGGGCCGCTGCGATCCTGATCGTGGCCGCCGGCAACCCGGAGCCGGGTGTGGCAACCTTCAACTTCGGCCCGCTGGCAGCTGTTCAGGCCGCCTCCACGCGCATTCGTCTTGCTGGAACGCAGGATGTCATCGCGGTGGCCAGGATGGCTGACGGCAGCTTTGCCAGGGCCGCGGCGACCGTAAAAGTGACAATTGGCGGCTGCGGCGGCTGATTGCCCCGCCCCCTGAAACACAGGAGATCACCCAATGGCATCCGGAGTTAAACCCCGCGTCAAGGTTCCGAAATCAGCCGCTGCTGGTGAAGCGGTCACCATCAAGACCCTGATCAGCCACAAGATGGAAAGCGGTCAGCGCAAGGACAAGGAAGGCAACGTCATTCCGCGTTCGATCATCAACCGCTTCACCTGCGAGTTCAACGGCGAGCTGGTTGTCGACGTGACGCTGGAACCTGCGATTTCAACGAACCCCTATTTCCAGTTTGAGGCGACCGTGCCCGAAGCCGGGGAGTTCGTGTTCACCTGGTATGACGACGACGGGTCCGTCTACGACACCAAGAAATCTATCGAGATCGCCTGATGGTCCGGCCACTAAGGCAGATCAGCGCCCGCCTGTGACCGCTGGCGCTGGTTCACCAAGGGAGGAAAGCAATGAACAACAAGGCACTTACGGTGATCGCGGCACTTCTGGCCTATCCTGTTGCAGCGATAGCTGGGCCGGACGAAGACAACCTGGTGATCAATGAAGATCTGAACATGATCTCGGTGACCGGCGCGCCGGCGCATGCCGAAAACCTGGACACGATCTATTCCGGCTGGCATTTCCGCACTGACGAAACCCAGGCGTTGCAGACCGACGATTTTGACAATCCTGCCATGGTATTCGTCGATCAGGCGGCCGACCTGTTCGAAACCGCCGATGGCGCGGCTGGCAAGAGCTGTGCCTCCTGCCACGAAGATGTGGAAAGCTTCAAGGGGCTGCAGGCCTCCATGCCCAAGGTGGATGCCGAAAGCGGGAAGCTGGTTGTGATGGAGGACCTGATCAACAAGTGCCGGACCGGCCGCATGGAAGCGGACGCCTGGAAATGGTCCGGGGCTGAGATGCAGGGGGTGGTTGCGCTGATTGGCCTGCAATCGCGCGGAATGCCTGTGAATGTCGCGATTGACGGCGATGCCGCCCCGTACTGGGAGCAGGGCAAGGAGATGTACTATACCCGCTACGGCCAATTGGAGCTGAGCTGCGCCAACTGCCATGAAGAAAACTGGGGCAACATGATCCGGGCCGATCATCTGAGCCAGGGTATGGTCAATGGTTTCCCCACCTACCGGCTGAAACAGGCCAAGCTGATTTCGCGCCACAACCGGTTCCGCGGCTGTATCCGCGACACCCGCGCCGAAACCTTTGCCGAGGGGTCGGACGAGTTCCGGGCGCTGGAGCTGTATGTGGCATCGCGGGGCAACGGGCTGTCGGTCGAGACGCCCGCGGTTCGCCAGTAACTCTGCACCCGCGCCGGGATGCCTGGCGCGGGTAATTCACAGCAATTGCATTCACACATTTAGATGTGAAGAAACGGGAAAGCCGGAAAATGATTTCGCGACGTGACTTTCTGCAGGTTTCCATGGCGGCTTCGGCGCTGTACGGGTCGGCGGGGTTCGGAAACTGGGCCCGGCTGGCGGCACAGCAAAGCCTGACCCAGGATCAGCTGCTGGAGTTTGAGACCTTCGGCAACATAAGCCTGATCCATGTCACCGATATTCACGCGCAGCTGAAGCCGGTCTATTTCCGCGAACCTGAGGTCAATCTTGGGATCGGCGAGGCGCACGGGCAGATGCCGCATGTGACGGGCGCGGCGTTCCGCCGGGCCTATGGGATCGAGGACGGAAGCCCGTCCGCCTATGCGCTGACCCACGACGATTTCTCCTCTCTGGCGCGGGCTTATGGCCGGGTGGGGGGCATGGACCGGGTTGCGACCGTCATCAATGCCATCCGCGCGGACCGCCCCGATGCGCTGCTGCTGGACGGCGGCGACACCTGGCACGGGTCATACACCTGCTATCACACGGCGGGCCAGGACATGGTCAATGTGATGAACGCGCTGAAACCCAATGCGATGACATTCCACTGGGAGTTCACCCTGGGCAGCGGCCGGGTCAACGAGATCGTCGAAGGTCTGCCGTTTGCGGCTTTGGGGCAGAACATTTTCGATGCCGAGTGGGACGAACCCGCGGAGCTGTTCAAGCCTTACAGGTTCTTTGAGCGCGGCGGCGCCAAGATTGCCGTGATCGGCCAGGCTTTCCCTTACATGCCGATTGCCAACCCGGGCTGGATGTTCCCCGAATACTCCTTTGGGATCCGTGACGAGAACATGCAGGCCATGGTGGACGAAGTCCGCGACGCCGGGGCCGACGTGGTTGCCGTGCTGAGCCACAATGGCTTCGATGTCGACAAGAAGATGGCCGGGCGGGTGCAGGGGATTGACGTGATCCTCAGCGGCCATACCCATGACGCGCTGCCTGAGCCGGTGCTGGTCGGCAAAACGCACATCATCGCATCCGGCTCGAACGGCAAGTTCGTCAGCCGTGTGGATCTGGATGTGCGGGATGGCCGGATGATGGGCTTGAAGCACAAGCTGATCCCGGTTTTCTCGGACGTGATTGCACCTGATCCGGCGATCACGGCGCTGATTGACGAACAGCGTGCGCCTTATGAGGCAGCGCTGAGCGAAGTGATCGGAAAGACGGACACGCTGCTCTACCGCCGCGGCAATTTCAACGGCACCTGGGACGACCTGATCTGCGACGCGCTGCTGAGCGAGCGGGAAGCCGACATTGCGATGTCGCCGGGCGTGCGCTGGGGGCCTTCGATCCTGCCGGGGCAGGACATCACGCGCGAGGATGTGTGGAACGTCACCTCGATGACATATCCGAATGCCTACCGCACGGAAATGACAGGGGAATTCATCCACGTCATCCTGGAAGACGTCGGCGATAACCTGTTCAACCCCGATCCCTACTACCAGCAGGGCGGCGACATGGTTCGTGTCGGCGGGCTCGGCTACCGCATCGACGTGACCAAGCCGCAGGGGCAGCGGATCAGCGAAATGACCCTGCTGAAGACCGGTGAGGCGATTGACCCGGCAAAGAACTACGTCGTGGCCGGCTGGGCCAGCGTCAATGAGGGCACCGAAGGCCCGCCGGTCTGGGATGTCGTTGAAAACCACATCCGCAATCAGGGCACCGTGACCGTCGGGCCGAATACGTCGGTTGAGGTGATCGGCGCCTGATGCGGCGGCCGCATCCGGCCGTGCAAAACCAGAACAAGATTTGCTGCTCGCGTAACGGAGGCAAACAAAATGAGTGACAACTCCCGAGGAAAGGCGCCTTCGCGCCGCCAGTTCCTGAGCGGTGCGGCCGCCGTTGGGGTGGGGGCGGTGGGCGCCGGGGCGGCCCGCGCCGCTGGCCCGGACCCGCTGATAACCGAGGTGCAGGAGTGGGCGCGGGCAACCGGAGAGGGCGTGGACGCCACGCCGTACGGTTTGCCGATCCAGTTTGAAAAGGATGTCGTGCGGCGCAACGTCGAATGGCTGACAGCGGACACGATCAGCTCGATCAACTTCACGCCGATCCATGCGCTGGACGGAACGATTACCCCGCAGGGCTGTGCTTTTGAGCGGCACCATTCCGGTGCTATCGAGCTGAGCAAGGCGGACTACCGCCTGATGATCAACGGTCTGGTCGATACGCCGCTGATCTTCACCTACGAAGACCTTGAACGCTTCCCGCGCGAGAACCGCATCCATTTCTGCGAATGCGCAGCGAACACCGGCATGGAGTGGGCGGGCGCGCAGCTGAACGGCGCGCAGTTCACGCATGGCATGATCCACAACATGGAGTATTCCGGCGTGCCGCTGCGCACTTTGCTGGAAGAAGCCGGCGTCAAACCTGAAGGCAAGTGGGTCTATGTCGAGGGCGCTGACGCGTCTTCAAACGGGCGCTCGATCCCGTTGGAAAAGGCGCTGGATGATGTGCTGGTTGCCTTCAAAGCCAATGGAGAGGCGCTGCGCAAAGAGCACGGGTATCCTGTCCGGCTGGTTGTGCCCGGCTGGGAAGGCAATATGTGGGTCAAGTGGCTGCGCCGGGTCGAAGTGACCGGAATGGCCATTGAAAGCCGCGAAGAAACGTCCAAGTATACTGATACGCTGGAGGACGGCACATCGCGCAAGTGGACATGGGTGATGGACGCCAAATCGGTTATCACCTCGCCCAGCCCGCAGGCGCCGGTAACGCACGGCCCGGGGCCGCTGGTCATCACCGGGCTGGCCTGGTCCGGCCGGGGGTCGATTTCCGGCGTCGACGTATCGGTCGATGGCGGCAAGAACTGGACGCCCGCGCGCCTGGCAGCACCCGGCGCAGACAAGGCGCTGACCCGGTTCTACCTGGATTACAATTGGGACGGCTCGGAGATGCTTCTGCAGGCCCGCGCAAAGGATTCGACGGGATACGTCCAGCCCAGCAAGGCGCAATTGCGGGAGGCGCGCGGAGAGAACTCGATCTATCACAACAATTGCATCCAGACCTGGTGGATCAAGGAGAACGGAGAGGCGGAAAATGTCGAAGTATCATAAGCTGTTCGCTGCCTCTGTCCTGGGCTTGACCCTGGCTGTTCCGGCATATGCCGGGAACTTCGGCCTGGGGCGCCCGGCGCTGCCGGAAGAGATCGCTGCGTGGGATTTGGATGTTGCTCCGGATGGAACCGGGCTGCCCGAAGGATCCGGCGATGTGTTCGCCGGAGAAGAGGTATTTGCCGAACATTGCGCTATCTGCCATGGGGATTTTGCCGAAGGCGTCGGCAACTGGCCTAAACTGGCTGGCGGAGAAGGGACGCTTGCCGACAAGGATCCGCTAAAGACGGTCGGGTCCTACTGGCCTCATCTGTCCACGGTCTGGGACTATGTGAACCGGTCGATGCCGTTCGGAAACGCGCAGTCGCTGGAACCGGATGACGTCTATGCGATCGTAGCATACATCCTGTATTCAAATGACATCGTCGATGACGAATTCACGCTGACGCACGAGAATTTTCTCGAAGTGGACATGCCGAATGCAGAGGGGTTCATCGTGGATGACCGGGAAACTGCCGAGGCGCATTTCTGGACCGGTGAGCCGTGCATGGCGGCGTGCAAGGAAAGTGTTGAAATCACCATGCGGGCGGCGGTTCTGGACGTGACGCCCGAGGAGACCGGGACGGCAGAAACGCAGGCGTCTGTGCAGGAAGCATCTGCAGACGCCGAAGCGGCAGCGGAAGGTTCCGCGGCGGTTGCGGAAACTGCAGCACTTGATGCCGCGATGATCGAAAGCGGCGAAAAAGTCTTCAAGAAATGCAAGTCCTGTCATCAGGTCGGTGAAGGCGCCAGGCACCGTACCGGCCCGGCCTTGAATGGAATTGCCGGTGCCAATGCGGCGGCCGTCGAAGGTTTCAAGTATTCCAAAGCGATGAAAGCGGCCGCTGAAGAGGGGCTAGTCTGGACCGACGATGAGCTGGCCGCGTTCCTTGCAAAGCCGAAAGCTTATATGAAGGGCACGCGGATGTCCTTTGCCGGCCTCAGGAAACAGGACGAAATCGACGCGGTGATCGTTTACCTCAAGTCGTTCGGCAGCTGATCGTGCGGTGGCCGGGCGCACTGGTGTTTGCAGCAGCTGCCGGGGGGCTTTCCCCGGCAGCCGGTGCTGCTGAAGAACTTGGCGATGCAGAAGCCGGAAAGCTGGTGTTCGAGAAGTGCAAGGGCTGCCACCAGATTGGCACAGGCGCTGAAAGCAGGATCGGCCCGCATCTGAACGGGGTCTTCGGACGCAAGGCCGCGGGGCTGGAAGGGTTCAAATATTCCAAAAGCCTTGAGCGCGCGGGAAACTCCGGCCTGGAATGGCATGCGGACACGTTGTCGGCTTACGTCGAAAACCCGCGCGCTTTCGCGTCGGGAACCCGAATGAGCTTTCCGGGGCTGAAAGACCCGCAAGACCGGGCAAACCTGCTCGCTTACCTGCGCAAGTTCTCTGACAATCCGCGGGACATCCCGGAAGCCGACCCGACGGCCAAGGGAACGGATCACTCTGTGGATCCCGGGATTCTGGCTATTCAGGGGGACCCGGAATACGGAGCGTATCTCAGCAGCGAATGCACAACCTGCCATCAGATCGAAGGCGGCGACGAGGGCATCCCGTCTATCGTTTTCTGGCCGGATGACGACTTTGTCATTGCCATGCATGCCTACAAGGAAAAGCTGCGCCCCCATCCTGTCATGCAGATGATTGCCGGGCGCCTGAGCAACGAAGAAATCGCGGCCCTGGCCGCGTATTTCAATAACCCGGAGTAACAGTGCCCAAGGGGAGGAAAGGCGATGACACTTAACAGACGCATATTTCTTGGAACCACCGGTGCAGCGGCTGCCGGACTGTCGGCGCCGATGGTCCTGGCGCAGGGCAGGCCGAGGGTCGTGGTTGTCGGCGGCGGTGCAGGCGGTGCCACCGTTGCCCGCTATATCGCCAAGGACAGCAAAGGCGAAGTCGATGTCACGCTGATTGAACCGTCGCGGACCTATTACACCTGCTTTTTCTCGAACCTGTACCTGGGCGGATTCCGGGAGCTTTCCGACATCGCGCACAGCTACGGAACGCTGGCGGCCAGCTATGGTATCAACGTCGTCCACGATTGGGCCACGGGTGTCGATCCGGATGCCAGGACCGTGTCCTTGGCGGGGGGCGGATCCCTGCCTTACGACAAGCTGATCCTGAGCCCCGGCATCGACTTTGTTGATGGCGCGGTCGAGGGCTGGGACGTCTCTGCGCAGAACAAGATGCCGCATGCCTATAAGGCAGGTTCACAGACCGAGCTTCTGAAGGCGCAGATCATGGCGATGCCTGAAGGAGGGACCTTCGCAATGGTGGCGCCGCCGAACCCGTACCGCTGCCCGCCGGGGCCTTATGAGCGGGTTTCGATGGTGGCGCATGTTCTGAAGGCCCGCAACCCGACCGCGAAGATCATTGTCGCAGATCCCAAGCCGAAGTTTTCCAAGATGGCTTTGTTCCAGGAGGGCTGGGCGAACCACTATGAAGGAATGGTTGACTGGATCGGCGAGGAGTTCGGCGGCGGCAACGTTTCGGTGAACCCGGATGCCATGACGGTGACGATCGACGGAGAAGAAACCAAGGTTGATGTCTGCAACGTGATCCCGGCGATGAAAGCAGGCCGGATTGCGGAAATGGCCGGGGTGACGGATGGCAACTGGGCCCCCGTGAACGCTGCCGACATGTCGTCGAAGGCAAACCCGGACATCTATGTCCTTGGCGATGCGAGCCAGCAGGGCGATATGCCGAAGTCCGGGTTCTCAGCCAACAGCCAGGCGAAGGTTTGCGCAAATGCCGTTCGCGGCGCACTGACCGGGTCAAAGGTATTTCCGGCCAAGTTCTCGAACACTTGCTGGTCGCTCATCGGCACTGAAGATGGCGTTAAGGTTGGCGCGACCTATGAGGCCACTCCCGAGAAGATCGCCAAGGTGGATGGTTTCATCAGCCAGACAGGCGAAGGCGCTGATCTCAGGAAAGCGACTTACGAAGAATCGCTTGGGTGGTACGCGGGCATCACCTCGGACATGTTCGGGTAGGGAAACAGAGAGCGGCCGGTGCCATGGCCCTGCCGCTCTATGCGCGGACCGCGGGTCTGGAGGAGGAATACGATCATGAAGTACAATGTTGCGGCCGCTGCAATCTCCGGCGTTTTGGCTAGCCAGGCCTTTGCCGGAGAGATTGTCACGGTCCCCTTTGACGGCAGCTTTGATGACGCCACGTTTGCAGTTGAATCGGCAATTGTCGGCCAGGGGCTGGTCATTGACTACGTGAGCCACGTTGGCGAGATGCTGAACCGGACAGGTGCTGATGTCGGCAGCGACAAACTGATCTTCTCGGCTGCGGATATCTTTATCTTCTGTTCTGCAAAAATCTCGCGCGAAGTGATGGAAGCGGATCCGATGAACATCGGTTACTGCCCTTACGGGGTTTTTGTCGCCGAGGATGAAAGCGGTGTTCAGGTCGGCTACCGGAGCTATCCGGACGGGCCGCTGGAAAAAGTCGAAGCGCTGCTGTCGGAAATCGTCGAAGAGGCCGTTGGCAACTGAAGGGAGGCGCGGCCAGCCGGCTGAATACGCGGAGCGGCTGGATTTCTTTTGAACGGGCGCCCTGCCGGCGTGCTGGCCATCGGCCGTGCAGCCGGAGTTTGACAAATGACAAGCACAGCCGCGTAACGGGATGGCAGTTTCTGCCCATGGAGATGCTCATCAATCTGCTGGGAGATGCCGGTGCTTTGGCTTTTGCCGGGCTGGCCGTTGGCATCGTGTTCGGGGTTGCGGCCCAGAAATCCCAATTCTGCCTGCGTGCAGCCACGGTGGAAGTTGCTGAGGGCGGGGCCGGGCCCCGCTTGGCGGTTTGGCTGATTGCGTTCCTTTCGGCACTGTCTCTTGTTCAGGCATCTGTGGCCCTGGATTGGCTGGAACTGTCCGGCACGCGTGCGATTGCTTCAACGGGAAGCATCAGCGGAGCCTTGATCGGCGGCGTGATGTTCGGCACCGGAATGGTTCTGGCGCGCGGTTGCGCATCGCGCCTGCTGGTTCTGGCCTCTTGCGGCAACTTGCGGGCCTTGGTCACGGGGCTGGTCCTGACACTGGTCGCGCAGGCGGCCTTTACGGGGGTGCTCAGCCCGGCACGGGAGAAGCTCGCTGGTATTTGGGTGGTCCCCGGCGGCGAGGCGCGGGACCTGTCCGTGATCGCTGGCTTTCCAACGGCTGTTTACGCCATTTCGGCAATGGCAGGATTGCTTCTGGCAATTGCATTTGCCTACCGGCAAAACGTCACCGTAACCGGCATTCTGTCAGCTGCAGGGGTCGGGGGGGCGGTAGCGTTTGGCTGGCTGATGACCTCTGCGATTGCCCAATCGTCGTTTGAAATCGTGCCGGTGCTGTCCGTCACATTTACCGGCCCCGCCACAGATACCCTGATGGCATTGGTCGCAGAGCGGAACGTGGAATTGTCCTTTGGTATCGGCCTCGTTCCCGGGGTCGCAGCCGGCGCGGCTGCATCAGCCTTTTTGTCGGGGGACTGGGGAATTGAAAGGTTCGGCGCGGACACCCCGATGGAACGGTATCTCGTCGGGGCGGTCCTGATGGGCTTCGGAGCAATGCTTGCCGGGGGCTGCGCCGTCGGTGCCGGATTGTCGGGAGGATCGGCCTTGTCCCTGACCGCATGGATTGCGGCTTTCTCGATGTGGATCGGGGCGATTGCCACGCACCGGCTGATAAAGCGGTTGCCCGCTCTGCAGCGACCCTGAGCTACTCAAATTCCATTTGCTCGTAGACACGGCCGGCATTCCTGGCTGCCAGCTTCTCGAAAGTATCCAGGTGGGCGTACGGCGACTGGTCAACGTAGTAGGCGTCTGCCAAATCCCCGCCGGCGTCCATGTGCTCCTGAATTCTGCTGCGCAGGTATATCAGGTAGCCGCGTGTATACCTGCGGACCTGATCCATATTCGTCGGATGCCCGTGGCCTGGGATGACATAGGTCGCGTCCAGAGGTTCAAACGCATTGTCCCAGGTTTCAAGCCAATCCGCGGTGTAGGTGTTCTCAAAGACCGGAAGCATGCGTTCGTGAAAGGCCATGTCGCCGGCAATGACCAGGCTTTGGCCGGGCAGCCAAATCGAGATATCCCCGGGGCTGTGTGCCGGTCCAAGGTATTTTGCCTCGATGCGGAATTCGCCCATTTCGACCGCGTATTCATCGTCGAAGGTCTCCGTCGGGCCCGCCAGGTAGGTGCCTTCCGCCTTGTCTTTATTGTATTTCTTCATCTGCTCGAGGATCTGCGCGCCGTATTCCTCGAACTCCGCCGCGGCATCGGTATGGGCAATGATGGGCACGCCGATCTCAGACCAATAGGCATTGCCGAGCATCGCATGCCCCTGACCGTTTTCATTGAAGACAAGCTTGACCGGCTGATCGGTGACGGCCTGAATCTCCTGGTGAAGCGCCTTTGCAAGCACATAGGCAGCGCCCCCGTTCACGACCACGACACCGTCTCCGGTCACAATGAAGCTCAGGTTGTTGTTGTGGCCTGAGTTTTCATATGTGGGCGGTGCGGTTGCGCCTATGGCAGTGAACACGCCGGGAATGTACTCCACCGGCTTCGAATACAGCACGCTTTGCGGATACTGGTCTGCGATATCCTCGCTGGCCCAAGCCGGAAAGGCCAGCGTGCCAGCAATCAGAATCTTCCGTATCATGACAGCTCTCCTATAAACCGGTATGCTTGGCCGGCCCTTTCCACGCGGCCGAACCCGCCGCCCGGCAGATGAAAACCAACAAGCCTCATCTGCTCTGCTGAAATCTGGTCGAGCAGCGTTGTTCTGGCCGCCGCCGCGGTCTCAGGATCCTGATCGGTGCCGCTGGGCCAGCTGGGGCGCTCGAACGCGGCATGCGGGTTTCCGAGCGCATCTCCGACCACCATCACCGCGTCGCCGCCATTGCGGACTTCAAAGGCCATATGGCCCGGCGTGTGACCGTAAGTTGCGCGTGCGGCGATACCGGAAAGGACTTCTTGCCCGTCATCAAAAAAATCAACCAGGTCTTCGATCGCTTCCATGCGCCGCTTTGCCCCGACTGCAAACGACGCGCGCTCAGCCCCTATTGAGTCCACTGTTTCCGGGTTCCACCAATAGTCCCACTCCTCGCGGCCAAAGAGATGAGCTGCGTTGGGAAAGTACGGTTCGTCAAAGTCATCCAGAACCCCCCAGATGTGATCCGGGTGAGCATGCGTGAAGACAACATGTGTGACTTCAGCGGGGGACAGGTCAATCGCGGCGAGAGCCTCCGGAAGCTTGCCGGAAGTTGCCATGAAGTCCGGGCCGGCGCCGGCGTCGAACAGCACTGTATTATTCCCGTCACGGTACAGCACCACGTTGCAATCCGGCTCGTACTTGGTGATGTCGGCCTGATGGTGTTTCATCAGCTCTTCAAGTTCTTCTTGCGGCATCGCCCCGAACACCATTTCAGGCGGCAATGACAAGTACCCGTCCGAAAGCGTTGAGATCCGCGCCGATGAGCCGAGCTGCAAATCCGCGCGCAAGGGCTTGGATTGAGCGCCAAGCGCCGCCAGGCAGGTGCCGTGAAGGAGGAAGCTGCGGCGGGTGAGAGGGTGTCTTTTGAGCATGTTAAAATCAATAAGATGAATATGTTTATTTGTAAACACCGGGCAGCCGTTAGCCGGTGCAATTTTTGCATGAGCCGACACGAACGGCTGCGCGTTGTGCAGTGGCAGTGAGCAGGTATTGCAGCAGCTGGGCCTAGGGGAGCCGGGTCTTGCGGGCGGTGCAGACGAAATGGGTGAGGGAGAAGAAGAAGCGGCCCTCCTGCGCCAGTTCCTCCTGCTCCTGTGCCCAGGCGGCGGCGTCGTCTGCGTCGGTGGCGCCGATCTCCACCGCATAGGCGCGGATCAGCCGGATCATCATCATCGCCAGCCCGTCCGGGCGCAGGCTGGTGTCGCAGATGGTCAGCGGATGCAGCGCCTCGCGCGCGAAGCCGCAATCGCGCAGTTCCTCCGGCAGCCGGGCGGGCATGGCGCGTTCGGCCATATGGGCGTCCCAGATCTCCAGGAACCGCTGCATCCGCGCGGCGTTGTCGCTGTGCCAGGCCAGCGTGTCCCAGTGGATGTCGCCGATCACCAGGCGGCCGCCCGGTTTCAGCACCTGGTGCAGAGCCCGCAGCACCGGGCGGCGGCTGGTGATGTATTCGAACACCTGCACCGACACCGCCTTGTCGAAACTTTCCGGCTCGAACGGCAGGCGGGCGGCATCGCTTTCGGTCAGGGTGGTGTTTGCGCGCCCCTGCAGCCGCTGGCGGGCAGCGGCCAGCATGTCGGGGCTGGCGTCCAGACCGGTCACATGGCCGGCAGGGCCGACGGTGCGGGCCAGCTCCAGGGTCAGCAGCCCGTTGCCGCAGCCGAGATCCAGAATGCGGTCGCCGGGCTGCGGCTGCAGCGCATCGAAATTGGCCCGCCGCCGCCGGGAGATGTCGGCGCCCTGATAGGCGTCCTCCAGCACGCGGGTGGTCTCCTGGTCGAATTGCAGCATCATGTCCCTCCGTCAGGTTTAGAGGACTAGGGCGGAATGCCGGGATTTCCAGCCGGGCGGCGACGGGGGGGGCAAATGCCCCTCGCGCGTGAGCGGCTAACCGCCTATAACTGCCCGGCAAGCCATTCTTGGAGACCTGTGATGACCGGAGAGCTGTCCCCCATCGACAAGGCGAAATTCGTCGCGGCCAGGCGGGCGGCGGAGATGGTCGAGGACGGCATGCGGGTGGGCCTGGGCACCGGATCGACCGCCGCCTGGCTGGTGCGCTGCCTGGGCGATCTGGTGCGGAAGGAGGGCCTGCGGATCACCGCGGTGCCGACCTCCAGCCGCACCGCGGCGCTGGCGCGGGACGTGGGCATCAACGTGGTGTCGCTGGACGAGGCCAAGTGGCTGGACATGACCATCGACGGCGCCGACGAGTTCGACCCGGACCTGAACCTGATCAAGGGCGGCGGCGGCGCCCATCTGCAGGAGAAGATCGTCGCCACCGCATCGGACCAGATGGTGGTGATTGCGGATGCCAGCAAGTCGGTGGAGACGCTGGGCGCCTTCCCGCTGCCGGTGGAGGTGCTGCCGTTCGGCTGGCAGAGCAGCCAGGCGCTGATCGAGGAGACGCTGGTGTCGTTGGATGTGATGGGGCGCAACTCCACCCTGCGGATGAACGGCGGGGCGCCGTTTGTGACGGATGAGGGGAATTACATCCTCGACCTGCATCTGAAGCGGATCGGCAACGCGCGGCAGCTGGCGCTGGTGCTGAACCAGATTCCGGGGGTGATCGAGAACGGGCTGTTCATCGACATCTGCGACACGGTGGTGATCGGCTATGGCGACGGCCGGGTCGAGGTGCGCGACATCAACGAGGGCACCGTCGAGAAGGACAAGCTGGACTTTGCCGAGGCCGACAACCTGTTCACCGATCTGATGGATTGAGTTCCGCCTGGCCGAAGGCGGGGCAGCGCCCGTCCTGCCCTCGGCGTGCTGAGTGGGACCTTTCGCCTCACAACCCTGTGCAAATCCAATGCAAAAGGTTGAATGCGGCGCGGGAACGCCCACTTGGGCATATGGCGTTTGGTGGTCCGTTATGGGATACACCTTCTCAAGAAATGCAAAGGGCGGAACTTCATGAGCTTTGATTACGATCTGTTTGTCATCGGCGGCGGCTCCGGCGGGGTGCGGGCGGCGCGCGTGGCGGCGCAGGAAGGCGCCAAGGTGGCGCTGGCCGAAGAGGACCGTTATGGCGGCACCTGCGTGATCCGCGGCTGCGTGCCGAAGAAGCTGATGGTGTTCGCCAGCGAGTATTCCAGCATGGTTGAGGATGCCCAGGCCTATGGCTGGGACATCAAGGCGGGCGGCTTTGACTGGGATGCCTTCAAGGGCAAGCTGCATGGCGAGCTGGACCGGCTGGAAGGCATCTACCGCAACATCCTGAAGAACAACGGCGTCGAGAGCTTTGACAGCCGCGCCAGGCTGGCCGATGCCCATACGGTGGAGCTGGCCGACGGCACCCGCAAGACCGCCAAGCACATCCTGATCGCCACCGGCGGCTGGCCGACGGTGCCGGAGTTTCCGGGCTCGGAGCTGGCGATCACCTCGAACGAGATGTTCCACCTGGACAAGCTGCCGGAAAGCCTGCTGATCGTCGGCGGCGGCTATATCGCCAGCGAGTTTGCGGGCATCATGAACGGGCTGGGCGTCAACACCACGCAGTTCTACCGCGGCGCGCAGATCCTGCGCGGCTTCGACGACGAGGCGCGCGGGCTGATCAGCGAGGAAATGTGCCAGGCGGGCATCGACGTGCATCTGGGCACCAACGTTCTGGAGATGCGCAAGGAAGGCGATAAGATCTGGGTCAAGTCGACCAACGGCCAGGAGCGGCTGTTCGACAAGGTGATGTATGCCACCGGCCGCCACCCCAATGCCGACAACCTCGGGCTGGAGGAGATCGGCGTGGAGCGCGGCCGCAAGGGCGAGATCATCGTGGATGAATACAGCCAGACCTCGGTGCCGTCGGTCTATGCGATCGGCGATGTGACCGACCGGGTGGCGCTGACTCCGGTGGCGATCCGCGAGGCGATGGCCTTTGTCGAGACCGTGTTCAAGGGCAACCCGACCAGTCCCGACCATGAGCTGATCCCGACCGCGATCTTCACCCAGCCGGAAATGGGCACCATCGGCCTGAGCGAGGAAGAGGCAAGCGAGCAGGAGCCGATCGAGGTTTACGCGACCTCCTTCAAACCGATGCAGCAGGCCTTTGCGGGCCGGGCGCAGCGGGTGCTGATGAAGCTGATCGTCTCGAAGGCCACCCGCAAGGTGCTGGGCTGCCATATCGTCGCACCCGGCGCGGGCGAGATGATCCAGATGGCGGGAATCGCCGTAAAAATGGGTGCAACCAAGGAAGATTTCGACCGCACGGTTGCGGTGCACCCGACAATGTCGGAAGAGTTGGTAACCCTGAAGACTCCGGTGCGCTCGACCTGAGCGGGCAAACCGGCAAGAATAGAACTCACATGCCCCCTTCGGGCGGCAGCAAACGGATAGGAGACATATGGCGGGCAATAGCGGTGGCCCATGGGGGGGCGGTGGCTCCTCCGGCGGCGGTGGCGGCAACCGGGGCAACAACGGCGGCGGGCGCAAGCCCGAGGATCCGCAGATCCCCGAAATCGATGAGCTGGTGAAGAAAGGCCAGGAACAGCTGCGCGTGCTGATGGGCGGGCGCGGCGGCTCCGGCGGCGGCCGCGGCGGGCGCGGCGGCCCGGGCGGCGGCGCGCCGCTGTTCACCAAGGGCACGGTGGGGCTGGCGGTCATCGCCGGCGCGGTGCTGTGGGGCTTTGCCAGCATCTATACCGTGAAGCCGGAAGAGCAGTCGGTGGAACTGTTCCTGGGCGAGTATTCCTCGACCGGCCAGCCGGGCCTGAACTTTGCGCCCTGGCCGCTGGTCACCAAGGAGGTGATCCCGGTGCGGGTGGAGCAGACCGAGAACATCGGTTCCGGCGCCCGCGGATCGGACGCCGGGCTGATGCTGACCGGCGATGAGAACATCATCGACGTGGATTTCCAGGTGGTGTGGAACATCTCCGACCCGGCGCGGTTCCTGTTCAACCTGCGCGATCCGCGCTCGACCATCAACGCGGTGTCGGAATCGGCGATGCGCGAGATCATCGCCCAGTCCGAGCTGGCGCCGATCCTGAACCGCGACCGCGGCGCCATCACCGCCCGTCTGGAAGAGCTGATCCAGGACACCCTGGACAGCTACGACAGCGGCGTGAACATCGTCCGTGTGAACTTTGACGGCGCCGACCCGCCGGAGCCGGTGAAGGACGCCTTCCGCGAAGTGCAGTCCGCGGGCCAGGAGCGCGACCGGCTGGAGAAACAGGCCGACGCCTATGCCAACCGCAAGCTGGCGGGGGCCCGCGGCCAGGCGGCGCAGACGCTGGAAGAAGCCGAGGCCTACCGCGCCCGCGTGGTGAACGAGGCCCAGGGTGAGGCGAGCCGTTTCACCGCGGTTCTGGAGGAATACCAGAAAGCGCCGGAAGTGACCCGCAAGCGCCTGTACCTGGAAACCATGGAAGAGGTTCTGAGCCGGGTCGACAAGATCATCCTGGATGAGAACGCAGGCGGCGAAGGCCAGGGCGTCGTGCCCTATCTGCCGCTCAATGAGCTGCGCAAGCCGCAGGGGGGCAACTGATGCGGAAATCTACTCTTCTTCTGCCCATCCTGGTGGTTGCGGCGATTGCGGTGCTGTCGGCGATCTTCATCGTCGACGAGCGTGAAAAGGCGCTGGTGCTGCGCTTTGGCCGGGTGGTCGATGTCAAGGAAACCCCGGGCCTGGCGTTCAAACTGCCGGTGATCGACAATGTGGTGCGCTATGACGACCGCATCCTGAGCCTGGAAGTTGGCCCGCTGGAGGTCACCCCGCTGGATGACCGCCGCCTGATCGTGGATGCGTTCTCGCGCTACCGGATCGCGGATGTGGAAACCTTCCGCCAGGCGGTCGGCGGCGGTGGCATCGGCGGTGCTGAGCTGCGGCTGGACAAGATCATGCGGGCGCAGACCCGTGAGGTGCTGGGCTCCGTCAGCTCCAACGACATCCTGTCCTCGGACCGTTTCGCGCTGATGCTGCGGATCCGCAACGGCGCCATCACCCAGGCGCGCCAGCTGGGCCTTGAGGTGATCGACGTGCGGCTGAAGCGCACCGACCTGCCGCAGGCCAACCTGGAAGCCACCTTTGCCCGGATGCGCGCCGAGCGCGAACGGGAAGCGGCGGACGAGATCGCCCGCGGTGAAGAGGCGGCGCAGCGCGTCCGCGCCCAGGCCGACCGGACCGAGGTCGAGCTGGTGTCGGAAGCCGAGCGCGAGGCCGAGGTGATCCGCGGTGAATCGGACGCCGAGCGCAACGCGATCTTTGCCAAGGCGTATGGGGCAGACCCCGAGTTCTTCGAGTTCTACCGCTCGCTGAACGCCTATGCGAATTCGCTGCTGGCGGGCAATTCCTCGATGGTGCTGTCGCCGGACAACGAGTTCTTCAATTACCTGAAGTCCTCGGACGGCCAGACGGCGACGCAGTAATGGGGTTCATCCTCCTGGCCCTCGGGCTGGTATTGATTGCAGAGGGGCTGGTGTACGCACTGGCCCCTTCGCTTGTGGAGCGGCTGCTGGAGATGCTGCGCGCCCTGACCGAGGAGCAGCGCCGCAATGCCGGTCTGGCGGCGCTGGCGCTGGGGCTGATCCTGGTCTGGCTGGCCTTCCATTTTGGGTTTTGAGCCGCGCTTTTCCCCTCAGATTTTCAGCGAATCCGTAAGCTTTCCCTGATAGGGTGGTCTCAGCAGGGCCTCCCCCGCCTGTGCCGGGTGAAAACCGGATCACAGCGGCTTTATTCCATGCAACATTTGTTGCGGGACCGGGGAGAGTTCCTACATTGGGTCCATAAGACTCTGCCTGGCATCTGCGGTATTTGCGCCGGCCCGGGCGGGGCAGAAGAATTGAATAAGACAAGGAGTAGATCCGTGCAGCCACAGGCAATTGCAATTTCCGGCCGGGCAAGCGGCAGCAGCGCGATGATACGGCTGGCCTGGCTTGCGGTGCTGGCAATGGCGGTCCTGCTGATGCAGGCGGTGACCGCAATGGCCCGGCCCGAAAGCCTGGCCCCGCTGGCCGAACGGGTGAGCCCGGCGGTCGTCAACATCACCACCAGCACCGTTGTCGAAGGGCGCACCGGCCCGCAGGGCATCGTGCCGGAAGGCTCGCCATTCGAGGATTTCTTCCGCGAGTTCCAGGACCGCAACGGCAATGGCACCCGGCCGCGCCGCTCCTCTGCGCTGGGCTCCGGGTTCGTGATTTCCGAGGACGGCTATATCGTCACCAACAACCACGTGATCGACGGCGCCGACGAGATCGAGATCGAGTTCTTCCCCGGCGAAGGCCAGCCCAAGGAGCTGCTGCCGGCCAAGGTGATCGGCACCGATCCCAACACCGACATTGCGCTCTTGAAGGTGGAGGCGCCGTCGCCGCTGAAATACGTCAAGTTCGGCGACAGCGACACTGCCCGCGTCGGCGACTGGGTGGTGGCGATGGGCAACCCGCTGGGGCAGGGGTTCTCGCTGTCCGCGGGCATCGTGTCGGCCCGCAACCGCGAGCTCTCGGGTTCTTATGACGACTACATCCAGACCGATGCGGCGATCAACCGGGGCAACTCCGGCGGGCCGCTGTTCAACATGGACGGCGATGTGGTCGGCGTGAACACTGCGATCCTGTCGCCCAACGGCGGCTCCATCGGCATCGGCTTCTCGATGGCCTCCAACGTGGTGGTCAAGGTGGTCGCGCAGCTGAAGGAATTCGGTGAGACCCGCCGCGGCTGGCTGGGTGTGAAGATCCAGGATGTGGACAACGACCTGGCGGAGGCGATGGGCCTGGACAAGGCCCGCGGCGCGCTGGTCACTGACGTGCCGAACGGCCCGGCCAAGGATGCCGGTGTGCTGGCCGGCGACGTGATCGTCAGCTTTGACGGCGTCGATGTGCAGGACACCCGCGGCCTGGTGCGCCAGGTCGGCAATGCCGAGGTCGGCAAGACCGTGCGCGTGGTGGTCTACCGTGAAGGCAAGACCGAAACCCTGCGGGTGACCCTGGGCCGCCGTGAGGATGCCGAGCGCGGCCCCGCCAGCCAGGGCGGCGATGGCGATGCGCCGGGCAGCACTGAGAAAGAGCTGCTGGGCCTGTCGGTGGGCGTGCTGACCGACCAGCTGCGCAGCGAGCTGAACGTGGCGGAGGATGTCCAGGGGCTGGCGGTGCTGTCGGTGGATGAGACCTCCGAGGCCTGGGAGAAGGGCCTGCGCGCCGGTGACGTGATCACCGAGGCGGGCCAGCAGAAGGTGGCCTCGATCAGCGACCTGGAGGCGCGCGTCAGCGAGGCCAAGGAGGCTGGGCGCAAGTCGCTGCTGCTGCTGGTGCGCCGCGGCGGCGAGCCGCGCTTCGTGGCGCTGAACCTGTCCGAGTGATCCGGGGCGGGAGCTGCTGAAACACAGGCAAAGGCCGGGCCAGCGCCCGGCCTTTTGCATTGCTGCGGAGGGGGATTCAAACCCGCTGCATGAACAGCAGGCCGCGGCTGTCCTTGTCCGTGCGCCAAGCGGCTTTCCGGGCGGCAAAGATCTGGCGGAAGTCCTCCAGATTGCGCGGCTCATCCGCAATCAGCACCCAGCCGCCGGGCCGCACATGCGGCAGGCAGCGGGCCAGCAGTGCCCGCCGCTGGGGCGCGGCCAGCATGTGCAGGGTGCGGTCGAACAGCAGGATGTCGAAATCCTTGTCCGGCGCCCAGGCGGTGAGGTCGGCGGCGATGCCGGTGACATCAAGGTCTTCCCGCTGCGCGGCGGCCAGCATGTCCCGGATGCCGTGCCGGGAAATATCCAACCCTGTCACCCGGTGGCCCAGGCGGGCGATGAACAGCGCGTCCCGGCCCTGGCCGCAGCCCGCATCGAGAATGTCCAGTCCTTGTGCGGTCAGCCGCTGGAAAAAGGCGGTGAAGGCAGGGGACGGCGCCCCCAGCGCGTCCGGGGTTTCGCGGTAGAGACTGTCGTAGTCATAAGCCATGCGCGGCACCGTAGCGGCGGGGTCCGGGAATGGCTAAGTGAATATTTTTTGAACAAGAGGGGGCGCGGTGGAGAGAGCCAGGACTTTTAAACAGTCTTGGCTAAGGTCTTCGGAGAGCTTTTGGGCTTGCGCATGAGGGGCGGGCAGCCGTTCTCCGGGACTGCGCGGGACAGCTGATGCGCAAAAGGGGAAGAGCCATGCGCTGGCGGGCACATGGCTCTTGTTGGACAGGCGGCCATTGGGATGGAACGTATAATGGCCGTCTATGCAGGCGTTATGGCGCGGGGCGGCGCCGGGTTCTGTGACCGGGATTACAGAGAGCGGATTTTGTTGCGGAAAATTGCGCCGGGAGACGGGATCAGATCGAATCCGGCTCCGCCAGCACTGCCAGCTCGCCGCGGTCGAGGATCTGCACGCCGCCGCGGCTGATGCCCACGAGGCCGCTGCGCTTCCAGGCGGAGAGTGTCTTGGACACCGCCTCGCGGGTGGCACCGACAAATTCCGCCAGTTCCGCCTGCGACAGCGCGATGCGGCCGTCGCTGGTCTCGGGCGCGAGGTACAGCAGCTTGCGCGCCAGCCGCACCGGCATCGGCAGGAATACCTGCTCATTGAGCTGGGTGTTCATCCAGCGCATCCGCTGGCCGGCCAGCCGCAGCAGGTCGGCGGCCAGGTCGGGGTACTGGCGGATCTGCGCCAGCACGTCGCCGCTGCGCAGCCGCAAGACCCGGCTGGGCTCAGCGGCGATGGCGGTGGCGGTGCGCTCGCCCGGGTCAAACAGGGTGATCTCGCCGAACACCGCGCCGGGGCGCATCATGTCAAGCGACAGCTTGCGGCCCGAGGCGGAGAGCACCGAGAATTCCAGCGCGCCTTCGGCAATCGCATAGAGCGCATCGCCTGCGTCGCCCTGCTCGAACAGCACCTCGCCCTGGCGCAGGCGCACCTCGGTTGCCTGGCTCTCCAGCATCCGGCGCAGCGGGCCGGAGGCACCGGAGAGAAAGCCGGTGTCCGGCAGGCGGGTGGTCAGCATGGTGTTTGTCTCTTTGCGTCTGTTGCCCGGTGCGCGGACCTTAGCAGAGGGTTCGCCGGCTGGGAACCGGGCAGCTGAACCGCGCGGTTCAGCCAGCGACGGCAACCAGCCCCAGCCTGCGGGCGGAGGCCAGCGTCAGGGTGCCGCTGTCCAGCCCCAGCGGCACCTGGTAGCGCTGCACGGCCTTGCGGGTGGCGGCGTCCATCTGGCCATGCACCGGGCCGCGGTAGAGGCCGCGCGCCGCCAGCGCCCGCTGGATGGTGCGGATGAAATCCGGGGTCATCATGGCGGGGCAGGGGATTTCGATCCACTGCTCCTGCCGCGGCGTGACGATCTCCTGCCGGGTTTCGGTGCGGAAGGTTGCTGGGCGGATCACCCGGCCGCTGGCGTCCTGCTGCGCCGGTTCGGCCAGCACCTGGCTGGTGACGGTTTCAATGACAGCAGGGGAGGTGTGCTTGCTCCAGCATGTGCCGGGCGGCGCGCCGGGCGGGGCATAGCGGCCCTCGCGCGAAACTTGGCTGCCGGGGCTGCCTGGCTGCGGCTGGACGCAGGCGGGCAGCGCTGCCAGGGCTGCCAGCAGCAGGGCGGGCGCCAGGCGCCGGCGGGGGATCAGATTGGATGGCGTCATGCCCGGTTGCCTCTTGCCGGCACCTCAGTCTGTCCCCGTGGCGGGGCTGGGGCCGTTGCTTTGGCGGCAGCCTAGCCGAGTTCGGAGCCGTCCGCAAAGGCGGGATCGCCTGTCCGGCCTTGCTCCGCCAGCAGAAGGTCCAGCATCGGCGAAATATCCTCCACCTCTTCGGCGATCACATGGGTGACCGAATGCGCCCGCTGCAGCCGCCCGGTGACCCGCAGCATCCGCCCGGAGATCACCGCGCGGCGGAAGGCCTCGTAGATTCTGCGCCAGACGATCACGTTGACGATGCCGGTCTCGTCCTCGAGCGTGACGAAGATCACCCCCTTGGCGGTGCCGGGGCGCTGACGCAGGATCACCAGGCCCGCGATGGTGACGCGGGCGTTCTCCGGCGGCTCCTGCAGCCGGTTGGCGGGCAGGCAATGGGGCGGGCGCGGCCAGGGCTGCGGGCTGGTTTGCGGGCTGAGCGCGGCCGCGGCGGCAACGGCGGCGCCGGCTGGAGCGGGGGCTGGCATGAGGAAAACGGCCCTGCGGTTGAGAAAATTTGAACGTGAACAAATATAGAACGTCAGGGCGGAAAGTCCAGCAGCGGCAGGGCAGCGTCGCAATTGGGGGTGGCACCGGCGCGGGCGCTTGGCTACACAGTCGCGCAAGTACCGGAAAAGGGAAGAGAGCTGACAATGGCAAAGATCACTTACATCGAGCACAACGGCACCGAACATGTTGTGGATGTGGCCAGCGGGCTGACCGTGATGGAAGGCGCGCGCGACAACAACATTCCGGGCATCGAGGCCGATTGCGGCGGCGCCTGCGCCTGTTCGACCTGCCACGTCTACATCGCGCCGGACTGGGTCGAGAAGCTGCCGGCCAAGGACGACATGGAAGAGGACATGCTGGACTTCGCCTATGAGCCCGATCCGGCCCGCTCGCGCCTGACCTGCCAGATCAAGGTGAGCGACGAGCTGGACGGCCTGGTGGTGCATATGCCCGAAAAGCAGATCTGATGGCTGCGGGGGCGGCAGCGCGGCGTCTGCGGATGCGCGTCCGGCCCCGTTCCGTCCGGCCCCGTTCCGTCCGCCGCGCCTGGATGGCGCTGTGCCTGGGGCTGGCCATGGCCGGCCCGGTTGCGCAGATGGCGCAGGCCGGGGTGATCTCAGCGGAATACGGCGATCCCACCACCCGCTACGGCCACGCCGTGCTGGGCGATGGTGTGGAATACGGCTCGCTGACGCTCACGGTTGCAAGCACCGCGGCGAGCGGGGCGTCTCTCAAGGCCGACTACCTGACATCTGATATTCAGATCCGCCTGCCGCTGGATCATGTGTTCGAGGACATTGCGCCGCGGCTGGCGGATGTGGACGGCGATGGCAGCCAGGAAGTGCTGGTGGTCGAAACCGATGTGGCGCAGGGCGCCCAGCTGGCCATATATGGCGCGCGCGGCGAGAAGATCGCCGAAACCCCGCATATCGGCACCCGCAACCGCTGGCTGGCACCTATCGGCGCCGCGGATCTGGATGGCGATGGGTATGTGGAGATCGCCTATGTCGACCGGCCGCATCTGGCGAAAACCCTGCGCATCTGGCGGTTCCGGAAAGGCGCGCTGACAGAGGTGGCCAGCAAGGCCGGGCTGACCAACCACCGGATCGGTGAAGACTTCATCACCTCCGGCATCCGCGATTGCGGCCGGGGGGCGGAGCTGGTGATGGTGAGCGGCGACTGGCGCCGGATCATCGCGGTGCGCCTGCGCGGGGATGAAATCACCACGCGGGAGATTGGCGTCTTCGACCCCAATACAGGTCTGGAAGCGGCGCTGGCCTGCCGCTGAGTGCGGGCGGTTCAGCCTGCCTGTGCCGCGCGCCGCGCGGCGCCACGCCCAACTGCGGCGCCTATCGCCGGACAGGCTCAAATCTGTGCTGCCCGGCGCCGCTGGTGCTTCTTTGTGCGGGCAGCCCTGAGCCCTGCCGCGCGGGCGTTTCCGAAATATTCACCACCCTTCGGTTAGCCTGCGGCAAACGGGAAATGCCCGGCGGCGCCGGCTGGGGCATGTTTTCACAGGAGACACGCGCGTGAGTTTTACACCCTATGTGTTCGGCACCGGGATCGCCGGCTGGACCTTCCTGCAGCGGACCCAGGCCCAGCAGCAGGAAGTGTTTGAAAAATCGCCTGTTCTGGACCGCCAGGTGCAGGATTTCACGCAGCGCATCACCAGCGTCCAGAGCTCGGAGGAGCTGCTGGACGACTACAATCTGCTGCAGGTGACCCTGGGCGCCTTTGGCCTGGACGAGGACATCAACAACCGCGCCTTCATCCAGAAGGTGCTGGATTCCGACCTGAGTGATTCCAAGTCCTTTGTGAACCGTCTCAATGACAGCCGCTATCTGGCGCTGGCTAAGACCTTTGGCTTCAACAGCCCGGACGGCCCGCAGCTGCCCAGTGCCAAGGGCGGCAGCGAATTTGCCGGCATCACCACCGCGGACGACCTACTGTCCAACTCAGCACTGCTGAGCAAGGCATTGAGCAATGCCGGTCTGGAGGGCATGGAGAACAATCAGTTCTTTCTGCAGAAGGTGCTGGAATCGGACCTCAGCGACCCGGAGTCCTTTGCCAACAAGCTGACCGATACCCGGTTTGCCGATTTCGCCCGGCAGTTCGAATTCGGCAAGCCGCCGGAATATGACAACAGCATCCAGGCGCTGGTCTCGGAATTCAACCAGCATACCGAGGGGCTGGCCAGTGCTGACGACCTCCTGGAGGATGAGGAACTGCTGCAGGCGGTGATCGAGACCTTCGATCTGGAGCGCACCAGCACGGACTTCCTGCGGCGGGTGCTGAATTCGGACACCACCGATCCGGATTCCTTTGTGAACCAGCTGGAGGACACCCGGTACCTGAATGTCTCCCGCGCGTTCGGCTTCGGCTATCCGGACATCAACGCGATGACCGACCCGGATGAACTGCTGCTGAACCCGGAGCTGCTGGCCGATGCGCTGGATACCTTCAACGTCAGCGACCGGGGGGAGGACTTTCTGCGCCAGGTGCTGGAATCGGATCTGAGCGATCCCAATTCCTTTGTGAACCAGCCGGAAAACATTGCCTATTATGATTTCGCCGATGCGTTCCAGAACACCTGGCCGGATCATGTCAGCAAGATGCAGGTGTTCTCCGATGAGATCACCGACAAGCTGGACAGCCTGTCCTCTGCGACAGATCTGGTGTTCGACCTGAACCTGTTCGAGGCCTCGCTGGACATTTTCGGGCTGAGCCACCGGGACAGCGATTTCAATGTCATGATCAAGACGCTGGATTCCGATCTGTCCTCGGAAATCTCCTATGCCAATCTGCACCATGACAACAACATGAAAGCAATGGCTTACGCCTTCTCCTTCAACAAGGGGGCGGAGGCGCAGGTCTACCCGGACGGCTTTGCCGAAGAGATCGCCGATCTCTACACCACCCGGCAGTTCGAGGTTGCCATCGGCGAGTCCGACCCCAACATGCGGCTGGCGCTGGCGTTCGAGCGCGAGCTGCAGGCGGTGGTGGACGAAGGCGGCAGCGAGAACGCCCATTGGTACAACATCATGGGATCGCCGCCCCTGCGCACCGTGTTCGAAACCGCGCTGGTGCTGCCCTCCAGCTTTGGCCAGCTGGATATCGAGCGCCAGCTGGTGGAGATGAAGGACCGGACCTTTGCCGCCTTCGGCACGACCCATCCGGCGGACTTGCTGGAGCCGGACATGCTGGATCAGTTCCGCAGGCGGTTCCTGCTGATGACGGATATCGGCGGGTTCTAAGGGGGCGGCTGCGGGGGCTTGATCTGCGGTCTTCCGGTGCCGCCCTGATGACCTGGCGCGGATTTCCGGGGCGGAACCTGTTTCCCCTTCGTCCTGCTATTGAGGCTGCGTGGCAGGCAGGCTGTCCGGCCGGTTCAGCAGGGTGCGGCAGGGGGAGTGCGGGCTGCCTGGTTCGGCCCGAGGCCGGGCGGGATCTGTTCAGCGGCGGCCGGGCTGCCTTGCCTCCGGCAGCGCCAGCCCGCCGCTCAGCTGCGGGCGGGGCTGCCCGGCACAGGCTTTTCCATTGTCACCGAGGTTGGCCTGTCAAACCCCGGATGCGCGGTTTCCCCGGTCTTGCGGAATCCCATCCGGGCAAAGGCGGCGTGGTTTTCCGTCAGCTCGACCCGGGTCTGCAGCCGCAGAACCGGCAGGCCAAGCGCGCTGGCGCGGGCGGCGGCCAGCGCTACCAGCGCGCGGGCCAGCCCGGTGCCGCGCTGAGCCTCCTCCACCGCGAGTTTTCCCAGATACAGGCAATCGGGCCTGGGGGTCAGGAAGACGCAGGCCGAGGGCGGTGTGCCGGTTGCCCAGATCTCGCCGCTGCGGCATTGGTCCTGCAGGGCGGCCAGCGTCAGAAGGTGCATGGAGGAGGGCGGATCGATGCGCCCCTCCATGCAGGCGAAGCTGCGCCGGATCAGGTCGAGCACGTCAACGAGGCTGGGGTCATCGGGCGCAAGCCGGCGGGGGGCGGTCATTGGGTATCCCCGTCAGCAGGCGGACCGGTCAATCGCGGCCGGCAGATGGCGTTTTTGCGCGTCATGGGGGTGTCCTTCCTGTCCGGCAGGATATCCCGCCGCTGCGGTGCGGGCAAATCCGGAGGAGGGGAAGATGCCTGCGCCTGCCAGGGCGCGGGCCGCCGGGCGCAGCAGCGCCCGGCCACGCCCAACTGTGAAGGGCAATCTGTGATTGGCCGGGAGCAGGCGGGAGCCTTCCCGGCAACAAGCCCGGGGTTACTTCAGCGCCCGCCAGCCGATGTCGCGGCGGAAGAAGCCCTGCGGCCAGTCGATCCCGTCCACCATCGCATAGGCGCGGTCGCGGGCTTCCTGCAGGGTTTCACCGCGGGCGGTCACGTTCAGCACCCGGCCGCCAACCGCCAGCACCTTGCCGTCCTGCGCCTTGGTGCCTGCATGGAACACCATGTTGCTGCTGTCCTCGGGCAGGGCGTCCAGGCCCTTGATCCCGGAGCCTTTTTCATACGAGCCAGGATAGCCTTCAGCCGCCATCACCACGGTGATCGCGTGATCGTCCGCCCAGTTCACCTGCGCCTCGCCCAGGCGGCCTTCAGCCGCCGCGTGCATCAGGTCCAGTGCCTGGGCGCCCAGGCGCATCATCAGCACCTGGCATTCCGGGTCGCCGAAACGGACGTTGTATTCCACCAGCCGCGGCTGGCCGTCCTTGATCATCAGGCCCGCATACAGAACCCCCTGATAGGGCATGCCGCGCTCTGACATCACCTTCATGGTGGGCTTCACGATCTCTTCCATCGCCTTGGCCTCGACCTCAGGTGACAGAACCGGGGCCGGGGAATAGGCGCCCATGCCGCCGGTGTTGAGGCCGGTGTCGCCTTCGCCGACCCGCTTGTGGTCCTGGGCGGAGCCGATTGCCAGCACGTCCTCGCCATCCACCAGCACGAACAGGGAGGCCTCTTCGCCTTCCATGAATTCCTCGATCACCACCTCGGCGCCGGCGCCGCCGAAGGCGCCGCCGAACATGTCGTCGATGGCCGCCATGGCTTCCTCCTCGGTCATGGCGATGATCACGCCCTTGCCTGCGGCCAGACCGTCAGCCTTGACCACGGTGGGCACGCCGTGCTGGCGCACATGCGCCCTGGCGGCCTCGGCATCGGTGAAATGGCCGTAGCCCGCGGTGGGAGCGTTTGCCGCGTCGCAGATTTCCTTGGTGAAGCTCTTGGAGGCTTCCAGCCGCGCCGCTGCCTCGGAGGGGCCGAACACCAGCAATCCTGCCTCGCGCAGCCGGTCGGCGACGCCCGCGGCCAGCGGCGCCTCGGGGCCGACGATCACGAAGTCAATGGCGTTTTCCTCGGCGAACGCCGCCACTGTGCCGCCGTCCTCGATATCAAACGACGCGCAATCGGCGATCTGGGCGATGCCCGCATTGCCCGGCGCCACGATCAGCTTGTCGCATTTGGGGTTCTGCATCACGGCCCAGGCCAGTGCATGTTCACGCCCGCCGCTGCCGAGGATAAGGATGTTCATTGGCGCATTCTCCGATCTGCCTGAGCCCTGTGGCCCCGCGGGCCGCGACCCGGGGCTTGCCTTGCTTGCCGCGCGTTCTATGCTGCGCGCGACTTCAAAACAAGACCGGCCTAAGGCCGCAGGAGAGCAGCCCCCGATGTCCGACCTGTTTGACGACCCGCAGCCCGGGCAGAACGCCCCGGAATTCACCGTTTCCGAGATTTCCGGCGAGGTGAAACGCACGCTGGAGGGCACCTTCGGGCGCATCCGGGTGCGGGGCGAAGTCGGGCGGGTGTTCAAGGCGCGTTCCGGCCATCTCTATTACGATATCAAGGACGACCGCTCGGTGCTGGCCTGCACCACCTGGAAAGGCCAGATCAGCGGCTTGTCGGTGGTGCCGGAGGAAGGGCTGGAGGTGGTTGTCACCGGCCGCCTGACCGCGTTCGGCGCCCAGTCCAAGTACAACATGAACGTGGACGAGGTCGCGGTTGCCGGCCAGGGCGCGCTGATGGCGTTGCTGGAAAAACGCAAGAAGCAGCTGGAAGCGGAAGGTCTGTTTGCGCCGGAGCGGAAAAAACCGCTGCCGTACCTGCCGCAGATCATCGGGGTGGTGACCTCGCCCTCCGGTGCGGTGATCCGCGATATCCTGCACCGCCTGCGCGACCGGTTTCCGCGCAAGGTGCTGGTCTGGCCGGTTGCGGTACAAGGGCAGAACTGCGCGCCGGAGGTTGCTCGCGCCATCGAAGGCTTCAATCGGCTGACGCCAGGCGGTGCGCTGCCGCGGCCCGATCTGATCATTGTCGCCCGCGGCGGCGGGTCGATCGAGGATCTGTGGGGCTTCAACGAGGAGATCGTCGCCCGTGCCGCCGCCGCCTCGCAAATCCCGCTGATCTCCGCGGTGGGGCATGAGACGGATACCACGCTCATCGACTTTGTTTCCGACCGCCGGGCGCCGACGCCAACGGCGGCAGCAGAGCTGGCGGTGCCGGTGCGGCTGGAGCTGATGGCGTGGAGTGAAAACCAGGGCGCGCGGCTGACCCGCGCGGCGGGGCAGGCGGTGCAGCTCAGGCGCCAGCGGCTGAACGATCTGGCCCGCGCGCTGCCCAAGCCCGACACATTGCTGGAAACCCCGCGCCAGCGGCTGGACCGGATTTCCGACCGGCTGCCCGGGGCGCTGATCAGCGGCGTGCAGCGCCGCCGGGTGCACTTAAGCGAAACCGCGGCCAGCTTGCGGCCTGCCACCCTGCGCCAGTTGGTGCAGGGGCGGCGCGACCGGCTGCAGAATCTGTCCTCGCGCCTGAGCCTGCGGCCGCTCCAGCGGGAGATGGCAGCGCAGAAGGATGCGCTGACTCGGCTGTCGCAGCGGCTGGATACGGCGCAGGCCGTGCGCATCGACCGCCAGCGCCAGGCGCTGACGGCCACGGGGCGGCAGCTGGAGATCCTCAGCTACAAGGCGACGCTGGAGCGCGGCTATGCGGTGGTGCGCTCGGGCGAGGAGATCCTGACCACCAGAGCCGCCGCCGCCAAGGCAGACGCCCTGCAGATCGAATTTGCCGACGGCACGCTGGATCTGGAGGGCGGTGCAGCCGCGCAGGCGCCGAAGAAAGCTGCGCCGAAACCGCCGGCAGAGGGCGGTGGCAGCCAGGGCTCGCTGTTCTAGCGGGGCATCTGCAGCGGCCTCAGGCGCCGACGTCGGGGCCGTAGCACAGCATCTCCTCGCCGATATCCTCGGCCTCGTAGAGCTCTGTCGAGGCCGGGTCGTCCTCGAACCGGGCGGTCAGGCCGCGGGGGGTCAGTTCGAAGGTCCAGCACTGCGGATCATCGCGGTTTTCGTAGATGAAACAGATCCGGCCAGCCTCCTCATACCAGCTGCCTTCCTGGCATTTGCCGTCCAGGAAGGACCAGATCACCCGGCGGTCCGGCAGGTAGCGTTCGACCCCGTACATGGCGCCGCCGAAGCCGTAGAACAGCGTGCGGCCCTGGGTGTAGCGGTCGAACTCGTTCGCGCTCAGCGGCTCACCCGCCGCCAGCGGGGCGGGCAGGGCTGCCAGCAGGAGAATCATCAATGTGCGCATGAAGCCATTGTGACTCAGGACCGCCGTTTGCACCAAGCGTTGCATGTATCTGCCCAGGCTCCCGCGGGGTCACCTTTGACCGCGCGCGGCCTCCGGGGACAGAGTGCGGGAAAATAACAGGGGAGGCAGGCGATGACGGCGGAACTGACGCTTTGGGCGGGGGCCGGGGCCTGTGCGCTGATCTATCTGCTGATGGCTGCGCAGCCGCCGGGCCTGCTGCGCAGCGTGCTGAAAACGGCATCGGTCGCTTTGCTGGCGCTGGCAGCGCTGCTGGCCGGGGCGCCCTGGCTGCTGGCCGTGGCGCTGGGCCTGTGCGCGCTGGGCGATCTGTTCCTGTCGCGCGACGGCGAGGGGGCTTTCATGGCAGGTGTCGGTGCCTTTGCCGTCGGGCATCTGGCCTATGCGGTGCTGTTCCTGACCCGGGACGCGAGCGACCCGGTGCGGCTGCTGCATATGCCCGGGGCCGCCATTGCAGCGCTGTTGCTGGTGCTGGGGCTGGTAATGGCGAGCATCCTGGCGCCGCGCGCCGGGGCGCTGAAAGGGCCGGTGCTGGCCTATATCCCGATCATTCTTGGCATGGGGGCGGCGGCGCTGACGCTGCCGTTTGGCTCGTGGGTCTTTGCCGCAGCCTGCGCCTTCATGCTGTCGGACATGGTGCTGGCGGCGGAAACCTTTGTGCTGCCGCAGGATCATCCTCTGCGCCGGGTCTCGCCATATGCAGTCTGGCCGCTCTATTGGGGCGCGCAAGCGGGGTTTCTGGCGGCATTTTCCTGATTTCCAAGGCGCGTTGCGCTTTGCACTCCGGCCCAATCCGCATTAGGTGGGGTGCAGACCCTTTTGCGGAGACCAAGATGGCGTTTTTCTCAAAGCTCAAGGAGCGGCTGTTCAAATCCTCCTCCAAGCTCGAGCAGGGGCTCGACGCGATTGTCGAGGAAGGCGCGGACAGCAGCGCGGCGGAGGCCGTGGAGGCCCAGGTAGAGGCCCATGTCGAGGCGCTGGCTGCGTCCCCTGCGGTGACGCCGGAGCAGCCCGCGCCTGCGCCGGTTCCGCAGCCGGAACCCGTTGCCGAGCCGGAGCCTGCACCCGAACCGGAGCCCGCGCCGGCGCCTCAGCCGGTGGCCGCACCCAAGCCCGCACCGGCACCGCAGCCTGCACCGGAGCCGGAGAAGAAATCGCCGGGCCTGCTAGGCCGCCTGATGGGCCGCACCACGGCGGCTGAGCCGCGCCGGGCGCTGGATGACGACATGCTGGAGCAGTTGGAAGAGCTGCTGATCGCCGCCGACATGGGCGTGGACACCGCTCTGCGCGTCACTGCCAACCTGGCGGAGGGGCGGATGGGCAAGAAGGTTTCCAGCCGCGAGATCAAGGAACTCCTGGCGCAGGAAGTCGCGCGCATCATGGAGCCGGTGGCGAAGCCCTTGCCGATCTATGCCAAGCGCCCGCAGGTGGTGCTGGTGGTGGGCGTGAACGGCTCCGGCAAGACCACCACCATCGGCAAGCTGGCCAGCCAGTTCAAGGGCGCAGGCAAGAAGGTGGTGATTGCCGCGGGCGATACCTTCCGTGCCGCCGCTGTCGAACAGCTGCAGGTCTGGGGCGACCGAGCCGGGGTGCCGGTGCTGACTGCGCCGGAAGGCTCCGACCCGGCCTCGCTGGCGTTTGACGCCATGACCAAGGCTCAGGAAGAGGGCGCTGACCTTCTGATGATCGACACCGCGGGGCGGCTGCAGAACCGCGCCGACCTGATGGAGGAGCTGGCCAAGATCGTCCGCGTCATCCGTAAGAAGGACGAGACCGCGCCGCACAATACCCTGCTGGTGCTGGACGCCACCACCGGCCAGAACGCGCTGAGCCAGGTCGGCACCTTCCAGCAGCTGGCGGATGTGTCCGGCCTGGTGATGACCAAGCTGGACGGCACCGCCAAGGGCGGCGTGCTGGTGGCGCTGGCGGACAAGTTCGGCCTGCCGATCCACGCCATCGGCGTGGGCGAACAGATCGACGATCTGGCGCCCTTTGATCCGGAAGAATTCGCCGCTGCGCTGACGGGTTTGGAGAAATCCTGACCCCAGCTTCCTCTTGCTGAAAATATCCCGTGGGTCCGGGGGCAGAACCCCCGGCGCTCTCCTCCCGCGCAAAGGCATTTGATTTGAGCGATTGGCTGATCTCCCTGGAAGGCACTGAGGCCGGGCATCAGGCAGCGCTTTTTCTGGCCGTCTGGGCGGCCTTTCTGCACGCCGTTTTCGGCGCGCTGCAGAAGGGGCGGCATGATCCCTGGCTGTCGCGCGGGGCGATCGACTTTTCCTACTGCGTGATGGCGGCGCCGTTTGCGCTGTTCGTGGTGCCCTGGCCGGAGCCGCATATGTGGCTGATCTTTCTGATCGCCTGGGTGATCCACGTATTCTACAAGCTGTTCCAGGCGCTGGCCTATACCAAGGGCAGCTATACGGTGGTCTACCCCGTGGTGCGCGGCACCGGGCCGCTGTTCACGGTGATCGGCTCCTTTTTCCTGTTCGGCGAGGTCTTTACCCCGGTGCAATGGCTGGGGGTGGCAGTGCTGCTGGCGGGGATCTTTGGTCTGGCGGCCTATAACTTTGTCTTCCTGGAAGCCAACCGCGACACCTTCGGGGTTGCACTGCTGTTTGCCTTCATCACCGGGTTGTTTGTGGCGGCCTACACCACATATGACGCTTATGGCATCCGGGCGACGGCGGATCCGTTCACCTTCCTGGCGTGGTTTTTCATGATCGACGGGCTGGTGTTTCCGGTGATTGCCTTCACCCGCTGGCGGACAATGCCCGCGCCGCCCGCGCCGGGGCCGCTGATGGTCAAGGGCTTCTTTGGCGGGCTGGTGGCGTTTGCGTCCTTTGGCGCGATCATGCTGGCGACGCGGCTGGACAAGGTCGGCGAGGCGGCGGTGCTGCGCGAGACCTCGACCGTGTTTGCGGCCCTCATCGGCTGGCTGGTGCTGAAGGAAACCGTGGGGCCGCGGCGGATTGCGCTGATGGCTTTGATCGCCTTGGGCGCCGTGATAGTGGAAATGGGCGGCTAAAGCCCGCGTGCAGAATTGACAGGAGGCCCCATGGCCGCAAAGAAGATCAACCCGACCCTGAAGATGGTGCTGGAACTGGGCCCGATCGTCCTGTTCTTCATCGGCTATCTGAAGCTGAAGGATGAGGTGTTTCTGATCGGCGGCAGCGAATACAAGGGCTTCATCGTCATCACCGCGGCCTTCATCCCGCTGATGGTGGCGTCCACGCTCGCCCTGTGGAAGCTGACCGGCCATCTGTCGCGGATGCAGTTTGCCACGCTCATTCTGGTGGTGCTGTTCGGCGGCATGTCGGTGTGGTTCAACGACGACCGCTTCATCAAGATGAAGCCGACGATGCTGTATCTGCTGTTCGGCGGGTTGCTGGGCATCGGCCTGATGCGCGGGCAGAGCTGGCTGAAGGTGGTGATGGAGGAGCTGATGCCCTTGAAGCAGGAGGGCTGGATGATCCTCACCCGGCGGCTCTGCGCCTTCTTCTTCGGGCTGGCGGTGGCGAATGAGCTGATCTGGCGCACCCAGGGCACCGAGACCTGGGTCTATTTCAAGACCTTCGGCCTGCCGGTGGCGATGTTTGCCTTCTTCATGTTCCAGGGGCAGCTGTTTCAGAAATACGGCGAAGAAGAAGAGGCCGGCCCGGCGGAGTAACCGGAGGCTGGCAGGGGCGGGCTCCCGCGGCTTAGCGGGGTTGCCCGAAAATCACCTGTTGGGCCTTGCTGTCCGACCGGTCGGCGCGCAGGTCCGCGTGCAGCGAGCGGCCGGCCACCACGCCGGGGCGGGACCACATCAGATCGAGCCAGCGGGCCAGATGCGGCTTGTTCTCCAGCGTCTGCTGCTGGCCCTCCCACAGCGAGGCCCAAGGCCAGATCGCCATATCGGCAATCGTATAGCCTGCGCCCGCCGCATACTCATTCTCCGCCAGCTGCCGGTCCAGCACGCCGTAGAGACGGGCGACTTCGCTGCGGTAGCGGTCCTTGGCATAGGGCAGATCCTCGGGCGCGTATTTCAGGAAGTGATGCGCCTGGCCCGCCATCGGGCCGACCCCGCCCATCTGCCACATCAGCCATTGATCCGCCTTGAGCCGGGCGTGCTCGTCCTTGCCGTAGAACTGCCCGGTCTTGCGGGCGAGGTATTGCAGGATGGCGCCGCTTTCGAACAGCGAGACCGGCGCGCCGCCCGGTCCGTCCGGGTCGAAGATCGCGGGCATCTTGTTGCCGGGAGAGATCTTCAGGAACTCCGGCGCGAACTGGTCTCCCTTGCCGATGTCGATCAGGGTGACCTCGTAGGGAAGCCCCATCTCTTCCAGCGCGATGGAGATTTTCCAGCCGTTCGGGGTGGGCCAGTAGAAAAGCCGGATGGGGTCCTGCATCTTGCGCCTCCGTCTATCAACCCGGCCACAGGAGCATGGGGCGCGCGGGCAGGCAAGGGGTAGCGGTGCTCACATCCGTGTGACGCGGGGGGGATGCGGCGGCTTGACCGAATCCCGCAAGATGCGTAAAGCCCGTGCATCACATCGTGGCGATTTGTTACCGGATTGCGGGCCACGTTAAACAATCCCGCTAAAGAGGTCAGGACGTGAAGGACCCCCTTTCGCTTGGCCGAATGGGGGTTTTTTGTGCGCTATGGGCGCGAGGAGACAGAAGAGATGAGCGACAACTGGAACAAGCGCACCACGCTGGTGCACGGAGGCACCCGCCGCAGCCAGTACAACGAAGTGAGCGAGGCGATCTTCCTGACGCAAGGGTTTGTCTATGACAGCGCCGAGCAGGCCGAGGCGCGGTTCATCGAGACCGGCCCGGATGAGTTCATCTATGCCCGCTACGGCAACCCGACCGTCGACATGTTCGAAAAGCGCATCGCGGCGCTGGAAGGGGCCGAGGATGCCTTTGCCACCGCCTCCGGCATGGCGGCTGTCAACGGCGCGCTGACCTCGCTGGTGAAGGCGGGCGATCACATCGTGTCCGCGAAGGCGCTGTTCGGCTCCTGCAACTATATCCTGGCGGATGTTCTGGGCCGCTTCGGGGTTGAGGTCACGTTCATCGACGGCACCGACCTGGAGGCCTGGAAGGCGGCGGTGCGCCCGGACACCAAGGCGGTGTTTTTCGAGAGCATGTCGAACCCGACGCTGGAGGTGATCGACATCGCGGGCGTTGCAGAGATTGCGCATTCTGTTGGTGCGACTGTGGTGGTGGACAATGTGTTCTCGACCCCGGTGTTCTCGGATGCCATCGCGCAGGGCGCCGATGTGGTGATCTATTCCGCGACCAAGCATATCGACGGCCAGGGCCGGGCGCTGGGCGGGGTGGTACTGGGCACCAAAGACTACATCCGCGGCACGCTGGAACCCTATATGAAGCACACCGGCGGCTCGCTCAGCCCGTTCAATGCCTGGGTGATGCTGAAGGGGCTGGAGACCCTGTCGCTGCGTGTGAATGCCCAGGCCGAGAGCGCGCTGAAGATTGCCGAGGCGCTGAACGGCCACCCGGCGCTGGAGCGCACAATTTACCCGGGGCTGAAGGACCACGCGCAGAACGCGCTGGTGCAGACCCAGCTGGGCGGCAAAGGCGGTACTGTCTTTTCGCTGGACCTGAAGGGCGGCAAGGACGCGGCGTTCAAGTTCCTGAACGCGATGACCATCCCGGTGATCTCCAACAACCTGGGCGACGCAAAATCCATCGCTACCCACCCGGCGACCACCACCCACCAGCGACTGACCGATGAGCTGAAAGACGAGCTGGGCATTACCCCGGGCCTGGTGCGCTTCTCGGTGGGCCTTGAGGATGCGGATGACCTGATCGCCGACCTGAATGCAGCGCTGGAGGCCTCGCAGGCTTGATACCAAAGACCTGGCGGGATTTCATCTTTCCCGAAATACTCTCGGGGGTGAATTGAGCCGGAGGCTCAAGAGGGGGCAGACAGCCCCCTCTCGTTTTTATCTGGGTCACATCTCCCAGGGGAAACTGTCGAGCCGCAGCGGCCCGTCCGCGGTGACCAGCACCTGGGTTTCCAGCTTGACCGACTCGGAGCCTTTCTCGCCGATCAGGCTTTCGATGCAGATCACCATGTTCTCCTCGAAGCACCCGCCATGGGCGCCCTCAAAATCCAAATTCAGCGGCACCACCGGCCATTCGTCGGCCATGCCCACGCCGTGCGCCGCCAAAGAATAGCGGTAGGGTTGATAGGGTTCGGGGATCTGCCAGCTCTTGGCGTTGAACTCGGCAAAGCTGAGGCCGGGCTGCAAGAGCGCCATGTTGTGGTCGATCTGCGCCCGCGCTGCCGCATACAGCCGCCTTTGCGTGCCGTTCATCGGCGCATAGCCGCAGGTCCAGCTGCGGGAAAGGTCGGCGCAATAGCCGTAGGGGCCGATCATGTCGGTGTCGAAACTGATCATTTCGCCCGTGCGGCATTCGCGGGCGGAGCATTCCTTGTACCAGGGGTTGGTGTTGGGGCCGCAGGTGAGGAGCTTGGTTTCCAGCCACTCGCCGCCGGAGCGGGCGTTCTCAAAGTGAAGATGCGCCCAGAGCTCCTGTTCGGTGACGCCTGGCACAGAGTGTTCGTAGATCCGCGCCATGCCGGCCTCGCAAACGCGGATGGTCCAGCGCATCAGTTCGATTTCATCGGCGGATTTGATGGCGCGGGCGGTCTCGGTGATCCGGCCGCCGTCGATGACCTGGAGGCCCTGCTCTGACAGGGCGTGCACGCCCTCGGGCTCCATCCGGTCGACGCCGAGGCGCATGTTGCCTCCGCCGTATTGCTTGACCAGATCGGCGATTTCCGCCGCCCAGGGCGTCAGCCGGTCCGCGGCTTTGTCGCCTGCGCACATGAACATCCAGCCGATGGCATTGCGGACCTCGTCAATGCCGGGCAGTCCGTCGTTCAGATGCTCGCAGCCCTTGAATTCGAACATGATGCCGGGGCCGCCGTTCAGGATCAGCGCGTAGCGGATCGGATTGTGGGCGGTCCAGACCGACATGTTGGAGCAATCGAACGCATAGCGGATGTTGACCGGGTCATAGAGCAGGAGACCCGCCACGTCCTGTCGGGCCATTTCATCGCGCAGCCGCTGCAGGCGGTAGGCGCGGGCGCGGTCCAGAACGTCCTGGCTCAGCGGGGATTTCAACGGTTTGTCGGCTCCTTCCGCATTCAGGAAGGTGCGTTTGCGCTCGTCCTTGAAAACGGCCACTTCGGTCATGACGCGCGGCCGTAGAAGCCGATGTTTTCCGCGTCGGTGAACCGCACGCCCGGATTTTCGTAGAAAGTGAAGACAGCGATCACCCGTGTCTTGTCCCCTTTCACCGTGCCGACCCGGTGGGGTGAGTTCTTACCGCGGAAGATATTGAGGGTGCCGGGATCAAGGGTGATTGTGCGCATGTTGGGGTCTTGGCCCGCCAGCAGCCGCTCGACGCCTTCGTAGTTCGGGTCGTCATCCGTGCGCAGTTCCGGGCTGTAGATGAACTCGCCGCCTTGGTCGGGCGCTTGCAGCAGCATGGTGGTGGTGAACTCGGACCGGTCGAAATGCCAGTTCAGCGCCTGGCTTGCGCCGTAGGACATGATGTTCAGCCGCGCCAGCGGGTCGTCCATGGTGTAGAGCGCGGGCTTGTCCATGGTGGCGGCGAGGAATTCCGCAAACGGAGGCCAATCGTACAGGCGCAGCACCGGTGAGTCCGGGAACTGGTCGGCGCAGAGGGTGAAGTTCGAGGTCTCGACCTTTTGCAGCGCGGGGTGGTCCGGCGCCAGGCCTTCGACCGCGTCCTTGAAATAGATGTTGTGCCAGCGCTTGTGGTGGAAGCTTTCGGTCTCGAACTTGCCCTTCAGCGCATCAGCGGCTCTTTGGGCGACTTCCGGTTTCATCAGCCCCTCCAGGCTGAACATGCCGTCCGCCGCCAGTTCGGCGCGGCAGCGGTCCACCAGGGCCTGCCATTCCGGGGTGCCGGGGCGGTCGAGCGGGTAACGGTCGAGATCAAGAATGTCGCGCATGGGGTGTTCCTTGGGATCTTTCGTGTTTTCCCAAGCCTGCGCCCCGGCTGCGGATCTGACCACTATAAAATATCTTGGCGAGCATAAGATTTTCTTGCACTGTGCCGCCATGAAACTGCCGCCCTTGAACGCCCTGCGCGCCTTTGAATGCGCTGCCCGCACCGGGAGCTTTTCGGCTGCCGGGGCGGAGCTGGGCGTCAGTTCTGCGGCGGTGTCGATGCAGGTGAAGAACCTGGAGGAGTGGCTGGGGCTGAAGCTGTTCACCCGCCGCGCCAATCAGGTGCGGCTGACCGATGCCGGGCGGGATTATTACCAGAAGGCGGCGATGTCGCTGGCGGAGATTGCCAGTTTCACAGAGGCGCTGACCGAGGGCGGGACCCGGCGGCCGCTGGTGATCTCGGCCACGCCCGCATTGGCGCAGCTATGGCTGCCGGAGCGGCTGAAGGCCTTTGCAGAGGCCCGGCCCGATGTGCCGGTGCGGCTGCGGATCGAGGACGACCGGATTGATCTGGAGGCCGAGGGCATTGATGCGCGGCTGACCTATGGCGGCGAGCATCCCGAGCACCGGACACAGGCCCTGTTCACGGATCAGCTGGTGCCGGTTGGCATAGACCCGCAAACGGACATCCGGACGGCGCCGCTGGTGGAGGTCAGCTGGGGCGAAACGATTTCCTCGGTGCCGGGCTGGCGGCAGTATTTTGTTCAGCACGGGATAGCTCGCGAGGACACGGCGGCGGCGGTGATCGGGCAGTCGGTGCCCTCGGTGGTGGCGCTGGTGCAGGCGGGGCTGGGGATTGCGCTGCTGCCGGAGCAGGTGGTGGGCGGGGAAATCCGCGCGGGCAGGCTGCACCGGCTGAAGGGACCGGTGCTGGAGATGCCGCGGCCCTATGTGCTGGTCACCGCCCATTACAAGTCGCGCTCGCGCCGCTTGCGGACCCTTGCGGAGGTGCTTGGGGTCCGATAAGGCGCCGGTTCTGCCGCAAATGGCGGATCCGTTTTGAAAATTGCCGCGTAACAGTATATGAGGGTGGCCTGCCGCACCCTATATGGGCCGTATCACTGGGGGAAACGCCGATGAACATTCATAACCGCGACGCTGCTGAAGCGCCGGACCGCGAGGCCGCTGCCGCCGCGCTGGATGTGCTGCGGGCCTGGGCTGGCACCGTGACCGAGACCGAGATTGCCGAGCTGGACCCGGCGGTGGCGCGGCTGCTGCCGGGCCGTGAGGTGGGCAACTACCCGGAGCTGTCGCGGCAGTACCCGGAGGATTTCAAATCCGACGAAGCCTACCGCGCGACGCTGCCCGACCTGCAGAACGGGCCGACCAGCCTGATCCGCGGCGCCAAGGAGCAGATCCAGCATGTGGGGATTTCCAATTTCCGGCTGCCGATCCGCTTTCATACCCGCGACGACGGCGACCTGACGCTGGAGACCAGCGTGACCGGCACCGTGTCCCTGGATGCGGGCAAGAAGGGCATCAACATGTCCCGGATCATGCGCACCTTCTACAAGCATGCGGAGCGCACCTTCAGTTTCGAAGTGATGGCGAATGCGCTGGATGATTACCTGAGCGATTTGGACAGCCCGGATGCGCGCATCCAGATGCGGTTCTCCTTCCCGGCGCGGGTAAACAGCCTGCGCTCCGGCCTCAGCGGCTACCAGTATTACGACTTTGCGCTGGAGCTGGTGGACCATGACGGGGTGCGTGAGAAGATCATGCACCTGGATTATGTCTATTCCTCGACCTGCCCGTGCTCCTTGGAGCTGTCGGAGCACGCCCGCCAGGCCCGCGGCCAGCTGGCGACGCCGCATTCGCAGCGCTCGGTGGCGCGGATTTCTGTGCAGTCGGTGCCGGGCAGCGAGTGCCTGTGGTTCGAGGACCTGATCGAGCTGTGCCGCAAGGCGGTGCCGACCGAAACCCAGGTGATGGTCAAGCGCGAAGACGAACAGGCCTTTGCCGAGCTCAATGCCGCCAACCCGATCTTTGTCGAGGATGCGGCGCGGCTGTTCTGCGAGGCGCTGCAGGCGGATGCCAGGATCGGCGATTTCCGGGTGGTCGCCAGCCATCAGGAAAGCCTGCACAGCCATGATGCGGTCAGCGTGCTGACCCAAGGTCCGCTGTTCAAGGCGATGAGCCTGGACCCGAAACTGTTCTCGACCCTGATCCACCAGGGCTAAGTCGCCTGGACCTGCCTGAATTTCAGGCAGGTTTCCGCCGGGTCAGCGTTGAGGTGTGCGGCAATTTCTGCATTGCCGCATTTTTTATGCCGCAGTGCAGAAGTTCATGCTAGCGTCAAATCGAATCCCCCCGGCCGTCCTGCCGGGGGCGAGGGGAGCTTGCGCGCAGGTGTCTGCATTTGACGGCCCGTTTTCCGCTGCATCAGGCCCGGAGCACATCCGGCGCCCGCTCCCTGTTTTCTTTGCCCGGATGCTGCAGTGCTGTCCCGGGGCAAGTGCAGTGCAGGACTTTAGGAGTAACAAATGACGAGCTTTCACAAGATCCCCGGCCTGACGGTCAAGACGCATGAATGGGCAGGCTATGCGGCCGGGCTGCAGATGAAACTGTGGCGCCAGGCGGCAGAGGCCGCGCTGCAGGCGCCGCTGGAGCAGATGCGGCTGGCGCATTCGATGATGGAAGCCCAGCGGCGGCTGCTGCAGGCGGGTGTGCCTGCAGCAGGGGATGCCGCTGCCGCACCGGAGGCAGCCCCGGCCGCGGAGGCTGCCCCGGCGGCTGCGGACGCGGACCTGAAAGCAGAGGCCGCAGCGGCGGCTCCGGCGGCGAAACCGGCGGCGGAAAAGGCCAAAGCCAAGAAGCCCGCAGCACGCAAGACTGCGGCCCGCAAACCCGCTGCGCGCAAGACAACTGCCCGCAAGGCGCCTGCGCGGAAACGGGCGGCCCCCAAGGCGGTGAAGCCGGTGGCCGACCCTGCCGGAACCAAGCCGGAGACTGTCAAACCGGCCGCCGCCAAGGCGGAGCCGGCCAAACAGGCAGTCTCCAAGTCGGCGCCGGTCAAGGAAACCGCCAAGGCGGCGCCGGTTAAACCGGAAGCAGCCAAGGAAACCGCGAAAGCTGCGCAGGCGCCGGCCGCTGCCAAGCCGGCAAACCGGAACGGAACAACTGCCGGGGAGAAGGCGGAGACGAAGCCAGCGGAGTTCCGCAGCGTCTCCGCCGCCCGCCGCGGTGAGGGGGCGCAGGCACCTGCAGCGAAGCCGGACACGGCCAGCACCCCGGCACCGGCGCCCGCAACCGCGTCCAAGGGACAGGACGGGCAGGACGCATCCGCCAAGCGCCCGCGCCAGCCCGCGACGCCGCCGCAGATGCCGCAGCGCAACGCTTCGGGCCCCCGCGGCAGCGGCGAATAAACCCGCCCACTTGACACCTGCCGCGCGGGGGGCCAACGCTGCGCCGCATGTTGGATCTCCGCCCGGTTGGGTATGTCATCGGCCTGCTGGTCGTCATTCTGGGAGCCATGATGGTGTTCCCGCTGCTGGTCGACCTGCTGGACGGCCGGGGCGAATGGCATGTGTTCCTGGAAAGCGCCGTTTTCACCATCCTGGTGGGCGGGCTTTTGTCCCTGAGCTGTGCCAACGGGGTGAAGGAGGGGCTGAGCATCCGCCAGACCTTCCTTCTGACCACGCTGGTCTGGGTGGCGCTGCCGCTGTTCGGGGCGGTGCCGCTGATGCTGGGGGAGACCGAACTGCGGTTTGTCGACGCTTTCTTCGAGGCGATGTCGGGGCTGACCACCACCGGCTCCACGGTGATTTCCGGTCTCGACAATCTGCCGCGCGGGCTGCTGTTGTGGCGCGGCATCCTGCAATGGGTCGGCGGCATCGGCATCATTGTTGTGGCGATGGTGTTCCTGCCCGAGCTGCGGGTCGGGGGGATGCAGATCTTTAAGTCGGAAAGCTTTGACACCTTTGGGAAAATCCTGCCGCGGGCGCAGGCGATCGCCAAGCAGATCTCGCTGATCTACGTGTCTCTGACGATGGCCTGCATGCTGGTCTACATGATGATGGGGATGGGGCCGTTTGATGCGCTGGTGCATTCGATGACCACCATCGCGACCGGCGGATTTGCCAACTACGACGCGTCGTTCGGGGCCTTTGCCGGGCCGGTGGAATATGCCGCCTCCGTCTTTATGATTTTGGCGGCTCTGCCGTTTGTCCGCTATGTGCAGCTGATCAACGGCCATGGCACGCCGCTGCTGCGCGACAGCCAGATCCGCGGTTTCATGATGACACTGGGGCTGCTGGTCGCGGTGGCGGCGGCGGTGCTGTATTACGCGCGCCCGCATGGCGGCGAGGAGGCGCTGCGCTCGGCCCTGTTCAACATCACCTCGATCATGTCCGGCACCGGCTATGCCAGCGCGGACTACATGCAATGGGGCAGCTTCCTGGTGATGATCTTCTTCTTCACCGGGCTGATCGGCGGCTGCGCGGGTTCCACCGCCTGTTCGGTGAAGATCTTCCGCTATCAGCTTCTGTTTGCCTCGATCAAGGTGCAGATCCAGCGCATCCGCTCGCCGCACGGGGTGTTCATCACCCGTTACGAAGGGCGGCCTGTGGATACCGAGGTGCTGAGCTCGGTGATCTCCTTTTTCATGTTCTTCGTGGTGACGCTGGGTTTTGTGGCCTGGGCGCTGGCGCTTACCGGGCTGGACTTCATAACCGCGGTATCCGGCGCGGCGACGGCAGTGGCCAATATCGGGCCGGGCCTGGGCGAGATTATCGGGCCTGCGGGCAATTTCTCGACCCTGAATGATCCGGCCAAATGGATCCTGAGCGCGGCGATGCTGATCGGGCGGCTGGAGCTGATGGCGGTGTATGCGATCCTGACCGTGCGGTTCTGGCGCTCCTGACCGGTGGCGGGCAAACTGCCCGCCTTGACCTTGGGCCGGTTTGGCAGAAGTTGCGCCTGCAGCGCCTTGTGGCGCTTTGCCGCGCTGGAAACCGCGCCGGGGCCGCAGCTTCCTTGCCCGGAAGGCCTGCGCGCACTTGCCCTTGGGGGGCGGCTCGCATATGAGGCACGGGACCGAAACCCGCAAGCGCAGGGAGACCCGTTCCATATGCCCGTACTTGTGATGAAATTCGGCGGCACGTCTGTCGCCAACCTGGACCGCATCCGCCGCGCCGCCAAACGCGTCGGCGTCGAAGTGGCCAAGGGGTATGACGTGATCGTCATCGTGTCGGCAATGTCCGGCAAGACCAACGAGCTGGTCGGCTGGGTCGGTGAGACCTCGCCGCTGTATGACGCGCGCGAGTATGATGCGGTGGTGTCATCGGGCGAGAACGTGACCGCGGGCCTGATGGCGCTGACGCTGCAGGAAATGGATATTCCGGCGCGCAGCTGGCAGGGCTGGCAGGTGCCGCTGATGACCACCTCTGCGCACAGCCAGGCCCGGATCGAGGAGATCCCGCCGGAAAACATCAACGCCAAGTTTGCCGAAGGCATGAAGGTGGCGGTTGTTGCCGGTTTCCAGGGCATCAGCCCGGAGGGCCGCATCACCACCCTGGGCCGCGGCGGTTCCGACACCACGGCGGTGGCTTTTGCCGCGGCGTTCGATGCGGAGCGCTGCGATATCTACACCGACGTGGATGGCGTCTATACTACCGACCCGCGGATTTGCGGCAAGGCGCGCAAGCTGGACAAGATTGCGTTTGAGGAAATGCTGGAGCTGGCCTCGCTGGGGGCCAAGGTGCTGCAAACCCGCTCGGTTGAACTGGCAATGCGCTACAAGGTGAAGCTGCGCGTGCTGTCGAGTTTTGAGGAACAGTCCGACGAGGCCGGAACCCTGGTCTGCGACGAGGAGGAAATCATGGAATCCAATGTTGTAAACGGCGTTGCCTACTCCCGCGATGAGGCCAAGCTGACCGTGCAGTCGGTGGCCGACCGCCCCGGCATCGCGGCGACGATCTTCACCACGCTGTCCGATGCGGGCGTGAACGTCGACATGATCGTGCAGGACGTCTCCGAGGACGGCCGCACCGACATGACCTTCTCCTGCCCGACCGACCAGGTGGCCCGCGCCGAGAAAGCGCTGATGGCGATCAAGGAACAGGGCGAGCTGAACTATTCCGAGCTGCTGGCCGACAAGGATGTGGCCAAGGTCTCGGTGGTGGGCATCGGCATGCGGTCGCAGTCCGGCGTGGCCGCCAAGATGTTCAAGGTGCTGTCGGATGAGGGCATCAACATCAAGGTGATCACCACTTCCGAGATCAAAATCTCGGTGCTGATCGACCGCAAGTACATGGAGCTGGCCGTGCAGGCGCTGCATGACGCGTTCGAGCTGGAAAAAGCCCGCTAACCGCTTATCCGGATGGAATTTTCTGGAATTTGCAAAGGCGCCGTTCGGGCGCCTTTGTCATGTGCGCCCTGTGGCGGGCGATGTTCTGCCCAAGGCTGCGGCGGGATGCTTTGATTGCGGGCAATGCTGCAAAAACACTTGGACTTTTTCCGCCGGGGTGGGACAAGTGGGTGGAGGAGAGAGCACTGGCGTACTACTCTGGGCGGTGTCCGTTCCGGCAGAGCAATCAGGGCGGCAGTGTGCAGGGAAGAAACCTCGGGAGAGGGTGAGAATGGCCGATACCACGGAATCCGAAAGCAGGAAGCTTCTGGGCCGCTTGCGCGAGGCGATGGCGAGTGATGATGCCGGCCAGGCGCGGCTCGACAAGATCACCCATCTGATCGCCGACAGCATGGGGACCGAGGTGTGCTCGGTCTATCTGTTCCGCGACGACGAGACCCTGGAGCTGTGCGCGACTCAGGGTTTGAACATCGAATCGGTGCACCAGACCCGGATGCGGATCGGTGAAGGCCTGGTCGGCCGGGTGGCGCGCTATGGCAAGGTTGTGAACACCCCGGATGCGCCCAACGCCAAGGGGTTCCGCTATATGCCGGAAACCGGCGAGGAGCGGTATTCCTCCTTCCTGGGCGTGCCGGTGCAGCGGCTGGGCGAGATGCTGGGCGTGCTGGTGGTGCAGTCCAAGGAGGCGCGCGAGTTTTCCGCCGATGCGGTCTATGCGCTGGAAGTGGTGGCGATGGTGATCGCCGAGATGACCGAGCTGGGCGCCTTTGTCGGCGAGGGCGCGGCGCTGTCGCCGCTGCACCAGCAGGCGGTCCTGATCCACGGCACCTCAGCCCAAGAGGGCGCGGCAGAGGGCCTGGTCTGGCTGCATGAGCCTCGGGTGATCGTGACCAACCCGATTGCCGATGATCCGCAGCGCGAGCTGGAGCGGCTGAACGATGCGGTTGAGGAGCTGCGGGTCGGTGTCGACAAGATGCTGGAGGTGTCCCGCAACGGCGACAAGGAGCAGCTGCAAGTCCTTGAGGCTTATAGGATGTTCGCCAACTCCAAGGGCTGGATGCGGCGCATGGAAGAGGACATCGCCCGCGGTCTGAGTGCCGAGGCTGCGGTGGAAAAGGAGCAGTCCCAGGCCCGCACCCGGATGAGCCAGGTGCAGGATGCGTATCTGCGCGAACGGCTCAGCGACCTGGATGATCTGTCGAACCGGCTGCTGAGGATCCTGACCGGGCAAGGGGCTGATACCGGCGCGGAGCTGCCGGAAAACCCGATCCTGATTGCCCGCAACATCGGCCCCGGCGACCTGCTGGAATACGGCCGCAACCTGCGCGGTATCGTGCTGGAGGAGGGCTCTGTCGGCTCTCACGCGGCGATTGTGGCGCGGGCGCTGGCGATTCCGCTGGTGGTCAATGCCAAGCGGGTCACCACCGAGGCGCTGAACGGCGACCACATCATGGTGGATGGCGATCAGGGGGTGGTGCACCTGCGCCCGGATGACACGGTTGTCGGCGCCTTCCGCGACAAGATCGCGATGCACACCAAGGCGCAGGAGCGCTATGCCTCGATCCGCGACAAACCCGCTGTCACCATCGACGGGCAGCGCATCAACATGGTGATGAACGCGGGGCTGATGGCCGATCTGCCGTCGCTGGACGGCTCCGGCGCCGAGGGAGTGGGCCTTTTCCGCACCGAGCTTCAATTCCTGGTGCGCAACCAGATGCCGAAGCGGTCGGAGCTGGTTGCGCTGTACAAGCGGGTGCTGGATGCCGCCCACGGCAAGCCGGTGGTGTTCCGCACGCTGGACATCGGCTCCGACAAGGTGCTGCCCTACATGAAGCCCACCGATGAGCCGAACCCGGCGCTGGGCTGGCGGGCGATCCGGGTGGGGCTGGACAAGCCCGGCGTGATGCGGATGCAGCTGCAGGCGCTGCTGCGCGCGGCCGAAGGGCGGCCGCTGTCGATCATGTTCCCCTTTGTCGCCCAGTTCGAGGAATACCGTTCCGCCAGGGCGGAGGTCGAAAAGACCATCGAGCGCGAGCGCATCCTGGGCCATGTGCTGCCGGCGGATCTGAAGATCGGCGCGATGCTGGAGACACCCTCGCTGGCCTACGCGCCGCAGAAGTTCTTTGACGAGGTGGCCTTTGTCTCGATTGGCGGCAATGACCTGAAGCAGTTCTTTTTTGCCGCCGACCGCGAGAATGAGCGGGTGCGCCGCCGCTATGACACGCTGAACGTGAGCTTCCTGAGCTTCATCGAGCGGATCGTGGAACGCTGCGCGATCTCCGGCACGCCGCTGAGCTTCTGCGGCGAGGACGCGGGCCGCCCGGTCGAGGCCGTCTGCCTGGCGGCGATGGGCATCCGCACGCTGTCGATGCGCCCGGCCTCCATCGGGCCGGTGAAATCGCTGCTGATGCGAGTGGACCTGGGCGAGCTGCGCAAGATCATCTCGGATGCCCGCCACCGCGGCGACCAGGCAGTGCGCCCGGCGGTGATGGAATACCTGCGCGGGCTGTAATCCCCGTCTGCCGGGGCGGGAAACCTGTTGCCCGGCACCGGGCTCCGCTCACGGCCCGGGCTTATGCGAAACAATTATTCTGCCTCGGCGGGGCCGGGGCAGGGCTGGTGGGTCTGGTCAATACAATTATTTCAAGCTTAAAACTTTAGGCTTGAAGTTTTTCAGGACCTGCTTATCCTGATCCTCAGAGACGTGCGCTGAGCGGGAAGGGATGATCATGAAAGTCGTCTGTCTGGGAGGAGGGCCTGCCGGCCTCTACTTTGCCATCTCGATGAAACTGCGGCAGCCGGAGGCCGAGGTCACAGTGGTCGAGCGCAACAAGCCTGATGACACATTCGGCTGGGGCGTGGTGCTGTCGGATGACGCGCTGGAAAACCTGAGCGCCAATGATCCGAAGAGCGCGGAGGCGATCCGCGAAAACTTTGCCTATTGGGACGATATCGCGGTGGTGCACAATGGCGCCCGCACGGTGTCGGGAGGGCATGGGTTTGCCGGGATCGGGCGCAAGCAGATGCTTTTGCTGCTGCAGGACCGGGCGCGGGAACTGGGTGTGAATCTGCAGTTCGAGACTGTGGCCAAGCCTGCCGCGGAGTACCAGAAGGATTATGACCTGGTGGTCGGCTGCGACGGGTTGAATTCCAGTGTCCGCAATGAGTTCGCGGAGCATTTTAAACCGGAAATCGACGTGCGGCCCTGCAAGTTCATCTGGCTGGGCACCCATCAGAAATTCGACGATGCCTTCACCTTCATCTTCGAGAAGACACAGCACGGCTGGATGTGGATCCACGCCTATCAGTTCGACGCCGATACCGCGACGGTGATTGTCGAATGCTCGGCCGAGACCTGGGAAGCTTGGGGCTTTGAGGGCATGAGCAAGGAAGAGATCATCCGCACCTGCGAGGAGATCTTTGCCGACCATTTGGATGGCCATGCGCTGATGTCGAACGCGGCGCATTTGCGCGGGGCGGCGGTGTGGATCAACTTCCCGCGGGTGCTCTGCGAGAAATGGCATCACGAGAATGTGGTGCTACTGGGCGATGCCTCCGCCACCGCGCATTTTTCCATCGGGTCCGGTTCGCGGCTGGCGTTTGACAGTGCGATTGCGCTGGCGGAGCTGGTCAGCACCGAGCCGACGCTGGAGCGCGCCTTTGAGCGTTATCAAGAGGAACGGCGGCTGGATGTGCTGCGGCTGCAATCGGCGGCGCGGAACTCGCTGGAGTGGTTCGAGGAAGTCGAGCGCTACCTGGATATGGATCCGGTGCAGTTCAATTACTCTCTGCTGACCCGCTCGCAGCGGATTTCCCACGAAAACCTGCGCCTTCGCGATGCGGAGTGGCTGCAGAGCGCCGAGAAGTGGTTCCAGGACAAGGCAGGCGCGCCGGCGGACGCACCGGTGCGGCCGCCGATGTTCGCGCCGTACAAACTGCGGGATATGGAGTTGAAGAACCGGATCGTGGTCTCCCCCATGGCGCAATACAAGGCGGTGGAGGGCTGCCCGACGGACTGGCATTTCGTCCACCTGGGCGAGCGCGCCAAGGGCGGGGCGGGACTGGTCTATACCGAGATGACTTGTGTGTCAGCCGAAGGCCGGATCTCGCTAGGCTGTCCGGGCCTTTATGCACCGGAGCATGAAGCGGCGTGGAAGCGGCTTACGGATTTCGTGCATACGGAAACCAGCGCCAAGATCTGCTGCCAGATCGGCCATTCGGGCCGCAAGGGATCGACCCAGCTGGGCTGGGAGGAAATGGACGCGCCCTTGCCGGAAGGGAACTGGGAGACGGTTTCAGCCTCGCCCATCCCGTGGTCGGACAACAACCCGGCGCCGCGGGAGATCACGCGGGCGGAAATGAATCAAATCCGGGACGAATTTGCCGCATCGGCGCAGATGGCGGAGCGCGCCGGGTTTGACATGATCGAACTCCATGCGGCGCACGGCTACCTGATTTCGTCCTTCATCTCGCCGAAGTCGAACATCCGCACCGACGAGTACGGCGGTTCCTTGGAGAACCGCCTGCGCTACCCGCTGGAGGTGTTCCAGGCGATGCGCGCGGTCTGGCCGGAAGGGAAACCGATGTCGGTCAGGATCTCCGCCAATGACTGGGTCGGCGACGAGGGAGTGACGCCGGAGGAGGCGGTGGAGATCGCCAAGGCCTTCACTGCGGCCGGGGCGGATATCATCGACGTGTCGGCCGGGCAGACCTCCACCGATGCGCAGCCGGTCTACGGCCGCATGTTCCAGACGCCGTTCTCCGACCGCATCCGCAACGAGGCCGGGATTGCCACCATGGCGGTCGGCAACATCTATGAGGCGGATCATGCCAATTCGATCCTGATGGCGGGGCGGGCCGATCTGGTCGCGGTGGCGCGGCCGCATCTGGCTGATCCCTATTGGACACTGCATGAGGCGGCGCGGATCGGCGACCGGCACGGGGACTGGCCGCTGCCGTATCTGGCGGGCCGCGATCAGCTATGGCGGCTGGCCGACCGCGAGGCGGAGGTGATCCGGGCATGACACGCAGGGTTCTGGTCACGGGCGGCGGTACGGGGATCGGCAAGGCGATTGCCCATGCCTTTGCCGCGGACGGCTGCCATGTCACCATCGCCGGGCGCCGCCGGGAACCGCTGGAGGCGGCGGCGGAAGGGCTGGAGCTGGAGATCCGGGTGGCGGATGTGACGGATGAGGCGCAGGTGGAGGCGTTGTTTGATACGCCTTACGATGTAGTGATTGCCAATGCCGGCACCGGCGTTGCGGCGCGGATCGAGGACGTTGAGCTGGAGGAATGGCAGCGCACCTTGACGGTGAACATGACCGGAACCTTCCTGACGTTCCGGGCTGCGCTGCGAGCGGAGATGAAACCCGGCGGGCGGCTGATTGCCATTGCCTCCACCGCATCCTTGCAGGGCGGGGCGCAGATCCCGGCCTATGCGGCCTCCAAACACGGGGTGCTGGGGCTGGTGCGGTCGGTGGCGCAGAGCGTGGCCAAGCGCGGGATCACCTGCAATGCGATTTGCCCCGGGTTTGTTGATACCGAGATGGCGGAGAGTGCGATCACCGGGCTGATGGCCAGGCATGATATACCGCGGGAGAAGGCGCTGAAGATGGTGGTTGGCGGCAACCCGATGCAGCGGCTGATCGCGCCGGAGGAAGTGGCGGCCACGGCGGTGTTTCTGGCATCTGAAGGCGCGGCCTCAGTCAATGGGCACGCAATGAGCGTGTCGGGAGGGGAGATTTGAGCACGACATCAAAAGACCGGCTGCGGCTGTGGCTGAAGGTGCTGAAAGCCACCAAGGCGGTGGAAAGCGAAGTGCGCGAGAACTTGCGGCGGGATTTTGCAACCACGCTGCCGCGGTTTGACGTGATGGCAGCGCTGATGCAGCATGAAAAAGGCTTGAAGATGAGCGAGTTGTCGGGAGTTCTGAAAGTCTCCAACGGCAATGTGACCGGCATCGTCGAGCGGCTGGTCGAGGACGGCCACGTGCAGCGCGAGAAGGTCGAGGGCGACCGCCGCGCCAATCTGGTGCGGCTGACGCAGGCGGGCAAAACCGAGTTTTCCCGCCAGGCGGAGGCGCATGAGGGCTGGATTAACGCGGCCTTTGACGGGCTGACCGCGGATGAGGCGCAAGGCATTGCCGAGAGCCTTGAAGCCGTGGCGCAGCGGCTGGAAGAAGGAGGCAAGGTATAATGGTGAGGAGAGGTGCGACCCATTTCCTGTGCCGGATCGAGGATGGCATTGCCACGGTTTCCTTAGACCGGCCGGAGCGGAAGAATCCGCTAACCTTCGACAGCTATGCGGAGCTGCGCGACTGGTTCCGCGACCTGCACTATGACGACAGGGTCAAGGCGGTGGTCTTTGCCTCCAACGGCGGCAATTTCTGTTCCGGCGGCGATGTGCACGACATCATCGGGCCGCTGACGAAGATGAGCATGAAGGAGCTTCTCGCCTTCACCCGGATGACCGGCGATCTGGTCAAGGCAATGGTGAATTGCGGCAAGCCGGTGATTGCGGCGATAGACGGCATCTGCGTCGGCGCAGGTGCGATCATCGCCATGGCCTCGGACATCCGGATTGCCACGCCGGAGGCCAAGACCGCGTTTCTGTTCACCCGTGTCGGCCTTGCGGGCTGCGACATGGGCGCCTGCGCAATCCTGCCGCGGATCATTGGTCAGGGACGGGCGGCGGAGCTGCTCTATACCGGGCGGTCGATGAGCGCCGAGGAGGGCCACGCCTGGGGCTTTCACAACAAGCTGGTTGCGGCGGACGAACTGGAAGCGGAGGCGCAGAGTTGGGCCGCACGGATCGCGGCGGGTCCGAACTTCGGCCACATGATGACAAAGACCATGCTGGCGCAGGAATGGTCGATGTCGATCGAGCAGGCGATCGAGGCCGAGGCCCAGGCGCAGGCGATCTGCATGCAGACGGCGGATTTCGAACGCGCCTACCATGCCTTTGTGAACAAGGAAAAGCCGCTGTTTGAGGGCGACTGAAGTGTAACACCGCTGGAGCCCGCGCCGGAGGAGGGCGCGGGAGTCTCCGGCGGGAGTATTTTGGGAAAGATGAAACTGGGAGGGCCGCGCGATGGCGGACAGGACGTTTCTGAACTGGCCGTTTTTTGAGGACCGGCACCGGGCGCTGGCTGAGGAGCTGGAGGCCTGGGCCGCGGCGCATCTGGCGGGGATTGATCATTCCGACACCGATGCCGCTTGCCGGGCGCTGGTGGCCGCACTGGGCGAGGGCGGCTGGACACAGCATTCCGCCTCGATGGCGGGCGAGCAGCTGGACGTGCGCAGCCTGTGCCTGATCCGCGAGACGCTGGCGCGCCATGACGGGCTGGCGGATTTTGCCTTTGCCATGCAGGGGCTGGGCACCGGGGCGATTTCGCTGTTCGGCACCGAAGCGCAGCAGCAGGAATGGCTGCCGCTGACGCGCGCGGGCAAGGCGATTTCGGCCTTTGCCCTGACTGAGCCGCAGTCGGGGTCGGATGTGGCGAACTCCACCATGACCGCCGCGCTGGATGGCGACCACTATGTGCTGAACGGCGAGAAGACCTGGATCTCCAACGGCGGCATTGCCGATGTCTACACGCTGTTTGCCCGCACCGGCGAGGCGCCGGGCGCCAAGGGGCTGAGCGCCTTTATCGTGCCTGCGGGGCTGCCGGGGTTCGAGGTTGCCGAGCGGTTGGAAACCATTGCGCCGCATCCGCTGGCGACGCTGCGGTTCACAGATTGCCGGATCCCGAAATCGGCGCTGCTGGGGCAGCCGGGCGCGGGCTTCAAAATTGCGATGTCGGTGCTGGATGTGTTCCGCTCCACCGTGGCAGCGGCGGCGCTGGGCTTTGCCCGCCGGGCGCTGGACGAGTCGCTGGCGCGGGTGGCCGCGCGGCAGGTGCAGGGGGCGCCGCTGTTCGATCTGCAGATGGTGCAGGGGCATATCGCCGATATGGCGCTGGATGTGGATGCCAGCGCGCTGCTGGTCTACCGCGCCGCCTGGGCCAAGGATTCCGGTGCTGCGCGTGTTACCCGCGAGGCGGCGATGGCCAAGCTGTTTTCAACCGATCAGGCGCAGCAGGTCATCGACAAGGCTGTGCAGCTGCATGGCGGCGACGGCGTGCGCCGGGGCCAGAAGGTGGAGGAGCTCTACCGCGATATCCGGGCCTTGCGGATTTACGAGGGCGCCTCGGACGTGCAGCGGGTGGTGATCGCGCGCCAGGCGCTCGGCGCCTTTCAGGGAGGGAATTGAGATGCTGGGACCAACCGCGCATATAGACACATTCGCCCGGGACAACCTGCCGCCCAAGGAGCAGTGGCCGGAGTTCCTGCTGGAGGGGTTCCAGTACCCTGAGTACCTGAACGCCGCGGTCGAGCTGACCGATGCGATGGTGGAAAAGGGCTTCGGCGACCATACGGCGCTGATCGGCAACGGGCGCTACCGCACCTACAAGGAGCTGGCGGACTGGACCAACCGGCTGGCGCATGTGCTGACCGAGGACCTGGGCGTGAAGCCCGGCAACCGGGTGCTGATCCGGTCCGCCAACAACCCGGCGATGGTGGCCTGCTGGCTGGCGGCAACCAAGGCGGGCGCGGTGGTGGTCAACACCATGCCGCTGTTGCGCAAGGGGGAGCTGGCCAAGATCGTCGACAAGGCCGAGATCTCCCACGCGCTGTGCGACACAAGGCTGAAGGATGAACTGGTGGCCTGCGCCAAGGAATCGAAGTTTCTGAAGACCGTTGTGGGCTTTGACGGCACCTCCAACCACGACGCGGAACTGGACCGGCTGGCGCTGGAGAAACCTGTTGCCTACGAAGCCGTGAAGACCGGCCGCGACGACGTGGCGCTGCTGGGGTTCACCTCCGGCACCACCGGGTCGCCCAAGGCAACGATGCATTTTCACCGCGATCTGCTGATCATCGCCGATGGCTATGCGCGCGAAGTGCTGGATGTGCAGCCGGAGGACGTGTTTGTCGGCTCGCCGCCGCTGGCCTTTACCTTCGGTCTGGGCGGGCTGGCGATCTTCCCGCTGCGCTTTGGCGCCGCGGCGACGCTGTTGGAAAATGCCTCTCCGCCGAATCTCATCGAGATCATCGAGAAGTACAAGGCCACCGTCTGCTTTACCGCGCCCACCGCCTATAGGGTGATGCTGCGGGCGATGGAGGAGGGGGCGGATCTGTCCTCGCTCCGGGCGGCGGTTTCAGCGGGGGAGACTCTGCCCGCGCCGGTCTATCAGGAATGGATGCAGAAGACCGGCAAGCCGATGCTGGACGGGATCGGCGCAACCGAGCTCTTGCATATCTTCATCACCAACCGATTCAGCGATCACCGGCCGGCTTGCACGGGCAAACCGGTGGGCGGTTATCAGGTGAAGGTGCTGGATGCGGACGGCAATGAGGCGCCCCGCGGCGAGGCCGGGCGGCTGGCGGTCAAGGGGCCGACCGGCTGCCGCTATCTGGCCGATGAACGGCAAGGGGAATACGTGCAGGACGGCTGGAACATCACCGGCGACAGCTTCATCCGGGACGCAAACGGCTACCTGCATTTTGCGGCCCGCAATGACGACATGATCGTCTCCTCCGGCTACAACATTGCAGGCCCCGAGGTGGAGGCAGCGCTGCTGGCGCATGAGGCAGTGGCGGAATGCGCGGTGGTTGGCTTGCCGGATGAGGCGCGCGGCGAGATCGTGCAGGCGCATGTGGTGCTGGCCGAAGGGCAGGCGCCGTCTGAGGCACTGGTCAAGCTGCTGCAGGACCATGTGAAGGCAACAATTGCGCCCTACAAGTACCCGCGCTCGGTGGTGTTCACCGGGGCGCTGCCGAAGACCGAGACCGGCAAGATCCAACGGTTCAAGCTGAAAGGATAGCGGGGCAGGGCTGGATGGGACTTTCCAAGCTCTGACGCGGCTGACTGCCCGTGAGAATTTTCCAAGAAAGAAGCACCGCCCTTGGCCAGAGGCACGGGTGGCGCTTGTCATTTGGCAGGCGTATCGCCTGCCTCCTTACCGGTTCTTCCGGAACGGCGGCTCACCGCCGGCCTTGATGCAACCGTGCCCGGAGTGGACACCTTGTTTCCGAGGCCCTTGTCGTCCGGGTCATCAAGGTCATGGGCATCTTCAGCGTACTTGTGGGCCATGATGGTGCCCTCAAGATCACCATTGTCTTCCAGCCTTTGAACCTCTGCAGCATCGCCAATCCACCCCAGCGCATCGCTTATCATATCCCGCATGTCTGGCTTGCAGGCGTCCAGTTGGGCGTAAAGCTCAGTTGCAATGTTGTGCTGGCGACGTTTGGCATCACCTAAATCGCTGGTCCCAGTAGACCGCTTAAGCTGTTTGCGTCCATTGAAATGCCCCCGCAAGTCAGCCGGGATTGTCAACAAGACGTAGTACTTGCCTTTGTTCTTGGCGAGAGACGTGGCGGGGTAGTCGGGCACAAATATCCTCCGAAGTATCCTCCTTGGAATACTCCAAGTTCTTATATTATTGGGACAAATCGGAAAAATGGTCATTGGAGGCGAGTACCGGAATCGAACCGGTGTACACGGATTTGCAATCCGCTGCGTCACCACTCCGCCAACTCGCCATCCGTGGTGTAAGGCGTGATTAATCATATGCCCGGCGTCGGCGCAAGAGGCCAAATGCCTTTGCCTCGGCCAAATTTGCTTTTCTTTACGCAAGGCCAGCCACTGGCGGCAACCCGTGATCTTTCCGGGCATGGGCCGGAAGCAATGTACTGCTTGGCGGCAACGCTGTGGTGAAAGGGCTGCGCAAAAAAATACCTTCCAAGGCACTCGCCCGCGGGAGAAGTTCCCAAAAACCGGTAGTGGCCGTGTCTTAGATGACTACTTGCCCGTTCAATTGAACGCGTTTGGTGCTTAAGGCGTATCGGGGCGCCGCCGTTTTTTTGCGGGAATTTCGCCCAACAAAAGCCGGCGGCACCCCTCGGGTTCGCAGGGAATTCGGTTAAGGTCGCGCTGCGCAGCGGTGTGATCATACCGCATCTCATCCGGGAAAAGACTAACCTAGGACGTCCCGCGCATTGGTGACGCGAATGTCATGATGCTGAAGGGCTTCCACCAGGTTGGGAATGCTCCGCCAGTCTTCGCGGAAAGCGGTGCGGCTGGGGCCCGGGTTTGCAACCGGATACTTCACGTCCCGGCCGAGCAGCAGGCGCCCGAGGTCCGGGCGCAGATCGTGATCGGACAGGCTGGGCAGGTGCATGGAGCGCAGGGCGCGGGTGACGTTTGCGCCATGGTAAGCGGACACGAAGAGGCTGTCGCAGATGCTGCGCAGGAAGCCCATGTGGGAGCCCTGCAGCACAGCGCCCCGGGCGACGACACCGTGCGCGGTGCTCCGGATGGCGTGTTTGGCGAAAAGCGCGTCTGCAACGGGGGCGCAAGCCGGCAGTTTCTGGCACCCCATCCGGTAGGCGGACCGGAGCTTCTTGTAGAAGGTGCTGCGCGATGCCGAATAGAAGCGCCAGTTCGGGGCCAGATAGATGTCCCCGAGCTGGCCTTTCCAGAAAACCGCGTTTTGGTCGCAGGCTTCCGCGATGTCCCGAAGCGCAGCCGCCCATTTCCAGCTGCCGTGATGAACCTGGCCCGCAGCCTCTGCAATCTCCCGCTGCTTCAGGTCCGGGTCTTCTGTATCCTCAAGCCGTCTCACCTCGATCCCGAGGCTGTTTTCCACGGAGAATTTTCTGACCAGCTCGAAGTTCGGCTCGGCGCTGTAGGCAACAACCGGGTTCGACCACTTCAGGAGCAGCAGATTCAGACTGTCTTTGCCGCCGCAGAGGATGATGTTCGTCTTGCCGGGGTTTGCTGCTTCGACCTGATCGGCATCTTCCTGCATCGCGGCGGCAAGGCGTTCCAGGAACCGCGTCTTGTCCCGTTCCAGGCCGGTGAAATGCACTTTCCCGGTGAGCCGCTCGATGCCCTTGATCGCAACGGGGTTGGGCCTGCAGACATCATTGAACCCGGAGGAAATGGCCCGGCAGAAAGCCGGATCAAGCTCAACTTCACCCACCAGCCTGGCGAGCCGGTAGACTGAAAATGAGTAATAGTTCCCGTATCTGTACAAAGGGTAGAAGGCGGATTCGATTTTCGGAGCCGCCTCTGAAAAAAACACCGATGCATCATGCTTCAGCCACAGATCGTGATCCGAAGTGTTGCCCAAGAATAAATTCTTTATAGGTTGATCAAGCAAAGCAAAACAATCCTCTTGGGTTGTATTTCCGCCTCCCGGGGTAGCGTATTGAAGCCGCTAAGTCGAAGACTTTCTTGATCGCCGCAGGTCCTGCCGGTTCGGTGCTGCTCTGCCGTATTGTGTGCCTGTGGCAGGTCCTGGCGCATTCAAAGGCCGCTGCACACCCGAAACCTCACCCGCCGGCGCTTTGGTCCAGGCTTGCTGCGCGGATGGCTGCGGCAATGAGCGCCGGAGCGCCGGGCAGGGCGCCGGCCACCGGCAGCACGGTGCCGCCGTATGCAGCGGCCTCCAGTGCTTCCGGAAGGTCCTGTTTCACGTGGTCGCCGGCCTGGGCGAAAAAGGGCAGGCAGATGGACCGCGCAGGCAGGGGGGCGGCGGCGGTTTCAATCCGCGGGTCTTGTTCGACATAGCCCAGCGACAACGTGCAGCCCGGCAGAAGGGGGCTGAGCCTGGCGGCGAAATCCTCTGCCGCCTCTGCGGCGCGCGCGCCGCGGGCAGAACCATGGGCGGCCAGCAGCAGGTTCAGGGTTTCCAACGGCCAGCCCCGGTCTGCTGCCGTCTGCCGCACGGCGTTTGCGGCAAGGTCCGGCAGGCCGCTGTCCAGGCCGAACGGCGCGGCCATGCGGCAGGCGCGGCCCTCGAGGCGGGCGGGCAGCACCTTGCTGGTGAAATAGCCGCGCGACATGAAAAACGGATAGACCACGGCACCCTCTTGCATCACCTCCTCCAGCCGGCCGGGCGCGGCGAGGGTGGCGGAACGGACATCCCAGCCCGGCAGATGCGCTGCCACCGCCGCCGCAGTGGCAGCCAGATCCGCCTCTGCCGGGGCGGGGGCGGAGGGCTGGCCGTGGGCGGTGATAACGGCGGTTTGCGGATTTTGGGTCACGGCGGTCTTCCGGTGGTCTGGACAGGCGGCGGGGCGGATGGATTGTGCTGTGAGTTGG
>NZ_JBFCVS010000023.1:0-53801 GCF_040704725.1 Leisingera sp. JC11
GGCCGACAAGCACATCAACCTGCCGCAGCTTCTGAACTATTTCCTCAGGCTTGTGTCGCTTGTTCGCCATTCTCAGTCCTCCGTTTCCTAAACATAACGGTGGGCCAATTCAGATGGGGCACTCCAAGTCGCATCCGATACCAATATGTCGCCCGCAACGCCTGCAGCCGCTATGCGCGAGGCCTTGTTGACAACGGTACCAAAGAAATCACCTCGGGACTGAACAACATCGCCGGTGTGAATTCCAATGCGCAGGCCCAGGTAAGGTTCTTCGGGTGCAGACGCCACGGCCGCCTGCATTTCGGTGGCGGCCGCAAGCGCTTCGTTGGCAGATGGAAAGACCGACAATGTTCCATCTCCTAAGGATTTGACGAATTGGCCGCGGTGTGCCTGTATTATCTGCGCCAAAATTTGGAAATGGCTGTCGATCACTACCGACCAGCGCTGGTCGCCCAAGGCTTCGGCCAACGCGGTGCTGCCTTCTATATCGGTGAAAAGGACCGAAGCTAAACCTTCGGTCTGAATCAGTTCAGGCCCCTCTTCCCGCGCCGCATCTACCAGTTTCTGGATCGCCAGCTGTTCTCGGCCCACAAGCTCAATGTTGGGGGTGGGAACGGAAGCATGGCGGTTGACGATTTTCCACGCTGCGCCCTGGAGAACGAAAATCAGGACAGTACGGTAAATGACCGCCTCGTCAAAACCGGCAAATCGGATTCTGTGAACAAAGGACGACCAGCCGGTTTCGCCGTTTTCGAAGGCTTCCGCCTCAAGTTCTTCAAACACATCCGGGGCTGCGATCGCAGCGAAAAAGCCGCCGACACCATCGCGGACTGCGCTTCCGTTCCAGAACTCGCCTTCACCCGTGCCTATGAACCGCAATTCATCGTCTGCTGATAAAAAATCCCGCAGTTCGCCCGTGTTCTTCTTGGTTCTGAGTATCTCGTACCATCGCCTCGAGACTGCCAGCAGTTCAGGTGACGGACGGATCATTGCGGTCTGTCCGGGCAACTGCAAAGAGTTCTGCTGTGAAGTTCCTCCAACCGGCATCTCCAAGACACAGCATCTACCACCAATGCTGCAGATGATTGGTGCTCCGATCAAGAGGTTTGAATTGCGTCCGGTTGAACGCATCTACCCAGTAGGGCTTAAACAGGTTGGCATAGGCAAGTCCAGTCTGAGAGCTTGAAAACAGCCTAGGGTTTCTGCTCTGATGATTTCAGTACTATTGCAGCTTTGAAACGGGGCCGACCGAGGACTCTCCAGGATGGACCGCCGCCTCGCCGCCATTCTCGCCGCCGATGTGGTTGGCTACAGCGCACTCGCCGGTGCGAACGAGGAAGGCACGCTGAGGGCCGTTAAGGGGCATTTCAGTGCGCTCGATCCTGTCATCGGCCTGAATGGAGGGCGGCGTTTCAAGACGATGGGTGATGGCTTTCTTGCTGAGTTCCCCTCGGTGGTTGACGCTGTCGCCTGTGCTGAAGCGATGCAGCGCCAGATGGCCGAGCGAAACGCCACGCGCGGCGACGGGCCCGAGGTCCGCTTCCGAATGGGCGTCCACGTTGGCGACGTCGTCGCGGATGCCGAGGATCTTTTGGGCGATGGTGTCAACATCGCCGCCCGGCTGGAAGGAATAGCTGAGCCTGGCGGAATTGTTGTCTCCGGCAGGGTTCACGAAGATGTGGTTGGCAAACTCGATCTCGCATTCCGTGACCTCGGCCAGCAGAGCCTAAAAAACATTGACCGGCCTATTCGCGCTTTCTCGGTCTGTATTGCAGCCGGTACAGCCCCGGCGCCCGCCCCGGCCCGACCCGAGAAACCCTCTGTCGCAGTTCTAGCCTTCGATAATCTTTCGTCCGACCCGGAGCAAGACTATTTCGCCGATGGCATCACCGAGGATATTATCACCGGCCTCTCGCGGGTTCCCTGGCTTTTTGTGATCGCCCGGAACTCTTCTTTTTCCTACAAGGGGCTTTCTGTGGATATCCGCCGGATTGGACGTGAATTGGGGGTGCGTTACGTGCTAGAAGGCTCAGTTCGCAAAGCCAGCCAACGCCTGCGCGTGACTGGCCAGTTGATTGATGCTGAGACCGGCGGCCATATCTGGGCCAATCACTATGATGGCGCGATCGAAGACGTCTTTGACCTGCAAGACGGCATAACCGAAGCGGTTGTCGCCGCGATCACACCTGCGATCCGGCAGTCCGAGATCGGGCGGGCTGAATTGAAACGTCCGGAAAACCTGGATTCTTACGACTATTTTCTGCGCGCTCAGGCAGCAATCTATAAATTCTCTTTCGTTCTTGCCGACCACCATCTTGCCAGCGCGCTGGAAGCGGCTCCCAACTACCCGATGGCGAAGGCCTTGCGCGGGTGGATCCGCACCTTGCTCTGGAACCCGGACACACGGCCAACCTCTGAGCGGTTCGATTTTGCAATCCGAATGGCTCGAGAGGTGTTGGAAGCACCTGACCCCGACATCGAAGCACAGGCATATGCTGGCTACATTCTAGCCTTCCTCTCTGATGATACCGAGTACGGGTTCGCTCTTGTCGATCGGGCGATCGAGGCCTGCCCGAACTGCACCTCGGCTTGGGGATCAAGCTGCATCCTGCGCGGGTTGACAGGTGACGCTCCCACCGCGCTGGCACATAGCGAACGCGCGCTTCGTCTGAACCCAGCTGACCCGATGGGTTACCGCGTCCACTTGGGAACCAGCCTGGCCCACATCGCAAATCAGGACTGGGCGGCACTGCTCGAAACTGCAAACAGGGTACGCGTTTTTCACAACTCTGTGTCGATTTTCCGTCTCAATGAGATCGTAGCTGAGATGGGTCTTGGCAACAATGAACGCGCACAAAAACTCGCCCGGCTGCATATGACCCGCGAACCCGACTTCACCGTCTCAATGTTCCGGGATATGAGGACGCGCATCAGGATCAGCAAGCCCGGCATCTACGAGACATATTACAAGATGCTGTCCGCCGCAGGCATCCCGGAGTAGCCCGGCTTGGCTGCTAAGCTCGGTCGATTGTCTGATCTACGTGCCTGAGGCACTGCAAGGGTGCAAGGTAGACGACTGCCAGAACGCTCGCTTAAGGCAAAATCTGAAACGAGTGTTTGGGCCAGAGCGTCAATCAACCTGGACGACTTCTTTATGCCATTGAAATCAAGTTTTACTTAGCCGGAATCGCCGAGCTCCAATGGGCGGCACTTGCCTTTTGGCAGCCCTGCCTTTCGGAGCAATTCGACATTAGGCGCAATGAGAACATCTGGACGTTGGTAGCGGCGGTACACCCATGCTATGTCGGCGATTTTTATTCCGGGGCGCGTTGCTTCAAGCCGTTTGCGGGCGCGTTCAAGGTCCTCGGCGTGTCCAAGCTTGGAGAGAGCCACGACCTCAGGAATCATGGACCACCAGTAGCCCAGCAACACGCCCTTGCGCGCCTCGGCAAGGGCAAGTTCATATTCACCCTTGTGAAAGTGGTATTCGGAGTGAGCCTGATGCCAGTCCTTGACGGTCGATCCCGGATCGAGGTCGATCGCCCGCCGGCCTGGGTTCTTCCCGCATGTTCGGGTCCTGTCTCGCCTGTTCCGGCGGCTGTTTCTGGAGGGGCTGATGGCGCTTCACCGCGCCGGGGAGCTGGCCTTCTTCGGCGGCCTGGAACCGCTAGCGCAGGCCGATGCCTTCGCAGGGTGGCAGGCTCCTTTGCGCAAGTCCGAATGGGTGATCTATGCCAATCCGCCCTTCGGAGGCCCGAAAGCCGTGCTCGCCTATCTCAGCCGATACACCCACAGGGTGGCCATCTCGAACCGCCGCCTCGTCAGCGCCGACGCGGGCACCGTAGCATTCCTTTGGAAGGACTACAGGATCAAGCGCGGCGACAGGCTGAAAGCCATTCGTTTGGCCACGTCCGAGTTCATCCGCCGCTTCGTGATCCACGTCCTGCCCGACGGCTTTCATCGCATCCGGCACTACGGCTTGCTCGCCTCAGCGCAGCGCAAGGCCAACATCGCCCGATTCCGTGCACTGCTCGGGGCAAAGAGCCCGGCTCAAGAACCGCCAGAAGCCGCCGAGGTCCTCCCGCTCACCCTGCGTGAGCCATGCCCCTGCTGTGGCGGGACGATGCACATCATCGAGATCTTCCGGCGCGGGCAAAATCCGCGGTCCCGCGCACCACCACGGAAGGAGGTGGCATGACGAAACGCCCGTCAGTCCGGTATTGTGAACAACGTGCATCCGCAGAGGCCCGGCTGTCTCCATTTATGCCTGCATTCTCCCCAGGCCCAGACCCGCGCCGGAACGCCGCTTTCGTCGCAGCAATTATCCAGCGGTCCCCGATATGGGCATCCCAACCTGCATCGGAATGCATCCGGCATGGCCGCTGGCTCCAACCGCAGACGCCGCCGTCAGCGCTCTTTCCCCATAGACAGCCCCAAGAGTCCCGCGGCTTCCACCTTGGGAGGTTTTCCAACGCAGGCCGATGTCGCGCCAAGCCGCACTCTCACACCGCGGCCCGCATCAGAAAACCTTGACCAAAGCCGACCTTGAGCAGCCTCGATCCTTGCTGCAGTGCAACCCGTAAAACCAGACGTTGGCCCATGGCACAACATTTTTGAGACCAAACTTGGGGGCCAGGACAAACCTGACTTTCGCAGCGAACGCGCGATCATTACTGCATTTGCGAGAGCAACAGAAGGTCGGACGGTTTCAAGACATTCGTAGCAAGCGCACGGTAGATTGCTTGATACCTTCAAACCCGATCAATTGATCACCCACCGGCTGATTCGTGGACAGCCGGCCCGCTCGGACGGTACTTTCCTGTTGAGCGCCACAGGTGCCGCAGGTCACGATGCTGAGGTGGAAATGCCTGATAAGTTGAAGATCCGGCTTCTTGGAGGATTTGAGATCGTCCTCGATGGCCGTCGTGTCGACGGCTTCCAGAGCCTGCGGCTTCAGAGGTTTCTGGCGTTGCTGACACTGCGGGATGGCGCGCAGCACCGTTCACGGCTGGCGTTCGAGCTATGGCCCGACTCGAGTGAGTCCCAGGCTCGAACCAATCTCCGGAAGCTGCTGCATGAGTTCCGGCAGGCACTGCCTGATAGCGACTTGTTCGCTGACACGGACAGTGAACAGCTACGCTGGCGCGATACGGCACCGGCGAGCGTCGATGTGATGCATTTCCGCGCAGCTATATCCAGTTCCGATTTCCAGGAGGCGGCAGCGATCTATGGCGGCGATCTCCTGCCGGCTTGCTACGATGACTGGGTGCTGGAGGCGCGGTCGTCTTTGCGGAGGGACGCACAGACCGCATTCACCCGGGCCGCGGTGGCTGCCGCCGAACTTGACGAACATGAGGCCGTACTGGAGCACGCTCGCCGGTTGGAAGAACTCGAGCCAACAGACGAAGCCGCTATCTGCCATCAGATCAAAGCGTACCGCGCCCTTGGGGATCGAAATGCAGCCATGCGAGCCTATCACAGGTATGCTGAGGTGGTGGAGCGGGATCTGGGCGTGACGCCAGACGAGGCAGTTCGCAATCTCTATCAAGAAGTCCGCGACGAGTTTGCTCCTTCGGAAGATACGGAGGCCGTGGACACCGCCCCGCCGGAACAGGGGCCGGCAGTTATCGCGCCCTTTGTCGGTCGCGAAGGCGATATCGCCGCCCTTCAATCGGCATGGTCCGCGGCGCAGAGTAAGACCGCCCGTCTCGTGCTTCTGACTGGGGAACCTGGCATCGGCAAGTCGCGCTTGGCGCAAGAGATGGGCCGGCACATCGCGGCTCATGGTCATACGGTGATCACCGCCCGCGCCTACGAGGCAGCCGGCAGGCTGCCGTGGGGGCCGGTGGTGGACCTCCTTCGTTCGGACACGATCCGGGAGCGGATTGATGCGCTTGAGCAGGTTTGGCAAACCGAACTGTCGCGTCTTCTTCCCGAACTCGCCAGTCGCCCAGGAACACCCCCCCGCGCCGGCACGGGCGACCCGGTGCAGCGTCACCGGCTGTTTGATGCAGTCTCGCGAGCACTCGTTTCCCGAGACCGCCCGTGCCTCATTGTAATCGACGATCTGCAATGGTGCGACACAGAAACAATCGATATGATCGGTTACCTCATCCGGGCGAACGCGTCGGCACCGCTGCTGATCGTAGGGACTGTCAGACCCCAGGAGGTGCCAGAAGGCCACCCCCTGACCCGGCTGACGGACGCGCTTGAACGCGACGCTGTCGTGACCGCATTACCGCTCGAAAGGCTTGATATCACCGCAACCGCGGCCCTCGCGGCAAGGATGCGCGGCGTGGAAAGCGTCGATTCCGATTTCGCAGCCCGTCTCTGGACAGCAACAACTGGCAACCCTCTGTTCCTCGTCGAGACGCTTCGTGCCGGGGCTTCCGAGGGGCAGACGTTCGAGCTGACCCCAACCGTGCGGGCCGTCATTCGCACACGCTTGACACGGTTGTCGGAAGGCGCCCGCCGTGTCGCCGAGATGGCGGCGGTGATCGGGCGTGCCTTCACGCTCGATTTGATCGGGGCGGCAAGCAGCACGGACGAGCGCACTCTAATCGAGGCCATCGACGAACTTTGGCAGTGCCGGATCATCGCCGAGCAGGGCGTTCGCTATGACTTTAGCCATGACAAGCTGCGCGAGGTTGCGCTCGAGATGATCAGCCCGGCCCGGCGGCGGCTCCTCCACAGGGCCGCGGCGGGTGCGCTCTTGGCAGTCCATGGTAGCGACCCCGCCGCGATCAGTCCGCAACTTGCCGCCCACTACACCCGTGCCGGAATGATCGAACAGGCGATCGGGGCCTATCGGAAGGCCGGAGCGGGCGCTGTCGCCGTCTCGGCCTTCGAGGAGGCGGTCGACCACTTCCGCCGCGCCTTAACCCTGTTGCCCGAGCTTCCCCGCTCCTCGTCGCGCGACCGGCTGGAACTTGATATCCGCATCGCCCTTGGTTCGCCGCTAGTTGCGCTTGAGGGTTACGGAGCCGAACGGGCGCATCAACTCTATGAACGCGCCATGGCGCTCTGCCGCAAACTCGGCGACCCGGTAGATGCACCGATCCTGCGCGGGCTGGGACTGGCGCGCCTGCAAGGCTGCCGGTTCGCCGATTGCGACCAGATGGGCAGTGCCCTGGCGGAAAGTTCCGATCCGGTTGCCGTGACCGAGGGTCGCTATCTGCTGGGCGTCAGCGCGTTCTGGCAGGGTGAGCTCGCCCGCTCCCGCACCTGTCTGGAAAGCGCCATCGCCAACTATGCTCCCTCGCACACCAGCGAGCATCTGACCCGCTTCGCGCAGGACCCAAAGGCTGTCTGTATGGTCCGCCTGGCCCTGACAGAGTTTTGGCAAGGCGATCCCCGCCGCGCGGAAAAGACTGCCCGCGCTGCCCAGGCGCTGGCAAAGGACATCGGGCAACTAATGACGCTGGGCTATGTCATCACCTATGCCGCCATCGGCGCCGCGGAGGCCGAGGATCTCAACCGTCTCATCCAACTGTTGGCGGACGCAGAGAAACTCCGGAAACGGTTCTCAATGCGCTACCTCTCGGTCGTGCTCGAATCCCTGCAAGGTTGGGTCGACCTGTGCGATGGCGACCGGCGGGGCATCAAACGGATCGCCCAGTCGGTAAAACGCTCCCGGAACGAGGGTGAGAACCTGCACCTGACCTACATGCTCCTGCTGCTCGCCCGGGCGCATGAACGGTGGGGCGACGCGGCGCTCGCGAGGGCGGAAGTTGCAGAGAGCCTGTCACTGACTGCCGCACATGGGCAATTCTATCTGCATTCCGAATTGCGGCGGATGGAGGGCAACCTGGCGCTTGCCAATGGCGAAACGGACACCGCACGGGCGGCCCTGACGGGCGCGATCTCGATTGCGAGGGATCAGGGTGCGCTCTGGTCCGAGCTCAAGGCGCGCACTTCTTTCGCCCTCGGTTTCCCGGGCGAAGGCGCAATACCCGGCCTGCACGCACTGATGACACGGATCCCCTCCGGCCAAGATCTCCCGGCGTTCCGCGCTGCGGCCAGCGTTACGGGGAGCGGCAAATAGGCAGGAACGCTTTCGGAACGGCGCGTCCCGGATCATCTCGGAAGCAATACGGAGGATTCGCCAATGGCAAACCTGACCTTGGACCTGTCCGAGAAGGTTCGCGGCCGGATCATCACGGCCTCAGACGCCGGCTACGACGATGCCCGCGCCGTCTACAACGCAATGCATGACCGCCGGCCCGGCGTCATTGTCCAGTGCGCCGATGCCGCCGATGTGATGGCGGCAGTGTCCTTCGCGCGTGAAGGCGGCCTCGATCTTGCCGTCCGCGGCGGCGGGCACTCTGTCCCCGGCTTCGGCACCATCGACGGCGGGCTGGTGATCGACTTGTCGAAGATCAACAATGTCCAGGTCGACCCGCAGAAGAAGGTCGCCCGCGTCGGTGGCGGGGCGACCTTCGGCGATGTCGACCACGCGACCTATCCCTTTGGGCTGGCCGCTCCAGGCGGTGTGATCTCGACTACCGGCGTCGGCGGGCTGACGCTTGGCGGCGGCATCGGGTATCTCACCCGCCGCGCCGGACTGTCGATCGACAACCTCCTGTCAGCCGATGTGGTTTTGGCGGACGGCCGGCAGGTCACCGCCAGCAACTACCAAAACGAGGATCTTTTCTGGGCCTTGCGCGGCGGCGGTGGCAATTTCGGCGTTGTCACCAATTTCGAGTTCCAGTTGCACGATGTCGGTGACATCTCCGGCGGCCCCCTGTTTTACGAGTTTGAGGACGCGAAAGCCGTCCTGCAGGGCTATCGAGACTACATAGCCGAGGCGCCCGAGGCACTCGGCTGCTTCTTTGGCTGGCAGATCGCGCCCGACCTGCCCTTCATCCCGCGCGACCGCGTCGGCGATCTCTTCTGCGTATTGGTCCCCTGCTGGACCGGAGCGGCGGAGGATACGGACCGGGTGATCAATTCATTGCGCGACTTGGCCGAGGTCAAGGCAGAATTCTTCCAACGCATGCCCTTCCCCGCGATGAACAGCCTCTTTAACGACGCGGTCCCGCATGGCATGCAGAATTACTGGAAGGCTGATTTCATCACCGAGTTGACAGATGACGCGATCGACGTCCATTGCGCGCACGGGGCAAACACTCCTCACGTCAGTTCGTCCATGCACCTCCATCCGATCAACGGGGCGGCGCAGCGAGTAGGTGCGGATGAAACTGCCTTTGGCCACCGTGACAAGCTGTTTTCCCCTGTAATCGCAGGCATCTGGGACGATCCCGCCGAGAACGAGGCCAACATCCGCTGGGTGCGCGACTACTATGACGCTATCCACCCGCACTCCGGTTCCGAAGGTGGTTACATCAACTTCATGTCCGACGATGACGGCCACCGGGTGGCGCAAAACTATGGCGCCAACCATGCTCGCCTAGCCGACGTGAAGGCCATCTACGACCCGGACAACGTCTTCCACGTCAACCAGAACATCCAACCTGCCGCCACGGGGTGAGACCGATGACCGACAAGTGGCTTTTCAAAAGCGAGACCTACGACAACTGCAACTGCGCCATAAACTGCGGCTGCCAGTTCAACCTTCCGACGACCCACGGGAAATGCGAATCGGCCTATGTCGGCGAGATTATCGAGGGGCATTTCAATGGCACGCCGTTGGGCGGGCTCCGCTGGTCGGCGATCTACAAGTGGCCGGGTGAGATTGCCGATGGGGACGGCCGCGCGCTGATCGTCATCGAAGAACGCGCCGCTCCCGCACAGCGGGCGGCGTTGGAGACGATCCTGCGCGGCAAAAGCTGCGCGCCGCTGAGCAACGTTTTCGCCGTCTTCGCCTCGACCTGCTCGGAATTCTGCGAGACGCAATTCCTGCCGATCCATCTGGAAAAGGACCTAGACGCCCGCACCGCACGGGCCGAGATCCCAGGCATTCTGAAGAGCACCGGGCGCCCGCACATCAACGAGTTCACCGGCGAGACCTTCGACATCGCGCTCGCCCGCAAGGCCGGCAGCATCGAGTTCACCTATGCTGAGTTGGGTCTCGGTAGGACAAAGGTGACGGGCGAAATCGAGATGGCCTTCGAAGATACCTGGGCGCTCTTCGTCGTGCATCATTTCGACCAAGATGGTCTGGTGCGCGAGCGGCCGCGGCTGACAGCGTGGCTTGGGGTGTGAGACTTTAAGCCCAATGAAGTGTGAATGATGGTTAGGAGAATTGCAGAGCTTCTCGAAACAGGGCTACGACGGGAACAGGCTTTCGTTTTCGGAACACGTGCGTTGGCTGTGCTAATCACTGCGATCAAAACAGTCGCTAGAGTGCTCCTGGACATGTCGGCGATCTCCATCACCTTCGGCAGCGTGAACGGCATGGGTCGCAACGTCGGTTCTCCCGAGCAAACCTGAAGTCTGTAAAGGGCTATTCCTACATTCAGCCGTTGTAAAAGTGCAATTACGGCAAAGGCCCGGAGTAATCCCGGTATCCGTCGATCAAAGCAATGAATATGCCGCGGGCCGAATCTACATCTGCTTTGCCTCCCGGTATTGCAGCATATTGTAAGCGAACGGCCCAAGCCTTTGCGATTGTGGCTATGGGCTCACAGCCGACTTGCGGCCCCGCAGCTTCGAGTTCTCTCCCAGGTTCCCATTACCGGCACCAGCCAGATGGCAGCAGGCAGCCCAAAGCGGCCCTAGCCGCGAGTTTCAGCCGCAAGGGTGCTGTAAATGCGCATTTCAGCCGGAGCGGCCATTCAACTGCCCGGGCGCACCAACTGCAATGCTGCGGCCAGCACCAAGAACCTGTTCCTTCTCATGGCGGGTTCATTGGGCCGGTTCGAAAATTTTGGGCAAATTGACGAATAATAGACGCCAGGGGAACAGGTCTGCTGACAGGCAAATGACGGCGCCACCCGACTATCGGAAGCATCTGAAATGCCCGATAGGAGAAAAGTCATGAAACATGTCAACACTGTCATCATCGGTGGCGGCCAAGCCGGCTTGGCGATGGGACGCTGCCTGTTCGAACACGGCGTTGATAACGTCATTCTGGAACGCGGAAGGATCGGTGAGAGATGGCACAGCGAACGCTGGGACTCTCTGAGACTGCTGACCCCGAACTGGCAGAGCCGCCTGCCGCATTGGGCCTATGAAGGCGACGCGCCGGATGCCTTCATGTCTGTGCCGGACTTCATCGAAAGGCTGGAGCGGTACGCTCGCTCCTATGATGCCTGCATCGAATGCGGCACCACCGTTACAGCCGTGCAGCGGCAGGAAAACGGCAGGTTCCGGGTCGCGACGGACCGCGGTGAGTGGAGCGCACAGAACGTGGTGGTTGCAACCGGGTTCTGCGATACACCGCGTGTTCCCGATTTCGCGGAAAACCTGCCGGATGACGTCGTGCAAATCGTTCCGTCGGAATACCGGAACCCTTCGCAGGTGCCTGATGGGCATGTGCTGGTTGTCGGTGCCTCGGCGACCGGTCTGCAAATCGCCGAAGAACTCCTCAGGGCCGGGCGCCCCGTAACTGTCTCGGTCGGAACCCATATCCGGGTGCCGCGGCGGTACCGCGGGCGCGACATCCTGTATTGGATGGATGCGACCGGCGGGGTTGCTGCCGCAGCCGATCCCGCCGATGAACGGGGCAATCCGCCGCCGCAGCTGGTAGGGTCCGCCGAAAACCGCGATTTGGATCTGTCAACGGTGCAAAAGCTGGGCGCGCGCCTGGTCGGCCGCACGGCAGGTGTCGAGGACGGCCGGATCCTCTTTGCCGATACGCTCCGCCAAAGCGTCGAGAAAGCAGACAGGATGATGTTCGAACTGCTTGGCAAGATCGATGGTTTCATCGAGGCCAAGGGGTATGACGTTCCGCCTGCCAAAGCCGGTGAGATCCAGCCCGTCCCGATCCCCGATGAACCCGCGCAAAGAAGCATTGGCACAGACCGCGTCCGCTCTGTTGTCTGGGCGACCGGCTATCAGCGCAAGTATCCCTGGCTAAAAATTCCGGTGCTGAATGACCGCGGAGAAATTGCGCACAAGGAGGGCATCAGCCCGGTTGCCGGCCTTTATGTCCTTGGAATGCGGTTTCAGAAACGCAAGTATTCCAACCTGATTGACGGCGTCGGCCGCGATGCCGAAGACCTTGCCGGGCATATCGCCGAAAGGGCGAGGGCCATCGCTGCATAACCCGGGCTCAACGTCAGTCCAGCAATTTCAACGCGCCGAGGAGCAAGTCACGATCCTCGGCGCGTTCCAGCGGAAAACCCTGCGCCGTTTCGACCGGATCCAACCCGGTTCCCGGCGTTCGGATGGCGGCCCTGGCGCGTTCCAACTCTCTTCCCGAGCCCGTTTGGGCGCTGGATGCCAGAAGATAAACCAGATCATCGACCCTTTTGCGGCTGATGCGATCGAGAACTCGCAGCGTCTCTTCAAACCGCTGCTGGTGAAACAGCGCCCGGGCCAGGTGGCTCCAATATCGCTCCGGGTGGTACGGGTTCAGCCGCATCGATTTGCGAACCCACTCTTCGCCGGCAACCGGCTCGCCCGCAAAAGTCAGAATCTCGCCCATCGCGCACAGTGAGCGGTCGTCGTTGGGGTTCAGAAACAAGGCGCGCTCCTGATGCCAAAGCGCCCGGCGGACATTGCCTCTGGTCAAATGGTTCTGAGCCAGAACCCGGTGGCACTCGCTTTCATTTTCGTCCAGTTCAAGCCCGTGTTCGGCCGCCGCCTGCGACTGATCCACCAGTCTTGCCGGGTCATCCAGCTTGTGAACGATCGCCTGGCCCAGACCGCAGGCCAGCCAGGCATGGGCCACCGCATAATCCGGGTCCTTGCTGATCGCCAGCTTGAACAAATCGAGGCATTTCCGGCAATCGGCAGCCGTGAACAAATGGTGATGATACTTGCCTCTCAGCAGAATGTCATAGGCTTCCAGGCGCTGCGGATCCAAGCCGCGTGATTGCATCAGCCGGGCGCTTTCCACCCGCCCCACGAGCGTCGAGACAACCGTCGAAACGATTTCCGTCTGAACCTTGAAGACATCACCCATTTGACGGTTGTATTGCTCCGCCCAGATTGCCGTGCCGCGTTCAGCGCTCAAAAGCTGAACACTGATCCGCACCGCATCGCCTGAGCGACGCACGCTGCCCCTGACCAGAAAGGACGCCCCCAGGGCAGAGGCGACTTCATCTTCGGGGGTTGCCCGGCCGCGATACCGGAAGGACGATGGCCGGGCGATAAGCTCCAGCTCGCTGAAACGGGACAGGGCCGTCGTCAGATCCTCGGTGATACCATCTGAAAAGTACAAATCGCTTTCGTCTGAGAGGTTTTCGAACGGCAGAACGGCCACAACAGGTTTGCCAGTCAACTGGGTCGTCTCGGACCGGGAGGGCGTCCCCGGCAGAGCCGATAGCCCGGAATTGGAAATGGCGTCAAAAACGGCCTGTGTTTCCGGGCTTGGAGTTGTATCGAGGTCCCGCTGCAAAGCCTCGCCGCATAACTTGAACTGGCGCATGGCTTCCGACCGGCGGCCTTGCCGGTTCAGCAGTTCCATCAAGGCGCGATGCGCCATTTCGCAGCACGGGTCTATCGCAAGTTTGCGTCTCAGGGCCGCCTCTGCCTCGGTATCGGCCCCTGCCGCAACCAGTTTGCCGGCCACACGGTCGATCATGGTACAGGCCATCGCGCGCAGCCTTTCCCGCGTGCCGCGCGCCCAGGCCTCGAATTCCTCGGCCTGGACATGAAAGGACTCAAGGAAGTCTCCCCGATACAGCCCAAGCGCTTCCTGCAGTTCAGCAACGTCATGACAATCCTTGCTGCGAACAAAGACAGAAACATCCGCATCGCAAAGTGACGTGTTCAGCCTCAGCGTATCGCCATCACTGCAGACGGCGGGGCCAAGCACCCGCCGGATTTGCGACAGCGCTTGCCTCAGGTTATGACGGGCACGCTCGTCGCCCGTATTGCCCCACAGCATGGTGGCAACACGTTCGCGCGTGGCCGGGCGGCCGTCTTCCATGGAAAGAAAGGCGAGCAAAGCTTGCGATTTCTTGGCGAGCCCTGAAGCGGCGCCTTTGGATAGCCGAACTTCACTTCCTCCGAAGAACAGCAAGAATACCCGGTTACTCATTTTCTAAATATATTGGTTAGGTAGCCTTTGACCAGCGAAGCATCTTGAAAGTAGAACAGTTCAGGAACCGGACGCTTGTGAGATTGCCAAAATATGCCAGTTCATCGATGCCTTCTCTGGCATCCATCGTTGGAAATCCCGGAACATTCGACTCTGGCGCTGCCGCCTGGACTGCAACAAGAGCCAAGCCAATATCAGAAGCCAGTGCAGTCAATCCCTTGTTTTGCATCGCGTGGGTGATCCTGGAGAATGCGCCTGCGGCGAATGTCAACTTCGGCGCGCGGCGCTGCAGCAAAAAATCTCAGCTGGTTGCGTCAAGAGGCCGAGTTTGCCAAGGGCGTTTCCTGCGCAAAGGTGCCGTTAGCTGTGCGCTATCATGGGTTTATTTGATTGCGGAGAGGGCAGGTAGGATACGGCGGTTGCCTGCTCCCGCAGCCAACACTAATTCGCAAGACATATCAAAGGTTTCGGATAGAACATCCGGGGCCTGCACCGTGTTTGGGTTCTGCGTGTCCGCCGCAAGACGCAACAGCTCGGCCAGATCCCTCTCCAGGGTCAGATCCAAGCCAGTGCTCTCCGCCGCAGGTGTCAGCACGATCCGCTCCACCAGGGACCGCAGCGCCTCCTTGGCTTCTTCCACGCCCTCGGCGGAGCCAAGGCCCTTGATCAGCCGCGACACCGGCTCCCAGTAGCGGGTGTAGGGAAGCGGCCACTGTCCCGGCTGGACAGGGTGTAAAACAGACGTCAGCCGGGGCGGGGCTGCCTCAGGTTACTTGTTCGCTTCTTTCCGCAGCCAATCCACCAGTGCGGTGACTTCAGGCCGGAAGCGGTTGCGGTCCGAAGGCAGCACAAGAAAATGCCCTTGGCGGGACGGCAACGTCAGCTCGCTCGCCCGTACCAGCTTGCCGCTTTCCAAATAGGGCTGCGCAAAAACCTCTGCGACCAGAGCAATGCCTAAGCCGCGGCTGGCCAGTTCCAGTGCGATCAGCGACTGATCCACTTTGTATGCGGGCTCCTGAACCGGGCATTCCGGCTCATGCAAGGCAAAGAAGTGCCGCCAAGTATCGACAACGCCGGCAAGTTCAATCAGCGGGCCCTGGGCCAGCGACCGGGGACTGCCGCTGGCGCGCAGGGCAGGGGCGCAGACGGCGATTACTTCGTTGCTCATCAGGGGCAGCACTTTGCCGTCCGACCAATTTCCGTCGCCATACCGGATGTCTACGTCGATCTCCTCTCCCTCGGCCAATTCTGCCCACGAGGCCGACAACACCCGAAGGCGGCTGTCCGGACTGTCTGCTTTGAAATGCTCCAGTCGCGGGACCAGCCAAAGCAAGTTCAATGAACTGACGCAGCGCAGGGTTATCTCCGCTTCCGCTCCCTTACCGAAAAGGCTCGAAGTCGTGGCGTCGAGATCGGCAAAAGCCTTGGCGACCACCGGCCGGTAGGCCTGCCCCAGCCGGGTCAGGAGCAGCGACTTGCGCTCCCGGCGGAACAGTTTGTGGCCGAGCTGGGCTTCGAGGCCCCGGACCTGATAACTGACGGCAGAAGGCGTCAGGCCGAGCTCTTCGGCAGCCAGGGTGAAATTGCCAAGCCTCGCACTGGCGTCAAAGGCCCGCAGCCAGCTCAAAGGGGGAAGTTCCTTATACATTCCGCCAGCATAGCTGGTCTGCGAATTTTTTTAATAGTACGGCAAAAAATTTTTCGTTTTGGATTTTCGGGGCGGCTTTGTAACGGTCATGCAAGAGCACTTAGGGCAGGCGACCAGGAAACGTGACGGACTACGATTACATCATCATCGGCGCGGGATCCGCAGGCTGCGTGCTGGCGGAGCGGCTCAGCACTTCCGGGCGCCATAAGGTGCTGGTCCTGGAGGCGGGCGGGCGCGGCCGGTCGCCGTGGATCAGCCTGCCGCTCGGGTATGGCAAGACCTTCTTCGACCCGGCAGTGAACTGGAAGTACCAGACCGAGCCGGAAGAGGCGCTGGCCGGGCGCAGCGGCTACTGGCCGCGCGGAAAGGTCGTGGGCGGATCGGGCGCGATCAACGCCCTGGTCTATGCCCGCGGGCTGCCGCATGACTTCGACGATTGGGAAACATCCGGCGCCACCGGCTGGGGCTGGGACGCGGTGCGCCTGACCTACGAGGCGATGGAGACCCGGGTCACTGCCCGCGGCGACCGCCAGGGCAACGGGCCGCTGCACGTGCAGGACGTCTCCGATCAGATCCATCCGGTCAACCGGCATTTCTTCGCGGCCGCAGGTGAATTGGGACTGCCGCTTACCAAGGATATCAACGGCAGCGCCAATGAAGGCGCGGCGGTCTACCGGATCAACACCAGCGGCGGGCGGCGGATGCATTCGGCGCGGGCTTACCTCGCGCCGGCACTGAAGCGGAGGAACGTGACCCTGATGACCGGCGTGCTGGTGGAGCGGATTGTGTTTGAGGGCCGCCGGGCCGCTGCGGTGCAGCTGAGCCAACGCGGCAGGGCGCTGACGCTTCGGGCCGGGCGCGAGATCATTCTTTCGGCCGGGGCGGTGACCTCTCCGCGGCTGCTGCAACTGTCGGGAATCGGCCCGGCGGAACTGTTGCAATCCCATGGCATCACCCCGCTTCTGGATGCGCCGCATGTGGGCGGCAACCTGCAGGACCACCTCGGCATCAACTATTACTTCCGCGCCACCGAGCCGACACTCAACAACGCGCTGCGGCCGCTCCTGGGCAAAGTGCGGGCGGCCTTGCAATACGGCCTCACCCGGCGCGGGCCGCTGGCGCTGTCGGTGAACCAGTGCGGCGGCTACTTCCGCTCGGCGCCGAAACTGAGGCGGCCGGATCAGCAGCTTTATTTCAACCCGGTCACCTACACGACCACGCCGAACGGCAAGCGCACGGTGGTGCAGCCCGACCCCTTCCCCGGCTTCATCATCGGCTTTCAGCCATCCCGTCCCACCAGCCGCGGCCGCATCGACATCAGTGCGGCCGACCCGGTGGCACCGCCGCGCATCCGGCCCAATTCGCTCGCGACCGAAGAGGACACGGCGCAGGTGATAGCGGGCGGGAGGCTGTGCCAGCGGCTGATCTCCACCAAGGCGCTCGAGGGGCTGGTGGAATCCGCCATGGACCCGGACCTGCGCCGTATGGACGATGATCAGATCCTCGCCGATTTCCGCGAGCGCTGCGGCACCGTCTTCCATCCTTCGGGCACTTGCCGGATGGGCTCGGACCCTGCGGTCTCCGTGGTGTCACCGCGGCTGAAGGTGCACGGGATCGAGGGCATCCGCGTCGCCGATGCCTCGGTCTTTCCCAACATCACCTCGGGCAACACCAACGCCCCCACCATGATGCTGGCGCACCGCGCCGCCGATCTGATTCTGGAGGATGCATGAGCACGCCTTATTCCAAGTCCGGCGCGGTGCCGGTTTCCAATGACCGCGGCAAGGACGATACCGGGCCGCGAATCCGCCGGATCGAAACCTTCTGCACGCCGCTGATCGGCTTTGTGCGGGTCACCGCCGAGGATGGCACGGCCGGCTGGGGGCAGGTATCCACCTACAGCAGCGACCTGACCTGCGAGATCCTGCACCGGCAGGTGGCGCCCTGGGCGCTGGGACGCGGCATGGATGCGCTGGAGGATGTGGTCGCCGAGATCCCGCTGCGCGAGCACAAATTCCCCGGCACCTATCTGCGCCGGGCCATGGCGGGGCTGGACACCGCGGTCTGGGACTGGCGCGGCAAGGCCGCGGGCAAACCGGTGGCCGAACTGCTGGGCGGCTCGGCCGGTCCGCTGCGGGCCTATGCGTCCTCGATGCGGCGCGACATCACGCCCGGGGACGAGGCCGCGCGGATGCAGAAATTGCGCGACGATTTCGGATTTGACGCCTTCAAGGTGCGGGTGGGCGCTGAATGCGGCCAGGACCGGGACGAATGGGAAGGGCGCACCGAGGCGATCATCCCAGCCATCCGCAAGGCCATGGGCCCGGAGGCGGCGCTGCTGGTTGACGGCAACTCGGGCTTTGGCCCCGCCCGCGCGATCGAGGTCGGGCGGATGCTGGAGGCCAACGGCTACGAGCATTTCGAGGAGCCCTGCCCCTACTGGGAGCTGGAGCAGACCGCCGAAGTCGCACGCGAATTGTCTATCGACGTGGCGGGCGGCGAGCAGGACTGGGACTTGCAGCAGTGGAAGCGCATCGTCGCGATGCGCGCGGTGGATATCATCCAGCCAGACATCCTGTACCTGGGCGGCATGGTGCGCAGCATGGAAGTAGCCCGCATGGGCCATGCCGCCGGGCTGCCGTGCACCCCGCATGCTGCCAACCTGTCTCTGGTGACATTGTTCACCATGCATCTGTTGCGCGCGGTCCCAAATCCGGGCCGTTACCTGGAGTTCTCGATCGAGGGCGACGACTACTACCCGTGGCAGCGCGAATTGTTCCTGAATGACCCCTACACCATTTCCGGCGGCCAGGCGGTTGTGACCGAAGCCCCCGGCTGGGGCGTCGAGATCAACCCAGAGTGGCTTGCCAAATCCACCTACAAATGCAGCGAGGACGCCTGATGACCTCCGACCGTCTGATTTCCACCTATTTCGAAACCGGCACCCTGCCGGACCTGCCGCGCGATCACTTCATCGGCGGGCGGTTCGTGGCCCCCGAAGGCGGCGCCCGGATGGAGAGTTTCGATGCGGGCACCGGCCAAGCCTTCGCCGAATTTGCCGCGGGCACCGCTCCGGACGTGGACCGCGCCGTGGCCAGCGCCGCCGAGGGCTTCGAGATCTGGCGCAGCACGCCGCCCGCCCGGCGCTGCGCGATCCTGATGGAAGCGGCCCGGCTGATGCGGGCCGAGGCGGACCGTCTTGCTGTGGTGGAAAGCCTCGACAGTGGCAAGACTCTGGCGGAGGCGCAAGGCGACGTCGCGGGCTCGGCGCGGCTGTTCGAGTATTACGCCGGCGCCGCCGACAAGCTCGACGGGCGCAGTGTCAACCTTGGTAACGGCAATGCCGCCTTCACCCTGCGCGAGCCGGTGGGAGTGACCGCCCATATCGTGCCGTGGAACTATCCGACCTCGACGCTTGCGCGCGGTATTGCGCCGGCGCTCGCGGCTGGCTGCTCGGCGGTGGTGAAACCGGCGGAGACCACGCCCTTCACCGCGCTGATGATTGCCGAGCTGCTGATCCGCGCGGGCGTGCCTGCGGGCGTGGTGAACGTGGTGACCGGCACCGGCCTTGAGGCGGGCGCGCCGCTGGTCGCCGATCCGCGGGTGCGGCACGTGACCTTCACCGGTTCGGTTGCAACCGGTGTGGGCGTGATGCAGGCGGTGGCGCCGAATGTGACCGGGCTCACGCTGGAGCTTGGCGGTAAGTCGCCGCTGATCGCTTTCGCCGATGCCGATGCGGAGGCGGTGGCGGAGGGTGCGCTCTGGGCGATCTTCTCCAACTCCGGGCAGATCTGCTCGGCCGGTTCGCGGCTGGTGATTCACCGCGATCTGCACGCCGAAGTGCTGGAGCGGCTGGTCAAGAAGGCGCAAGCCCTGCGTTTCGGACATGGCCTGCGCAATCCGGACATGGGCGCGGTGAACTCCGAGCGGCATCTGGCGCAGATCGCAGGCCACGTGGAGCGCGCCCGCGCGCGCGGGGTTGAGATTGTGACCGGCGGCAAGGCGGCAGCGGACCCGGAAACCGGCAACGGCTGGTTCTATGAGCCGACCATCCTCGACGATCTCGCCGCCAGTGACGAGGCCGTGACGCAGGAAATCTTCGGCCCCGTTCTCGCCGTGCAGACCTTTGACACGGAAGAGGAAGCACTGGCGCTTGCCAACGGCACCGACTTCGCCCTGGCGGCCGGGATCTACACCCGCGACATATCCACCGCCCTGCGCATGGCGCAGCGGGTGGATGCCGGGCAGGTCACTGTCAACGACTATTGGGCCGGCGGTATCGAGCTGCCCTTCGGCGGCAACCGCAAGTCAGGGTTCGGCCGCGAAAAGGGGCTGGAGGGGCTCGACGCCTACACCCGTTCAAAATCTGTCACACTTGCAGTGTAAGGCGCTGCAAGACGGCTTTTCCCAAGGAGGCAGAACAGGATGCCGAAGGCTTCGGCCGCCCTGGCGGCGACGGCCCGGCGGTGTTTTTGGCAGGCCCGCTGCGGGCGGGCTGGGCCTGAACAACCGCGTCCAGGCCGCAGAGCCGAAGAAGGGCGGCACCCTGCGGGCGGGCTAAGGCCAAGCACTACTTGTCCAAGCCGGGTCTCAGCGGTCTTGATGTGACCTGCACACCACGGATACCGCATTCAACGGTGCTGTTCTCCGAGGCGGCCAAGAGCGAGGGAACCAACCTGAAGGTCGCGCGCGAGCCGGATGATGGCTATGCGTTTCGGGGCTCGAGCCACATGCACAGGGGCGTGTGCCGCTCAAGGGATACCGCTTGCCAGGTTGGGGTGCCGGTCCTACAATTTCCGCAGTATCGTTTAGCTTGAGGCCGATCATGAAACGATATCGCATTGCGGAGACAGATGATCGCGGTGAAGTAGGCTGGGTATGGGGCTTCACTCCGGCCGAGCGGTGCGCTCGCCCCTATCTTGTCGGCCGTGAAAAGCATCTCAGCACCGATAAACTCGAAATCCTTGAAGCCAAGCGCCAATCGGCGGCTGCGTGGATCTGTTCGGTTGAGAGGGAAACCTCCCGGGCTCGGTAACCGTTTTTCTGAACTTGCGCAGTGGAGAACATTGCGGCAGTAGGCGGAGCTTCGCCTCAAAGAAGAAACAAAGGCTTTCAGAGAACCGCCGGAAAGCTGATCAAAATCCGTCTGAGCCAGAAGAAGAAACATGACTGATGGCCAAAGTGAAACAGAATTCTTTCGTGCTGAAGGGGGCCATTGGCGCGGATGACATTGAAAGCTGGAGCGGCAAGCTCTCTGTTGTCGAAGGCCAAACCGGAAAACCGCAGTCATGTATCGTTCTGGACTGTTTCGATCAGAAGATCCGCAAATCCGGCCGGGTGCTGCTGGAAACAGGCGGCGAGCTGCTGCTGTACTGCGGAAAGGGGGACGCACTGAAGCAACCTGCGCGGCGTGATGGCGACTTCGTCAGCGATTTGGCCGAAGGGCCTGTAAAGGCTGCGATAGACGGAATGTTCCCCCTGCGCTGCTTGCTTCCCGTCGCTAGCGGTACTGTGGTTTTGCGGCGCCTAGCTGTGGTCGATGGCGGAAAAAATACTCATGCACGGCTGCACTTGCAGCATTTCGTGGATGGCTGCCCGCCCTTTACCTTGGCCAGGCTGCAATCTCTGCGCGGCTACGGCCAGGCAGCCAAGGAACTGCGCAGAATCTTGCTTGGGCTAGGCGGCCGGCCGGCGGACGCCAAGACAATTTATCCGCTGCTGGCACCAGGCGTAGCACCCTATGTGGCCAAACCGAAAATTCCCCTGACCGGGAACGAAAGCGCATTCGGCGCTGCCACGGACATAATCCGCAGCTACTTCGCCGTGGCCCGCCAAAACGAAGCCGGAGCCGCCGCCGGACTGGATACAGAATTCTTGCACGACTACCGGGTGGCTCTGCGAAAGATCCGTTCAGTCCTGAGCCTGTTCAAGCGTGTTTTCAGTGCCGCCGCCACCGCGCGCCTAAAAAAAAGCTTCTCCCGCCTGATGGCACCCACGGGCCGGCTGCGTGACCTGGATGTTTATCTTCTGGAACGGCAGAGCTACTTCGATCTGTTGCCTCCCACGCTTCACACTGGGCTGACGGTCATTTTCGATGCCTTCGAGGCGGAGCGCGCAGTATTGCAGGCCGCCTTGGCAAAGCGGTTCAGGAGTGCTGCCTATAAGCGCGAGACCGGCGAGTTGCAGGTTGAGTTTGAGCACCCGCAGAGCTTGCTGCGCGGCCCGAAGGGGACTGTGCCAGCCCATACCTATGCTCAGATGCTGATCTGGAAGCGCTACCGGAAGATCTGCCGGATCGCCGCCCGGATCAGCGGCAGCACGCCGGATGAAGAAGTCCATAAACTCCGCATCAACTGCAAGAAGCTGCGTTACCTGATGGAGTTCTTTGCTCCACTGTTCCCGCCGAAAGACTGTAAACTTCTGCTGAAGCCGCTGAAATTGCTGCAGGATAATCTCGGCCTAATCAACGACTACTCGGTACAGCAGGTTTCACTGCGGGAGTTCGTCCGCAGCAGCCCGGCTATGAAAGGGGCGATGGGGTTGGAGGCTGCACAAAGTATCGGAGCCCTGATCGCGATCCTGCACCAGCGCCAATCGGCCGAGCGGGCACGGGTGGCCGAAAGTTTCTCAACCTTCAATAGCAGTCAAACCCAAGATCGTTTCAGGTTTTTGTTCCACTGCAAGCTGCCGCAGAGCTGAAAACCTCGGCCTGCTGCTGCAAGAAGGGCCGGGAAATCCACGGCAGCAGCGAAAATTGACCTGCTCCCCCTACCCGGGCCTCATCTCCATAGCATCTGCTGGCATTTGGCGGCTTCACTGGCTTGAACGGTCCAAACTGTCGCGGGCCGCCTGCAAGGTGTTCAGCAGAATATCGATGTCCTGATCGCTTGTGCGCCAGGACGATACGCTGATCCGCAGGGCCGGTTCGCCGTTCCAGACGGTGCTGCCGAACCACGCTTTCCCGGAGCGCTCCACCAGCTGCTGAACCTCCTGGGTCTGCGCAACACTGCCATAGCGGAAAAGGACCTGGTTCAGCGCGGGCTCGCACAGCAGCTCAAATCCAAGACCGGGAAGAGCCTTGGCGATACGGGCCGCCATGCTGCAGTGCTGTTCGATCAGGTCGGCAACGCCGGCGCGGCCAAGCGTGCGCAGCACCGCCCAGATCGGTACGCCGCGGGCGCTCCGGGAAAACTCGATGCCCAGGTTCTTCTGGCTCTCGGCCGAGGCGGTGGAATAGGCGGCGTCGCTGTTCATCGCTGCCGCCATCGCGTCCCGGTCGCGGCAGATGCCCGCCGCGCCGTCATACGGGGTATTGAGCCATTTGTGGCCGTCAGTGGTCCAGCTGTCCGCGCCCTCGATGCCGCTGGTCAGGCTGCGCCTTGCTGGGGCCGCGCGCGCCCACAACCCAAAGGCCCCGTCGACATGCACCCATGCGCCGGCCTGTTTCGCTTTTTCGATCAGTGGGAAGAAGGGGTCAAAGCTGCCCGTATTCACCTCGCCGGCCTGCAGGCAAAGAATGGTCTGCCCATCCAGAGCAGGAAGCCGGGCCGGGTCAATGCGGCCGGCGCTGTCGACCGGCGCCTTGATCAGCCGGGCCTGGCCGAAGCCCAGTATTCTGAGGGCCTTGAGAACAGTGATATGTGCCAGCTCGGAAACGACAACCTTGATTTCCGGCGCCCCCTGCAGCCCCATTAAGTCAAAATCCCATCCGCATTTTTTCAGAAGCTCACGCCGCGCGACACTCAGGCAGACAAGCGTGCTCGCGGTTGCCGAGGTTCCGAACGCCACACCGCTTTCGCGGGGCAGGTCCAGGATCTCCAGCAGCCATTGCGCCGCGACTTTCTCAATCTTGTCCGCCACCGGCGAGTTTACATGGGAAGAGGCACATTGATCCCAGGCCGACGCCAGACGCTGCGCAGCGGCGGCGGCCGGCAGCGTTGCACCGATCACAAAGCCGAAGTACCGGGGGCCGTTTGACACAGCCGTCGCCGGCGAACCGGCCTCGTCCAGCAGTGCCAGCGTTTCGATTGCATTCCTCCTAGTGTCCGGCAATGGCTCATCAAACCGTGCAAGCTGCTGCCGGGCGGCGGCGTCGGGAAAAACTGGCATCTCTCCCACGCGGGCAATGTAGCGCGCGGCCCTGGCGTCAGCATCACGCAATAGCTGGAGCTCGTCCTGCGGGTCCTCTGTAGTCTTGCGTTGCATTCTGAACTCCTTGTCCAAGAAGGTTTACTTGTTGATAGCAGACTAGTGGGCAGCGGGCATTGCTGCGCGCAATGCGCCTGGGCTGCACGCGCATGTTCTTGGCCCCATGCATCCGCGCCAAGGGGCGGCGCAGATGCACAGCCCTGCCGGGAAACTGCCCGCGTTCAGCTGGCCGCGATGAACTCTGACACCAGGCCGGATATCAGCTGCGGCGCGTCTTCCGGGCTGTAGTGGCCGGTTCCGGGCAAGGTCCTGACCTGGCCGTCCGGGAACGCCTGCTGGAACAGGGGCAGAAATTGCTCTGCCTGCAGCGTCCTGTCGGCTTCGCCCCAGATGGCGATCGCAGGTTTCTTTGCCAGCTCGGATTTTACGGCGTCACTAGGCTCCTCAAACGCATGTTTGCGGGTGGCAAAACCCTTGGCCCAGCCGATTGCGCCCGCAGCAAATTCAGGCGCGGGAAACGGCGCCCGGTAGGCGTTCAGCCAAGTATCGTTGATCAGCTCATTGCGGACAAAGCCATTCAGCTTGAGGGTCGACAGGATGTTGTAGTCAAGGTGGCCGAGCACCTCTTCCAGAGTGCCTTTTTCCTCTGCCTGCATGATCCACTGGAACCAGGGCGCAGCGCCGGCATTGGCAATCAAGCGGTCCAATAGATCGGGCTGCCCCAGGGGCGTCGGGCCGTTGACCGAAACGATCCGTTTGATCCGGTCCGGGTGCCGGATGGCCAGGCCCATGCCAACCGGCCCGCCGAAATCATGCATGACGAGGGTCACATCCCGGAGATCCTGCTCCAGAACAAAGCGTTCCGTATTGTCTATATGGTCCTGCAGCCAATAGCTGCGGTCTTGCGGGGTGGCGCTTTTGCCAAATCCCATATGGTCAAGGGCAAGCACACGGGCATCACGGGACCATTCAGCGATTTGAGCACGGTAAAGGTCGCTCCAGGTCGGTTCGCCATGCAGCAGCAGCAGCGTCTCCGGGCCGCTGCCCTCATCGACATAGTGCATCGGATAGCCGGAGGCGGAACTGAAGCGGGCTTGAAACGGCCAGGTCCCTTCGAAGGTCTCTTTGGCAGCGACTGCGATCAGCCCCGTATCACGGCCTAGCGCGGTGTGCTGCGATGCCGGCTCACTGGTCTGAAGGTCGATGGTCATTGCGCTTCTCCTTAAATGTGTGTGAGTCACATATATAAGTGGCCTCTTCCAATTCAAGTGTGCGAGTCACATATTTGCCGTATGACAGATGAATCACGACGGACTGCGAATTTGCTGGGGGCGGCGGTGCTCTGCCTGCACGATGAGCTGAAGACGGTATTGGCGCGGCAGTTCCACCGCTCCGGAGAAGGGCCTGCGGCGCTTTGCGCGCTGGGCCACCAGCCAGGTTTGTCGAACGACGCCCTGAGCCGGCTATTGGATCTCACCCATACGGGCACAGTGCGCCTGATCGACAGGCTGGCCGAGGACGGTCTCGTCAGACGCCAGGCGGCGGAGCACGACAAGCGCAGCGTTGCGCTTTATCTCACAGAAGCCGGCCAAGCCGCACGGGAGAACATACTGCGCGAGCGGCTGGCGGCACTGGAGGCAGTGACCGGCGGCCTGTCTGATGACGAGCAAAGGGACCTGGCCCGGCTGCTTGAAAAATTGCTGCAAGCTGCTGCCGGAGACGACACCCACAAGCTGCGGACCTGCCGACTGTGCGACAACCGCGCCTGCACAAACTGCCCGATACTGGTGCCTGTAAACGGGGCGGACTGAGGAGACTGGCAATAGTGCCGGGCTTTGTTGCGCAAGCGCCGAGCGGGTAACTGATAGGTTTCTCGAGATCTGCAGGTCGTCAGCCTCAATCTCCAGCCTTCAAGGTTTCTAGTAAACCGCATTTCGGAGATGCCATGCTCATCCGCTCCGAAGCGGCGGTTTTAACGAAGTGTAAACCGCTGTGCCCCGCCTGGGGGGCTCAGTATGCGCCCGCCGGTGCCCGAAACTCTAATTCGAAGCGGCTCAGAAAACGGGGCTAGACACCCGCGGAGAGTCAGGCCGATTTGAATGCCGGGGAAATGCTGGGCGGCCTGAAACGCGGTCAATTCGCCGTTCCGCAGTTTGCGGTCCGCACCGGTCAAGCCGATAAAAACCTGCAAGGCGTTTCTTCAAGGGCGTGTTTGACAGTGAAATTTGTGAACCGGAAACCGGCTCCGCGTTGCCGGCATTCAAGAGGCCCCGGTACTTCCGCTAAACGGCGCAGTCATTTCTGGCCTCCAAGCATTTCCTGAAGCGCTGACGTGCAGTCCTCCAGCTTGTTTTTCAGGTCACGGAGGGCGGGAGGCGCCTCTTTCAGGTGCCCCTCTCGCCCCAGGGTTTCCAGCCGCAGCGCGGCTTCGGCAACCGGAAGGGCGCTCACGACCAAGGCGGAACCTTTCAGGGTATGTGCTGCGCGCCGCAGTTCTTCTGCATTTCCATTCCGGCTTGCGGTTTCGATGCTCTTGGCCAGCTCGGGGGCTTGCGACAGGAATATCCCGGCCATTTCCCGCAACAGATCTTCATCACCCAGCTTATCCAGGGCATCCTGCCAGTCGACCGGGGCAGGGCTGGAAAGTCCCGGGCTGGGATTCGCAGCAGCCTCTGCGGGCTTCCCGGCAGCCGGGTCCGCGGCCCCCTTCGGTGGTGGCACCGTTTGCTCCGGCACTGCGCCCAGGCCCGCCTTTTCCACAACACTCAGCAGGGCATCTGCACGGAACGGCTTTCCGACAAAACCGTCCATTCCTGCGTCGGCGCAACGCTCCTGGTCCGCCAGTGTCACGCTGGCGGTGCAGGCGATGATCGGCAGTCGGCCGCCCTTCGCCTGTTCCTTCGCACGGATCGCCTTTGCAGCGGCAACGCCGTCCATCACCGGCATATGCATGTCCATGAGAACCACATCGTAGCTGTTGCGTTCAGCCGCCTCGACAGCTTCCTTGCCGTTCTCTGCCAGGTCCACGCTGTGCCCGCGCTGCGTCAGCAGGTCGATGGCGACTTTCTGGTTGACCAGGCCATCCTCTGCCAGAAGGATTTTCAATGGTCCGGCTTCTGCCGGGGCCGCGGCCGGCGGAGCTCCGGCCTCGTGTGCGGCGGTGCCAAGTGAGGCGAGAATGGCGTTCAGGAGGTCGGACTGCTTCACGGGTTTGACCAGCATCCGGTGAATATTCAGTTCGCGCAAGCGCACCTCGCGGCTCGCATACCCGGCCGAAGACATGATCAGTATTCGCATCGCATCCAGCGCTGGGCGCTTGCGGATTTCAGCGGCCAGAGCGATGCCGTCCATTTCAGGCATCATAAGGTCCAGCAGCGCGAGCCGCGGCTGCCTGCCCCCGCTGATCATTGCATCCAGGCGGGCCAGCGCGCCGGCCCCGCTGTCCGCCAGCACCGGCGCCATGCCCCAGTTTTCCAGAACCTCTGCCAGAATTGTGCGGTTGGTTTCGTTGTCATCAGTGACAAGTACCGGCATGCCTTGCAGTTCTTCGGGCACCGCTGAGCGGGGCAGGTCGTCCTCGCTGGCCAAGCTCATATTGACGGCAAAGGAAAAAGCACTGCCCTTGCCCGGAGCGCTGTCCAGCGTCATTTCTCCGCCCATTTTGCGGGCCAGCTGGGCCGAGATCGCAAGCCCCAGCCCGGTGCCGCCATACTGCCGGGTGGTCGAGGTGTCGGCCTGCCCGAAAGCCTCGAAGATCTTTTCCTGCTGTTCCTTGGGAATCCCGATGCCGGTGTCGCGCACTTCGAATTCGACCGTCACCCCCGTTTCGGTGAGGCCGGCCAGTCGGGTATCCACCACCACCTCGCCCGCATCGGTGAACTTGATCGCATTGCCGACAAGGTTGACGATGATCTGGCGCAGGCGCGTCGGGTCGCCGACCAGCCGGTCCGGGACCTCCGGCGGAATGTGGTGGGCCAGCTCCAGCCCTTTTTCACCGGCGCGCACGGCCAGCGTCTGCAGCGTATCGCCCAGGAGATCGCGCAGCCGGAAGGGAGCCGACTCCAGTTCCAGCCGGCCGGCTTCGATCTTGGAGAAATCAAGAATGTCGTTGATGAGGTTCAGCAGGGTATCGCCGGACCGCATGATGATCCTGGCATATTCGCTCTGCTGCGGATTGAGATCGGTGCCGCATAGCAGCTCGGCCATGCCGATCACGCCATTGAGGGGCGTCCGGATTTCATGGCTCATGTTTGCCAGGAACTGGCTTTTGGCCACGCTTGCCTGCAACGCCGCGTCGCGTGCGGTTTTCAGCTCGGCGTGCGAGCGGCGCAGTTCCCCGGTACGCTGCTCAAGTTCGGCAGTGCGGGCGGTGACCAGCTCTTCCAGCTGGCTGCGGTGCCTTTGCAGCTCGGTGATATCCGTATAGGCACTGACAGTGCCGCCGTCGCGGGTCTTGTGCTCACTGATCCAGAGCCAGCGCCCGGTGGTGTGATGGACGGCGATCGGTTTGCCGGGATTGCGGTGGACGGCCAGGCGGTTTGCGATCCATTCCTCTTCACTGACGTCCCCGGTCGAAACCAGCCCGGCTCTGAACACCGCTTGCAACACATCCTCGAAGGTCATCCCCGGTTCCAGCTTTTCCACCTGCGGGAAGAATTTTTCCCGGAACACCGAATTGAACAGGACCAGCCTGTCCTCGGCGTCATAGAGGACAAAGCCCTCTTCGACCGACTCGATCGCATCCACCAGCTGTGTCCTGGCATATTCGGCCCGGGCACGTGCATCTTGTACTTCGGCTTCGGCGCGCTGCCGGGCCACCACAATGCCCAGCTGCGTTCCCACCTGCGCCATAACATCCTGCAGGGCCGGGTTTTTCTCTTCCACGCGGCTCGAAAAGAACTCCAGAACCGCGACAACGCGCCCGGCGTGTGTCACGGGGAAGCCCGCCCCGGTTTTCACGCCGATTTCCTTGGCCAGCCTGGCGCGTGGGAAGTTCGGGTCGCGGTTCACATCCGGGATCCAGGCCAGCTCGCCGCTGCTGAACACCCGCCCGGGCAGGCCGACGCCGGGCGCAAAGCGGGTTGCGCAGGTCACCTTGCGGAACGCTTCAAAGGCTTCCGGATCCGCCAGGTGCCAGATATCTGAAGGCGCCAGGTCGCCCGCTTCCTCGTCGTAAAGATAGACATGCCCCACCGGCCATCCTGTGTGGGTGCAGATCTCGTCGAGCGCGACCCGGAAGGCATCCTCGGTACTCTCCGCCTCATTGGCGGCCCGGGTGATTGTCTGGTTGCATTTCAGCAGCGCTGAGCTTGCCCGCAGAGAGTCCTCGGCACGGGTGCGTTCGGCAATCTGCCGGCTGAGGGACGCCAGAAAGGCAACCAGGATGGCCGTTACGGCCAAACCGCCTGTCAGCGCGATGCCCGCGTCGGATGGCCAGGGCTTGGGCCGGAACTCCTCCCCCGGAACTGCCAGAAACGTCCAGCTCCGACCTTGCAGATCAAACATTGCCGAGTAACTGAGTTCAGCCGCGGCAGCCAGGGCGGCGAGATCGGCAGTTTGCCGTCCCTCCGTGATGCTGTCCGCGTCGCGCTCCGGCAAATGGAAGTTCTCACCGGTTTCACTGTCAGCCAGGTAGACTTCGACGCCGTCTCCGGGAAAGCTGTCCAGCGCGTCTTTCAGGATATCGCCGACCCGCAGAACCACGGCGACGACGCCCTGCAGCTCTTCGCGGCGCAGCGCGGGGCCGGAGCGGGTGAAATAGGGGGCGGCGATTGCGATCCGCGACTGCCCTGCGGCCAGGCCGGGCAGGGTGAGCTGCGGGCTGGCCACTGCCCCGCCGCCGTCACGGGCCTGTTCGATCACTTTGAGGAACACCGGGTCTGACGACAGATCGTAGCCAAGGGTGCCGAGCGCCGCACTGCGGCGGGATTCGACAAAGAAAACTGGAAAATGCGCCTGCCGCTGCTGTGGGTGTATACGCGATCCGTCCGGGGCGATCTGATAGATGTCATAGGGTGCCCTCAGCTGAGCGGTGCCGAGGTTCTCCCAGAAAGGCAGCAGATTGTTCTCGACCCGCGGGGCAAACAGCACCAGCTCGATGTTCGGCTGATCGTTCAGGAAGGGCCGCACGAAGATCTGGAACTCACGCCGCTCCACAGAACGTGAACTGGCATAGAGCCCATGCAGCGCATCGACTACCGCCGCGCCCTGCAGCATCTGCCGTTTGACGGCCTCCACCCGGCGCGCGGCGGCGCGGTCGAACTCGGCTGCCGCAGTTTCGCGCTCCTCCTTCAAAAGCGCCTGCCAGACAATCAGGGTCAGCGCCAAGCTGAGCAGCCCGACGGTGCCAATGACCCAGGCCCGGCCGCGGACAAATATCCGGCTTGCAAGCGACACACGTTCGCCAGCAGCGGGACCGGAGGATTTTGCTCTATCGGTCATTCGGCAAGCCTCCTACAGCGGGCGGCGGCGGTGATGCCGCTATCTTTCTGCCCGCCTATGGGAACAGGCCGCGCAGAAGTTTGGCATCGGTCACCCGCTGGACACCTTCGACCAGCGCCGCTGTGCGCATGTCGAGCCCATCGCGCGCAGCCCGCGCTACTGTGCGCTCAAAGGCGCTGAGCATGATCTCCCGAAGCCGGCTGTTGATCTCGTCCAGTCGCCAGGTCAGGTTTTGGGTGCCCTGCACCCACTCAAAATAGGAAACAGTGACGCCGCCCGCGTTGCCCAGCACGTCCGGCACGATCATGATGCCTTTTTCGTTGAAGATTTCGTCTGCTTCCAGCGTGGTCGGTCCATTGGCGCCCTCTGCCAGGATCTTGCAGTCGACCCTATCGGCATTCTCGGCTGTGACCTGGTTCTGCAGGGCTGCCAGAGCCAGAACGTCGCATTTGGTTTCCAGCAGCTCGGTATTTGTGAGGTGATCGGCCTCCGGGTAATCCTTCAGCACCCGGTGCTCCGCGACGTAATCCATCAGCGCCTGGACCGGCAGCCCATTGGGATTATAGAGACCGGTCGACACATCGCTGACGGCCACGATCTTCGCCCCGGCCTCCTCCAGGAACTTCGCCGTGAAGCTGCCGACATTGCCAAAACCTTGTACCACGGCAGGCGCCCCCTGCAGGTCAAGCCCGGTATGGCGGGCAGCGGCTTCGATCATGTAAACCAGCCCGCGGCCGGTGGCCTCGCGGCGGCCAAGCGACCCGCCCAGCACGACCGGCTTGCCGGTGACCACCGTCGGCACAGAGTAACCCACCTGCTGGCTGTAGGTGTCCATCATCCAGGCCATCACCTGCTCATTGGTGCCCATGTCGGGGGCTGGAATGTCCTTGTCGGGGCCAATGATATCAATGATTTCGGTGGTGTAGCGGCGGGTCAGCCGCTGCAGCTCATGCCGGGACAGCCCGGTCGGATCGACCCGTACCCCGCCTTTGGCGCCGCCGTAGGGAAGGTTCATCAAGGCGCATTTCCAGGTCATCCAAGTGGCCAGCGCCGCGACCTCGCCCAAATCCACATCCTCGTGGTAGCGAACGCCGCCCTTGGTCGGCCCCATCGTCAGCACATGCTGCACGCGGTAGCCGAACACCGTTTCCACCTGGCTGCGGTCGTCCCGGAAGAACGGGAAGGACACCACCTGGGTCCGCTGCGGGAACAGCAACCGCTGGCGGATGTTGTCATCCAGTTCCATGATTTGGGCAGCTTTCAGAAACTGCTGCTGGGCAAGGCGGAACATCGGTGAATCCCACTCCGCGGTGCGCGCCCGGGCGCGAGCAAGCGAATAGCGGATCGCGCGGCCCAGTGAGACCGCGTTCAGATTTGATTTGACCAGAAAGTCGCTCGCTCCGGCTTCCACGGCGTTGGCCGCCAGTTTCACGTCGTCCATTGCGGTGAGGATGACCACTGGCGTATCCGGTGCAGCTGCGCGCACCCGAAACAGTGTTTCCAGCTCTTGGCTGTCAGGCAGCACCAGGTCCAGCAGCACAAGCCCGATCCCCCCGGCTTCCAGGCGGGCAAGGCCGCCGGCGAGATTGTCAGCTGAATCCACAGAACAGTGCAGCTGCGGCTCGCTCTCGATCAGCCGCTCCACAAGCTTCATATGCAGCGGGTTATCCTCGATCAGAAGGACATTCACGGTTTGGTCAGCCATGCGGTTTCCTTTCAACGCAGAAGGCGCATGCAGCATTCCAATGCCGGAGCACGTTTCTTGCGAAGTCCTGCAGCAGGCAACCGGGGTGCCAAGACGTGTTCTCAGAGGCCGCAGAATACTGTCCGGCACGGACAGCGGAGTTCTCCCGGGTTCGATCTCGATGACGGCCGGGAAGCGCAACCGGCAAACAGGCGGCCGGTGCTCCGATTCCGGCACCGGCTGTCCGCGTATTGCGCTTGCAGCAGTAAGCAAGTCCGGCAAAAAACTGACTTTTGTTTTAATTCGATGCAGTAACCGGTCAAGCGCTGCCGCTGACATAAAACCGGTCATTGTTCAGAGACAGGTGTGTCCAGCCGCCTTGCCTTTGGCCAATTGAAAGAGGGCTTTCGGGCAAAACTGGCCGCATGTTGAGCGTCCGCGGCGGGCGGGTGAGGTTGTAACCATTGAACCAAAAAATAATTGCGGCCTGGGCCCGTTTGGCCGTCCTGAACCAAACCCGTTCGGCGGTTTCATGGTTTAGTGGCGCCTTGCAGGCCATGCAGGGTCGCGGATGGACGGGGAACAGAGGGGCTTTCCCTTTTTGAAGAGATGACCACTCTTGGCCGAACATGCTGGGGTCTTTTCGCTGCCTGTCCGCGTCATCCTGGGTATTCCTCCTGTGCGGAACACAGCGAACAGCGCCCGGCCAGCGGCAAAATATCGAATGCGTTGGCGAGGACAAAGCAGCGATTGCGGCCAATTCCGGTAGCCAGCTTAACCAGCGAAGCGCCTTCCGGGGCGCCGTCGCGGGTTTGGCCGCCGTTTAACGCATCAAAATGTCTTTAGATTGCAGCGTTGCCAACCTTGAATGCAGCCGCACTCTCAGCTGCAGCCCCAAGGATGTAAACCAAGCCGCCGTGACGATCAGCCGCCAAACGGTTTGCGCTTTCGTCTGTCTGGGCGGTAACCGGGCAATGCAGCGCAGGCAGGCGCGGGCCCGTGTCCGCCATCCCGGAACAAGAACCGGGATGGCGGTTTGCGGGGTCAGTCGCTGATCGCGCCTTCCTCGTCCTGGCGCTGGTGCATCTTGGCCCTTACCCGCGCACCGACGATCAGCGGCAGCACAAAGCCGATGATCGCTATCGCCCAGAGCGCGATGGACAGCGGGCTGTCCACAAGGGTCCACCAGTTGCCGTTGTCGATGGTCACCGCACGGCGCAGGTTGTTCTCCATCGCGTTGCCCAGCAGCGTGCCCAGGATGACCGGCACCAGCGGCACATCCAGTTTGCGCAGCACCCAGCCCATGACCCCGAAGCCGATCATCACCAAGAGGTCGAAGGTGCTGCCGGAAATGCCGTAGATGCCGACGAAGCTGACCATCGCCACGATCGGCATCAGGATGCGCGAGGGGATCATCAGCACGCGGGTGAACAGCCCCACCATCGGGATATTCATGGCCAGCAGCATGATATTGGCGATGAACAGGGCGGCGATCAGACCCCAGACCACATCCGGGTTCTGGCTGAACAGCAGCGGACCCGGCGTGATGTTCAGCGCCAGCAGCACCGCCAGCAGCACCGCGGTTGTGCCCGATCCCGGCACCCCCAGCGCCAGCATCGGCACCAGGGCACCGCCGGCCGCGGCATTGTTGCCGGCTTCGGGCGCCGCCACGCCGCGCGGGTCGCCGGTGCCGAAAGTGCCCTCCTTGTCGACCAGCTTCTTTTCCATCGAGTAGGAGATGAACGATCCCAGCGAAGCCCCGGCGCCGGGCAGCACCCCGGCAATGAAGCCCAAAAAGGAGGTCCGCAGCATGGTAGGGGTGGTTTGCCGGATCATCGCCATTGGCGGGTAGAGCTTGCCGATGGTCAGTTTGCGCCCTGCCGCGTCCGATCCGCCGTGCCGGGTTTCCAGGAAGATGAAGACCTCGGACAGGGCAAACAGGCCAACGATGGCGACCAGGAAATCAAGCCCGTCATACAGATGCACCTCGCCGAAGGTGAACCGCGGCACTCCGGTCTGGGTATCGACGCCGATGGTTGCCAGTCCCAGCCCCAGCGCCGCGGCAAAGGCCGATTTCGCCTGGTTGGTTGAGGACACGCCGCCCAGCGTCATGAAAGCCAGCGCGAACAGGGCGAAATACTCGGCCGGGCCGAACAGCAGGGCGATCTTCACCAGTTGCGGTGCCAGCAGGATCAGCCCCCAGGTGGCCAGGAACGCACCGACGAAGGATGCGATGCCCGAAAGCGACAGGGCTTCGCCCGCCAGCCCTTTCTTGGCCATCGGGTGGCCGTCCAGGCAGGTCATCATGGCCGGCTCGTCGCCGGGAATATTCAGCAGGATCGAGCTGATGCGACCGCCGTACATGGCGCCGTAATAGACACTGGTCAGCAGGATCAGCGAGGGCGTCGCCCCCAGCCCCATGGTAAAGGCCAGCGGGATCAGGATTGCGACCCCGTTCGACGGCCCCAGTCCGGGCAGCGCGCCCATGATGGTGCCCAGGAAACACCCCAGCAGCGCCAGGCCTATGTTCTGCCAGCTGAGCGCGATGGCAAAGCCGTCGCCAAGATTTGCGAGAAGCTCCATGTTCCGCCCTCCTCAGAAGCCAAGCGGACCCTTGGCCAGCGACAGGCCCAGGATCAGGTGAAAGGTGACATAGATGCCAACGGAAGTGCCCGCGCCCACGGCTGCCGCCTCCAGCGGTCCCGACCCCAGCCGCCAGGCCAGATAGGCGGCGGCAAAGGCGGTGGCGATGACAAAACCCGCGACGGGCAGCATCTCGGCATAGAGGATCAGCACCACCACCGCGGCAGCCACTTCCGCCAGCCGTCCCAGGGCGGGCCAATGCGGTTCCGGGTCCGGGCGCAGCGCGATCACGGCGCTCGACAGGCCGAGGATGGCAGCGATGATCAGGGGAAAGGCCTTGGGGCCGACGGCATCGGAGAGAAAGCTTTCCTCGATCGCAAGCGCGGCAAAGACATAGCCGGCGGCAAGGATCATGCCGAAGACACCGAAGATACGATCGCTCATGGCGGTCTCCAGTTCAGGTGTCAGGCGGGGCCAGCCCGCCGAAGGGGCCGCATGGCTGCGCGGCCTCTTCCCGGGCTGGCCCGGCGCAGGTTACTTGATGATGCCGATCTCTTTGGAAATCGACTGGATCTGCGCAACCGAACCGGCCACGAAATCCTGGAACGCGGCGCCCTGCAGGTCCAGCGGCGCCAGGCCGTTGGCGGCCATTACGTCTTTCCACTCGTCAGAGGCATAGAGATCGCCGATCTTGGAAACCCAGGCATCATAGGCCTCGTCCGACATGCCGCCCGGCGCATAAAAGCCGCGCCAGTTGGCGCCGATGGCTTCAACGCCCTGTTCCTTGGCGGTCGGGAAATCCGCGAACTCACCCGGCAGGCGCTCTGGCGACAGCACCGCGATCACCTTGATATCGCCGGAATCCAGGAACCCCTTAGCTTCGGAAATGTCGCCGGTAAAGGCCTGCACCGACCCGGCCAGCAGCTGGGTCACGGCTTCGCCGCCGCCGTCAAAGGCGATGTATTTCACGGTGCGCACATCTTCGATGCCATAGGCACTGGCCGCGATCAGCACCTTCAGGTGATCCCAGCCGCCAACCGCAGAGCCGCCCGCGACAGAGACCGAGGACGGATCGGCCTTGATCGTGTCCAAGAGCTGCGGCAGCGTCTCGATACCGCTGTCAGCGGCAACCGCGATCACGCCGTAGTCGGCGCCGATGGAGGCCAGCCAGCGCACCTGGTCCATGCTGTTGCCCGGATAGGCGCCCTGCGCCAGGCGGGTTGCGGTGGCGCTGGAGGCGGCGACGATCAGGTTGCCATCGTCCACTCGCTTGTTGACCACCTCGGCAAAGGCCACGCCGCCGCCGCCACCGGCCAGGTTCACGACCTGCATGGTCTTGTCGATCAGCCCCAGATCCTGCAGCGATTTTCCAACCTGGCGGCAGGTGAAGTCCCAGCCGCCGCCCGGGTTGGCCGGGGCGATGCACTCGGGGTTTTCCTGCGCGCCGGCGGCAAGGGCAGACAGTGACAGGGCGGCAGCGGCAACCAAGCCGCGGGTGACGGTGAATTTCATATGTTCCTCCTCAGGTCATGGCCGGCGCACTCCCAAGCGCCGGATATCCCCCTGCAAGAAATCGCTTTGGCAGCCCCTTTCCTGCGGGTTAGACATGTTTACCCATTGAAGCTGTCACCAACCTGTCGCCGGTTTCAGCAAAGCGGAGTGCCATAAGATGCGGGTCCTGATGGTCGAGGATGCAGAGGATCTGGCCGAGGGCGTGATTGCCCATCTGGCCCGCTGCGGCATTGTCTGCGATCTGGCGCCGGACATCGAAAGCGCCCGCGACTGCCGCGCCGTGCAGAAATACGACGCGGTGATCCTCGACATCAACCTGCCGGACGGCTCCGGCCTGTCGCTGCTGCGCGAAATGCGCCTGGCAGGCGACCCGGCGCCGGTGCTGATGCTGACCGCCCTGACCTCGGTGGATGACCGGGTGGCGGCGCTGGACCAGGGGGCGGATGATTACCTGGGCAAGCCCTTCGATCAGCGCGAGCTGGAGGCGCGGCTGCGGGCGCTGGTGCGGCGCCAGGCAGACCGCAAGGACGAACAGATCGTCCTTGGCTCGCTGGTGTTTGCCCCCAGCGACCGCAGCGCCCGGCTGGACGGGCGCCTGCTGGAACTGACCCGGCGGGAGGCGGCGCTGTTGGACATGCTGATCCGCCACCAGGACCGTTATCTCTCCAAAACCCGGCTCTATGACTCGCTTTACGGATTTGACGATGCCGATGTGGGTGAGAATGCGATCGAGCTTTATATCGCGCGCCTGCGCAAGAAGATCGCGGGCAGCGACGTCAGCATCGCCACCCAGCGGGGGGTCGGCTACCGGCTGCATCTGAATGGCTGAGCCGCGCCCGCCGCTCACCCTGACGGCCCGGGTGCTGGGGGCGGTGCTGCTGATCCTGCTCCTGGGCGGGCTGCTGGTCTCCGGCTCTGCCTGGCTGAACGGCCAGCAGGCGGCCCGCCAGGCCTATGACCGGATCCTGCTGGGGGCGGCAAGCGACATCGCGGAGTCGGTCCGCGTGCAATCGGGCGCCCCGGTTGCCGATCTGCCGGTTTCAGCCTTCCAGCTGCTGGCGCAGGCGCCCGAAGACCGCATCTATTATGCGGTGCATGGACCCGGGCAGGTGTTCATCACCGGCGTTGACCCCGGAACCGGAATCCACGCGCCCGTACCCGGCAGCAGCGGGCCGGAGTATTTCGAAGCCGAACTCAATGGCGAGCCTGCCCGGTTCGTACGGGTCACCCGCCGCTTTGCGGAACGCGATTTCTCCGGCCCGGTCGAGGTTGTGGTCGGCCAGACCCTGCGGGCGCGCAAGGCGATGACGGCGGAACTGATGCTGGACGCGCTGCTGCCGATGGCGGCGGCGGGGCTGGCGCTGATGGTGATGGCCTGGCTGGTCATCCGCACGGCTCTGCGGCCGCTTGATGCGATCACCGAGGATCTGGCCCGCCGCGATCCCTATGACCTGACCCCGATCGCCACCGGACGCCTGCCGCGGGAGCTGCAGGTGGTGCTGGGCGCCATGAACCGCTTCATGGGGCGGCTGGACGGGCAGGTCGAGGCAATGCGCAACCTGATTTCCGACACCGCGCACCAGCTGCGCACCCCGGTGGCCGCGATCCGGGTGCAGGCGGAAACCGCCGTTGCCGAACCCGGCGAAGCGGCCCGCCGCCGGGCCATGGACCGGCTGCTGGCACGCACCCGGTCGCTGGGCACCCTGCTGGAGCAGCTGCTCAGCCGGGCACTGGTGGTGCACCGCACCGACAGCGCCCCGCGGCTGCCCGTCGACCTGCGCGAAGTCGCGCTCGAGATCATGGAACGCAACGACCACGCGCTGCTGGCGCCCGGCACCGACCTGCGGCTGGAAATCGGCGAGGATCCCGTGATGGTGCGTGCCGATGCCTTTTCCCTTGGTGAGGCCGGCAGCAACCTGCTGGGCAATGCACTGCGGCACGGCACCCCTCCGGTGGCCATCGGCGCGGAGCAGCGCGGCGGCGACGCGGTGTTGTGGGTCCGCGATGCCGGCCCCGGCCCGGCGCCTGCGGTAACAGCGCAGCTGGGCAGCCGGTTCAACCGCAGCGCCGGGACGCAGGAAAACAGCACCGGCATCGGCCTGTCGATCGTGGCCTCCGTGGCGGCTGCCTTTGGCGGCAGGGTGGAGATGGCGCGCGAAGAGGACGGTTTTCGCGCGGCGCTGGTCTTGCCCGCCGCGGAGGAGCGGGCATGATGCGGATCCGGCGCCTGCTGATGTTGCTTGCCGCGCTGTGTCCTGCCGCGGCCGCCGCGCAGGAGGCGACCCATCTGTACGGCAGCGGCCCGGTGCCTTTCCTGCTGCGCTCCACCACTGACAACAGCATCATCCGCCCGGTTATCGAACGCTTTGCGGAACTGAACCCGCGGCTGACGATCACCTATGAGCAATGGGGCTCCAATGCGCTGTTTGCCCAAAGCCGCGCCGAATGCCAGCAGGGCGGCCCGCCTGCCGATGCGGTTCTGTCCTCCGCGGTGCAGCAGATGGTCTGGCTGGTCAACGCGGCCTGCGCCCATCCGCACCGTTCGCCCGCGGCGCTGGCGCTGCCGCCGTCGCGGCGCTGGCGCGACGAACTCTGGGGGATCACCACCGAGCCCGCGGTGATCGTCTACAACAAGCAACTGCTGGACGGCGCCGATGTGCCGCGCAGCCGCTTTGCCCTGCTCGACGCGCTGCGCGCCGAACCCGGCCTCTACCGCGGCAAGATCGCCACCTATGACATCGCCGCCTCCGGCCTTGGCTACCTGTTCGCCTACAGTGACAGCCTGGAGGCCACGACCTTCGGCGCCCTGATGGAAGGCTTTGCCCGTGTCGACGCCGTCGCCACCTGCTGTTCCGCCGAGATCATTGCCGGCGTGGCGGATGGCCGCTTCCTGATCGCCTACAACGTGCTGGGGTCCTATGTCGCCAGTGCCTCCGCCCCCGAGGTCGGCACCATTCTGCCCGAGGATTACACCCTTGTGCTGTCGCGCGCCTACATGATCCCCGCAAAGGCCCTGCAAAAGGCAGCGGCTGCGGATCTTCTCGATTTCCTGCTGAGCCCGGACGCGCAGGACCTGCTGGCCAAGGCTGGCCTCGTCACCGAGATTGCGGCAGCGGACTCCGGCCTGGCTCCCAGCGCCCGCCGGTCGATTCCGCTTGCCCCTTCGCTGCTGGTTGCGCTTGATCCCAACAGGCGGGCGTTGCTGCTCAAATTCTGGAGCGACACCTTCGGGCGCGGCGACGGCCGCTGAGCGCGGCCCGTTGCCGTTCACACGGCAGCTTCAGCCGGTTCCCGGAACGCGTTTCCAAGCCGCGGCGGCTGCCATCGCGGCATTTGCTGGGCGGCTGAAACTCTGTCATTGCCACCCCCCGGCGAGTCTGTTAAACGCCATCCATCCTGAAGACCCCGGATTCGTTTCCGGGGTCCTTATGTTTGTCAGGATGTTCGAACTCGGGGACCTTCGGGGCCCTATAACTCGGCCACCTTCGGGGGGCTTTCAACATAGCTGGGCCAAAGACAAGAACCTAAGGCCTGGCACGCTAAACGGAAGACAGAAAGCATGGCACTCAAGTCGTATAAACCGACGACGCCGGGCCAGCGTGGGCTGGTTCTGATCGACCGTTCGGAGCTTTGGAAAGGGCGTCCGGTCAAATCCCTCACTGAGGGCCTGACCAAATCGGGCGGCCGGAACAACACCGGACGGATCACTGCACGCCGCCGTGGCGGCGGCGCGAAGCGCCTCTACCGGATCGTTGACTTCAAACGGAACAAATTTGATGTAGCGGCCACCGTTGAGCGGATCGAATACGACCCGAACCGGACCGCATTCATCGCGCTGATCAAATACGAAGACGGCGAGCAAGCCTACATCCTGGCGCCGCAGCGTCTGGCTGTTGGCGACAAGGTTGTCGCGTCTGCAAAAGCCGACATCAAGCCGGGCAACGCAATGCCGTTCTCGGGCATGCCGATCGGTACCATCGTTCACAACATCGAAATGAAGCCCGGCAAAGGCGGCCAGATCGCCCGTGCAGCCGGTACCTACGCTCAGTTCGTTGGCCGTGACGGCGGTTACGCTCAGATCCGCCTGTCCTCGGGCGAACTGCGCCTGGTCCGTCAGGAGTGCATGGCTACCGTCGGTGCCGTGTCGAACCCGGACAACTCGAACCAGAACTTCGGTAAAGCCGGCCGTATGCGCCACAAGGGCAAGCGTCCTTCCGTGCGTGGTGTCGTCATGAACCCGATCGACCACCCCCACGGCGGTGGTGAAGGCCGGACCTCCGGTGGCCGCCACCCGGTGACCCCCTGGGGCAAACCGACCAAGGGCAAACGGACCCGCAACAAAAACAAGGCGTCGCAGAAGCTCATCGTTCGCTCGCGCCACGCCAAGAAGAAAGGCCGCTAATCCATGGCACGTTCCGTATGGAAGGGCCCCTTCGTTGATGCTTACGTCCTGAAAAAGGCCGAAGCAGCGCGTGAATCGGGCCGCAATGAAGTGATCAAGATCTGGTCGCGCCGTTCCACCATCCTGCCGCAGTTCGTCGGCCTGACCTTTGGTGTGTACAACGGCCAGAAGCATATCCCCGTCAACGTCTCGGAAGACATGATCGGTCAGAAGTTCGGTGAATACTCGCCGACCCGCACCTATTATGGCCATGCCGCAGACAAAAAAGCGAAGCGGAAGTAAGTCATGGGCAAGGAAAAGAACCCCCGCCGCGTGGCAGACAACGAAGCAATGGCAAAACTGCGCATGCTCCGTACCTCCCCGCAGAAACTGAACCTGGTGGCTCAGATGATCCGCGGCAAGAAAGTCGAGAAGGCCCTGACCGACCTGACTTTCTCCAACAAGCGGATCGCGCAGGACGTGAAGAAATGCCTTCAGTCTGCCATCGCGAATGCTGAAAACAACCACAACCTGGACGTCGATGAGCTGATCGTCGCCGAGGCATGGGTTGGCAAGAACCTGACCATGAAGCGCGGCCGTCCGCGTGCCCGTGGCCGGTTCGGCAAAATCCTGAAGCCGTTCGCGGAGATCACCATCAAGGTGCGTCAAGTTGAGGAGCAAGCCTAATGGGTCAGAAAGTCAATCCGATCGGCATGCGCCTTCAGGTCAACCGCACCTGGGACAGCCGCTGGTACGCCGACACCAAAGACTACGGTGATCTGCTGCTCGAGGACCTGAAAATCCGCGAGTTCATCAAGGAAGAATGCAAGCAGGCTGGCATTGCGCGCGTCATCATCGAACGCCCGCACAAGAAATGCCGCGTGACCATTCACACCGCCCGTCCGGGCGTCATCATCGGCAAGAAAGGCGCGGACATCGAAGTCCTGCGCAAGAAGATTGCCAAGATGACCGACTCCGAGCTGCACCTCAACATCGTTGAAGTGCGCAAGCCGGAACTGGACGCTCAGCTGGTCGGCGAGTCCATCGCTCAGCAGCTGGAGCGCCGTGTGTCCTTCCGCCGTGCCATGAAACGGGCCGTGCAGAACGCTATGCGCATGGGCGCCCTGGGTATCCGGGTGAACGTCGCTGGCCGTCTGGGCGGTGCGGAAATCGCGCGTACCGAATGGTACCGTGAGGGCCGCGTGCCGCTGCACACCCTGCGTGCCGACATCGATTACGCACACTCCGAAGCGATGACCCCCTACGGGATCATCGGGATCAAGGTCTGGATCTTCAAAGGCGAGATCATGGAGCACGATCCTTCGGCGCGTGACCGTAAAGCACAAGAAATCCAGGACGGCCCTGCACCCCGTGGTGCTGGTGGCGGCCGTCGCTAAGGAGGATTTGAGATGCTTCAGCCAAAGCGCACTAAATTCCGCAAGATGCACAAGGGCCGGATCCACGGCCTGGCAAAAGGCGGTTCCGACCTGAACTTCGGCACCTATGGCCTGAAGGCGACCCAGCCTGAGCGTGTGACTGCACGCCAGATCGAAGCTGCCCGCCGCGCCATGACCCGCCACATGAAGCGTCAGGGCCGTGTTTGGATCCGTATCTTCCCGGACACTCCGGTGACCTCGAAGCCGACCGAAGTCCGTATGGGTAAAGGTAAAGGCTCCGTGGACTACTGGGCAGCCAAGGTTAAGCCTGGCCGCGTGATGTTCGAGATCGACGGCGTCAGCGATGAAATCGCACGCGAGGCCCTGCGCCTGGCGGCGATGAAGCTGCCGGTCAAGACCCGCGTCGTGGTCCGCGAAGACTGGTAAGCCCGGTTCTGACAAGATCAAAGACCCCCGCTGAGCAATCGGCGGGGGTTTTTCGTTGTGCGGTCAGGGAGAAGTGAAATCCCCAACGCCCCAGAAATCACAGGTTTCTGCGCCGGCATAAAAGCCTTCGAAGTAGTCTTCAGGCCTGGCTTGCTGCCAGCTCCCGCTGGTTTGGCAGATCAGGTAGTAATGATAGTCGATGTAGATCGTGCAGTAGAGCGACTTGTCTTCCGGCCACAATTCGACCCAATCGCACTCCTGCTGCCTGTCCAGCAGGTCCCGCGCCAGCAGCGAGGATCGGGAAACCCCGAAGTGACCGGCAGCCGTGACGTAGTCGTGGCCAAGCTCCCGGAGGAAGGTGCCCATGGCAAGCTCGAGCAGTGGGGATGCACGGCCCTCGTCTGGCGGGTAGATGCTGCGGGAGGTGCAGACCTCCAGCATCCTTTCAGTGTCGCCGGGGCAAGCGAATTCAGGTGACAGGCGTCTTGACCCGGTGAGGCGGATCGTGCGGTTGACGTGCCGGATGGAGGGGAAGCCGCAAAGGTCCGCGATCTCCTGCCAGGACACGCCGCAGGATGGCCCCTGCATCTTGGCGGCCTTAACGGCGCTCTCTGGTGTCCAGTCACCGTTCTTCCAGGGCGGGTGGCCGGGAAGCCTCAAAAAGGGGTTCAGGGCGACATAAACAAAGTCAAACTTACCGGAAAACTACTGCCGGTAGGGTGTTTCGTCCTTGTCTGGGTAAAAGAACGGCGGTGTATCCAAATTAATCAGCCTTCTGGTAACGGGGCGACGGTAGCGGGCGGCAATCTGCCCTGCAAACGGGCCTCATTCCGGGCGAAGTGCCATGGATTTTAGGCGATTGCCGGATGTTAACCGAATGTACAGGCTTTGTTCCAGGCTTTACCCTTTGATTGTTCCGGCGCGCCTCTTTCATCCTGTAGTGGAAAATCGCATTGCGGACGCTGGCCGGACTGGTGTGTGATTTCAGTGCGAGGACAGCCAATGTTACGTCTGATTGTGCCTGCAACTCTGTGCTTAGGCCTGCCGGCCTGCGGTGCCGTGGAATTTGACCGCAACGACCTGTCGAATATGTACGGCCCCGCAACCAACTACCGGAACCCGGTGGCGAAACGGGATATTGTGAACAGCTTCACCTCTCAGGGAAGCGTGTCGCGCGACGGCCGGGCGGCGCATTGGACCTCGCCGGACGGCTGCACCTATTCGCGCACGCAGGCGCCGGGGTATGCGCCGGTCTGGTACCTGGTGCAGAACCCGCATCATGTGGGGATGCCGAATGCGCACCGGGGCTGCCCGATGACGGTGGTCGACGGCTGAAACAGGCTCCCCCGGCAGGCGTGCTGCACCGGACCCGCGCGGGCCCGGCGCAGGGGCCGCGTCAGGCGGCGCGGGCCGGGTCTGCGGCGGCCAAGCCCGTTTCCGCCGCCGCCGGTGCGCCGGGGTCAAGGCGGAATCCGGCGATGGCGCGGGTCAGGCTGGCGGCCTCGTCCCGCAGCATCTGCCCTGCCGCTGCGGTCTCCTCCAGCATGGCGGCACTGCGCTGGGAATCCTTGTCCAGCGCTTCCAGCGCCACATTCACCTCCGAAATGCTGTTGGCCTGTTCGGTGGTGTTCTCGGCGATCTCGTTCACCTTCCCTGCCGCCTGGGTGACGGTCTGAAGGATGGCCGCCAGCGCCTCGCCCGCGGCATCCACCAGCTCCACCCCGCCGGTCACTTCGGCCTGGCTGCTGTTGATCAGCGCGCTGATTTCCTTGGCCGCGTCCGAAGACCGCTGCGCCAGCGCGCGCACTTCCGAGGCAACCACCGCAAACCCGCGGCCGGCTTCGCCCGCCCGGGCGGCCTCCACCCCCGCGTTGAGCGCCAGCAGGTTGGTCTGGAAGGCCACGTCGTCGATCAGGCTGGTGATCTTCGAAATGGCATCGGAGGAGTCCTTGATGCGCTGCATGGCGGCGACGGTCTGTTCGGCAACCTCGCGGGTGGCTTCCGCCTTGGTTTGGGCGTCATTGACGAATTGGCGGGCCTCCTGTGCGCTGCCGGCGGTATCCTGAACCGTGTCGTGCACCGTCTGCAGCGCCGCCGCGGTTTCCTCCAGCGCCGCGGCAGAGGATTCGCCGCGCTGCGAGGCATCGGCGACCGAAGAGGCGATTTCCTGCGAGGTGTCGTTCAGCGTCTCGCTGCTGCCTGCCAGCTGCCGGACAATGGCATCAAGGCTGCCGGCAAGGTTGTCGATGGCGGCGGAGATATCCTTGAACACGCCCTGCTGGCCGGCCGGCATGCGCCGGGTCAGATCGCCCTCGGCGAGTGCATCCAGCACTGTCAGAACATCGCCCAGGCCTTTCTCCGCGACTTCGCCGATCATGTTGACGCCGTTGCCCAGCCCGCCGTCGCGGCCGCCGCCGGCCGCGATACGGCGCGAGAAGTCGCCCCGGCCGCAGGCGGCGATGACGCCGGAAATCTCTTCTGTCAGCTGCTGTTTGGCGGCTTCCGCATCGCGGAAGTCGCCGACTGCGCCGGCAATTGCCGATATTTCACGGATGCGGGTCTGGGGGATCTCGGCGCTGAAATCGTTCTGCATCATTTTTTTCAGAGCGATGTCAACGCGCTTGAGCGGCCGGGCGATGCTGCGCGCCATGAGCAAGGCCACCGCCACGAACAGCACCGAACCGCCGATGGCCGCCCGCAGGGCGTTGGACCGGGCCTCGGCGCTCACGGTCTCCCCCTGGGCCCGCACCTGATCCAGCAGCGCGCGCACCTCTTCATGGACTGCAGCCAGCAGCGGTTCGGCATCGGCATAGTGGCCGGACACCTCCTTGCGCAGCTGCTTTTCCTGCAGCGACTCCGCGACATAGGCGGCAAAGGACTTCTGGTAGGTTTCCATCAGCCCCAGGATCTCCTTCTGCTGGGCGGCGCTGTCATAATAGCTGGCCGGAAAGGCCTGGAACTCTTCCACCCGGGCGTTCAGGCGGTCCAGGTATTTCGGCGCCTGACGCATGATGAAGTCCTTTTCATGCCGCCGCATCATCAGCATCTTCACCTGCATGACCGGCTGATCCAGCGTCTTCAGCGTGCCCTCGGCATTCTTGACCGCGGTGCGCAGCTGCCCCTCCAGGCCGCTGTTTTCATCCAGCCCCAGCCGGATGTTGCTGCCGGCCAATGCGCCGAAGCTGGCTTCATAGGCATCAATAGCGGTGCCGATGCCACTCAGCTGCCGGGCCGACCCGGACAGTTCCGCAATCTCCGGCAGCAGCCGGCCAAGGGTTTCATATGACGTCCTGATCCTGGCCATCGTTTCGGCGTGGCGGGCCGTGTACTTCTCGTCCCGGCGCAGCAGGAAATCCTTCTCGGCGCGACGGGCCATCAGGAAATCAAGTTCGATTTCGTCAAGGCTCAGGTAGACCGCCTCGATTGCGGCAACGCGCTGCTGCATCCCGTCACGCACATTGTGCGAATAGAGCAGGAGGCCGGCCAGGACGGCCATCAGGCCTCCGGCCAGGGTGATGATGGAGAGGATAGCAGTACTGACGGCAAATTTGAGCTTCATGCGACTGGGCCATTTCTCTGTGGTTTGGGAGGTGGTTTTTTGATCCACGATGGCTCGCAATCGTTAAAGCAGCGTGAGCTTTAGGATTGAAAATTGAACTTTTCTGCGCGGCAGCAGCTCTGGCCCGCGAGGCGGGCCGGATGCCTTTCCGGACCCGGCTTCGGTGAGGGTCTCGCGCTTGCCTGCGGGCTGCGCTAAGACGGCGCCATGGCCCAGATTGAATCGCTCTTCGTGACCCGCCTCTACCGCGCGCAATTGTCCGAATACGGACCATCGATTGACGCGCAGGAACTGGAAAACTCCTGCCTTGTCATCGCCGGCGACGACGATGCAGGCCAGGACTGGTGCGAGGACAACGGCTATCCCGGCTATACCTCTTACGCTTCGCTGACCGATCTGCCCTGGCGCTTTCCTATCTTTGCCGATCTGGTGAAATCGCTGGACCAGCACGTCGCCGCCTTTGCCAAGGATCTGGAGTTCGATCTGGACGGGCGCGAACTGAAGCTGGAAGACCTCTGGATCAACATCCTGCCCGAGGGCGGCACCCACTCCAGCCACCTGCACCCGCATTCGGTGATCTCCGGCACCACCTATGTGTCGATGCCCGAAGGCGCCTCGGCGCTCAAGCTGGAGGACCCGCGCTCGGCCCGGATGATGGCGGCGCCCACCCGCACCAAGGACGCCCGGCGCGAGCTGCAGCCATTCATCTACATGAAGCCTGACGTGGGCGACGTGCTGCTGTGGGAAAGCTGGCTGCGCCATGAGGTGCCGATGAACATGGCCGAGGAAGAGCGGATTTCGGTGAGCTTCAATTACAAGTGGGAGTGATTTGCGCTCCTCTGCGGTTCACCTGCAAACCGGGCATTGCCAATGTATGACCATGCGCCGATCCCGGTTCGGGAGGGCGAGCAGATTGTTCACGCTGTCCATGCGCGCATCGCACCCTCGCTGACCGAAATTCTGGTCGTTGTCCTTTGTGCGCCGATTGCTCTGGTGCTCTGGCTGTTCGTTCACCGGGCTTTTCGCTCAGCCACCTACGTTATCACCACGCAGCGTGTGCTGGTGGTGGAAAAGCAGGGCGCTTGCAGTGAGGTCGCCATCAAAGACATCCAGCGTCTCAGGACGTTCCGCGGCGCCATGTTGATCCATGCGGCAGAGACCCGCCTCTGGCTCCCCCGGCTCCCGGACGGCTGGCAGTTCGAAACCATCCTCAACACGGTGCGGCAATTGTAAAAGCCCCGGAACTCGCCTAGCTTCCCGGAGTAACTCTGCGGGAGGTATGGATGGCGCGGCGTTCCCCTTTTGAAATCGGCGGCTTCCACATTCCGCCCGGCACCCGCCGCACGGTCGACCTGCCAGTGAGCGTGCTGTCTGACCACACGCCGGTCACCATGTCCGCCCATGTGATCCACGGCGCGGAGGAGGGGCCTGCGCTGTTTGTCTCCGCCGCCATCCACGGCGACGAGGTGATCGGGGTGGAAATCGCCCGCCGCCTGCTGCGCAGCCGCCAGTTCTCGCGGCTCAAGGGCACGCTCATCGTGGTGCCGATCGTCAACACCTTCGGCTTCCTCAACCACTCCCGCTACCTGCCGGACCGGCGCGATCTGAACCGCTCCTTCCCGGGCAGCGAGGGCGGATCGCTGGCCAGCCGCCTGGCGCATCTGTTCATGACAGAGGTGGTGGCGCGCTGCGATCTGGGCATCGACCTGCATTCCGCCGCCATCCACCGCACCAATATGCCGCAGATCCGGGTGTCGCCCAAGTCGCAGGAGACGCTGGGTTATGCCGATGCCTTCGGCGCGCCGGTGGTGATCCGGTCGTCCTTGCGCGATGGCTCCCTGCGCAAGGAGGCGCAGAAGGCCGGTGTTGATATCCTGCTCTATGAGGCGGGGGAGGGGCTGCGGTTTGACGAGCAGTCCGCCCGCGTCGGTGTCGCGGGCATCCTGCGGGTGATGCATGCCCTGGGCATGATCCCCGAGGACGGCGTGCCGCTGGCCGAGGCGGTGCCGGTCAAGGCCAGCGACAGCAGCTGGGAGCGCGCGCCCGCAGGCGGTCTGCTGCGCGCCTTCAAGAGCACCGGCGAGATGGTGGAGGAGGGCGATGTGCTGGGCATCGTCGCCGACCCTTTCGGGGAGGAGGAGATGGAGCTGACCGCCAGCCAGCCGGGCCTGATCATCGGCCGCGCCAACATGCCCATCGTCAACGAGGGCGACGCGCTGTTCCACATCGCAAAAGTGGCGACGCCGGAAGAGGCCGAAAGCCGCATCGAAAGCCTGAACGCCCAGCTGGACGGCGCCGCGATGTTCGATGAGGATGAGATCATCTGACCGCCTTTGGCGGGCAGTCCTGGGGTGCTCCAATCTTTCCCTTGCCCCTCACCCCCGTCTCCTCTATAGGGACCCATCGCTTGAACCCAATCCGCCTTGGATCCGGGTCAGGTGATTCTTTTTTGCTGCCCGTTCCGGGCGGTTGACATAACCCACCAGGTAACAAGGTGACCCTCGGGGCCTTCTGGTGCTTTGGACAAGGAACAAAGGCGATGAACGCCAATGATCTGCGCGAGAAGACCGTGGATGAACTCCGCGATATGCTCGCATCCCTGAAAAAAGAGAGCTTCAACCTGCGCTTTCAGCAGGCAACCGGTCAGCTGGAATCGACCGCAGGCATCAAGGCGGCCCGCCGCAATGCTGCACGCGTCAAGACCATCCTGAACGAAAAAGCCGCTGCAGCGGCCGAATAAGGAGCGACACAATGCCCAAACGTATCCTGCAAGGCGTTGTGACCAGCGACGCAAACGCCCAGACCATCACCGTCTCGGTTGAACGCCGCTTCACGCACCCGGTTCTGAAGAAAACCATCCGTAAGTCCAAGAAATACCGGGCTCACGATGAAAAGAACGCTTTCAAGGTCGGCGACACCGTACGCATCATCGAATGCGCGCCGAAATCGAAAACGAAACGCTGGGAAGTTCTGGAAGCCTAAGAGTCTCATCCGAGACTCCTGGCGGCTAGACTTAACAGTCAGTCGAAACCCTGGGGGATACCAGCACGCATCGCTGCCCCATAGGTCGGGAGAAACCACATGATCCAGATGCAAACAAATCTGGATGTTGCTGACAACTCCGGCGCCCGCCGAGTTCAGTGCATCAAGGTTCTGGGTGGCTCCAAGCGTAAATACGCTTCCGTTGGCGACATCATCGTCGTCTCGGTTAAAGAAGCCATCCCGCGCGGCCGCGTGAAAAAAGGCGACGTCCGTAAGGCCGTTGTCGTGCGCACCGCCAAAGAAGTCCGCCGCGAAGACGGCACCGCGATCCGTTTTGACCGGAACGCAGCTGTCATCCTGAACAACAACAACGAGCCGGTCGGTACCCGTATCTTTGGCCCGGTTGTTCGTGAACTGCGCGCGAAGAACTTCATGAAGATCATCTCGCTGGCTCCGGAGGTGCTGTAATCATGGCTGCGAAACTCCGTAAAGGCGACAAGGTCGTCGTGCTGGCAGGCCGCGATAAGGGCAAGGAAGGCACCATTGCTTCCGTTGACCCGAAAGCCGGCAAAGCCGTCGTCGAAGGCGTGAACATGGCCATCCGCCACACCCGCCAGACCCAAAACAGCCAGGGCGGCCGTCTGCCCAAGGCACTGCCGATCGACCTGTCGAACCTGGCACTGCTGGACAGCAACGGCAAAGCAACCCGCGTCGGCTTCCGCGAGGAAGACGGCAAGAAGGTGCGCTTCGCCAAGACCACCGGGGAGACTGTCTGATGCTTGACGCTGCAACCTACACCCCGCGCCTGAAAACTCTCTACAAGGACACCATCCGTGGCGCCCTGAAAGAAGAGTTCGGCTACAAGAACGACATGATGCTCCCGAAGCTGGAGAAAATCGTTCTGAACATCGGCTGCGGCCGTGCTGCTGTCAAAGACAGCAAGAAAGCCAAATCCGCCCAGGCCGACCTGACCGCGATCGCGGGCCAGAAGGCTCTGACCACCGTGGCAAAGAACTCCATCGCCGGCTTCCGCGTTCGCGAAGGCATGCCGATGGGCGCCAAGGTGACCCTGCGCGGTGACCGGATGTACGAATTCCTCGACCGTCTGATCACCATTGCGATGCCCCGTATCCGCGACTTCCGCGGTGTTTCGGGCACCTCCTTCGACGGCCGCGGCAACTATGCCATGGGCCTGAAAGAGCACATCGTGTTCCCGGAAATCGACTTTGACAAGATCGATGAAGCCTGGGGCATGGACATCGTGATCGCCACCACCGCGAAAACCGACGCGGAAGCAAAGGCGCTGTTGAAAGCTTTCAACATGCCCTTCAACAGCTAAGCGCGGGAAGGATAGAGACCATGGCTAAGAAAAGCATGATCGAACGCGAGAAGAAGCGCGAGCGCCTGGTGGCAAAGTACGCCGCAAAGCGTGCCGAGCTGAAAGAAATCGCAAACGACGAATCTCGCCCGATGGAAGAGCGCTTCAAGGCGCGTCTGAAACTGGCGAAACTGCCGCGCAACTCGTCGGCAACCCGTCTGCACAACCGTTGCCAGCTGACCGGCCGTCCGCACGCTTACTACCGTAAGCTGAAGATCAGCCGTATCGCGCTGCGCGAGCTGGGCTCTGCTGGTCAGATCCCCGGCCTGGTGAAATCGAGCTGGTAAGGGAGAGACTGATATGAACGATCCTATCGGCGATATGCTCACCCGTATCCGTAACTCTCAGATGCGCGGCAAATCCACCGTCATGACCCCGGCTTCCAAGCTGCGGGCATGGGTGCTGGACGTGCTGGCAGACGAGGGCTACATCCGCGGTTATGAGAAAACCACTGGTGAAAATGGCCACCCGGCCATCGAAATCAGCCTGAAATACTTCGACGGCGAACCTGTCATTCGCGAGCTCAAGCGGGTCTCCAAGCCCGGCCGCCGCGTTTACATGGGCGTCAATGACATCCCGTCGGTCCGCCAGGGCCTGGGCGTGTCGATTGTCTCCACCCCCAAGGGTGTGATGTCGGACGCAAACGCACGCGCAGCCAACGTTGGCGGCGAAGTGCTTTGCACCGTCTTCTAAGGAGGCCTCGCAATGTCCCGTATTGGTAAGAAACCGGTCGAACTGCCCAGCGGCGTCTCCGCCTCTGTGTCCGGCCAGACCATCGAAGTGAAAGGCCCGAAAGGCGCCCGCACCTTCACCGCAACCGACGACGTCACCCTCTCCGTGAACGACAACGTTGTCACCATCGAGCCGCGCGGCAAGTCCAAGCGTGCCCGTCAGCAGTGGGGCATGTCCCGCACTCAGGTGGCCAACCTCGTGACCGGTGTGACCCAGGGCTTCAAGAAAGAGCTGGAGATCCAGGGTGTGGGTTACCGGGCTCAGATGCAGGGCAACACCCTGAAGCTGAACCTGGGCTACAGCCACGACGTCGACTTCGTTGCACCCGATGGCATCACCATCACCGCACCGAAGCAGACTGAAATCGTTGTGGAAGGTATCGACCAGCAGCAGGTGGGCGAAGTGGCGGCGAAAATCCGCGACTGGCGCCGTCCCGAGCCGTACAAAGGCAAGGGCATCCGCTACAAGGGCGAGTTCATCTTCCGCAAGGAAGGCAAGAAGAAGTAAGGACCAGCAAAATGGCAAACAGCAAACGTACCCTGTTTCTGAAGCGCCGGCTGCGCGTCCGGAACAAGCTTCGCAAAGTGAACGCGGGCCGTCCGCGTCTGTCCGTGCACCGTTCGAACAAGAACATCTCTGTTCAGCTGATCGACGACCTGCGCGGTGTGACCCTGGCAGCAGCGTCGACCCTGGAAAAAGATCTCGGTGTTGTCGGCAAGAACAACATCGACGCAGCGTCCAAAGTTGGTGCAGCGATCGCCGAGCGCGCAAAAGCGGCTGGCGTGACCGAAGCCTACTTCGACCGCGGCGGCTTCCTGTTCCACGGCAAGGTGAAGGCTCTGGCCGACGCTGCGCGTGAAGGCGGCCTGAAGATCTAATCCCATGCGGGCAGCCTCTTGGGGCTGCCCCGATGATCCGGGAGACCGGACCTGTTCCGGGTTCACCAAGGATTGATAGAACAGGCGCCTGGCGCCCTATGAAAGGAATGCCTGATGGCAGAACGTGAAAACCGCCGCGGCCCCCGCCGCGAGCGTGAAGAGGCACCGGAATTTGCAGATCGCCTGGTCGCGATCAACCGCGTGTCGAAAACCGTAAAAGGCGGTAAGCGCTTTGGCTTCGCAGCCCTGGTTGTCGTTGGCGACCAGAAAGGCCGCGTCGGCTTTGGCAAGGGCAAGGCGAAAGAAGTGCCCGAGGCGATCCGCAAGGCGACCGAGCAGGCGAAGCGCCAGATGATCCGCGTGCCGCTGAAAGAAGGCCGCACCCTGCACCACGACATGTCCGGCCGTCACGGCGCAGGCAAAGTTGTGATGCGGACCGCACCGGAAGGTACCGGTATCATCGCGGGCGGCCCGATGCGTGCCGTGTTCGAGATGCTGGGCATCAAGGACGTGGTCTCCAAGTCGATCGGTTCGCAGAACCCCTACAACATGATCCGCGCCACCCTGAACGGCCTGCAGAAAGAGCAGAGCCCGCGCTCGGTGGCTCAGCGCCGCGGCAAAAAGGTCGCCGACATCCTGCCCAAGCGGGACGACGCACCGGCAGCTGCCGAAGCTGAAGTGTAAGGAGTAGAGAGACATGGCAAAAACCATCGTCGTCAAGCAGATCGGCTCGCCGATCCGCCGCCCCGCCAAACAGCGCGCAACCCTGGTTGGCCTGGGCCTGAACAAGATGCACAAGACCCGCGAACTGGAGGACACCCCCTCCGTGCGCGGCATGGTCAACTCGATCCCGCACCTGGTTCAGATCATCGAAGAGCGCGGCTAAGCCCCTTTTCGAGCACTGACTTTGGAAAACGCCTCCGGGAAACCGGGGGCGTTTTTCGTTTGCGGAGCGCGTTCTAGTGGCGGAAAGGGCGGTTAACCCGGCAACAAGCCACTTGCAGCGCGTGCATAGCGGCTTGCCGGTTGCGTCAGTTGTTCGACTCAGGCCCCGGTCCTATCTCGGTGTCACAGCAAAAGACCAAAACACAGACCGCCGGGAATAGGCCCGGCTTCAGAGACAAGGACCTGAACGATGGCACATGTTATCTCCGCTGCACACACCGGCCACAGCCTCACCGCCCGTATCCGCGCTTCCGTTGAAGGCCTGATCGACTCCTGGGCAAAAGCCCGCGAATTCCAGCGCACCTACAATGAGCTGGACGCGCTGAGCGACCACGAGCTGTCCGACATCGGCGTCCGCCGCAGCGACATCGCCGACATCGCGCGCCAGCACGTCTACGGCTAAGAATTCCCTTTCTCCCGGGCGCTCCTCTCCTCCTCCTCTTCATGCCCGGGCCAAAGCGCCTCTGCCCCATCCGGGGCGGGGGCGTTTTCTTTTGCCGGCTTTCAAGATCCCTCACGCATTTGTGCTATGCGTGCCCGGCATAGCCGCCAGACCAAAGCGCCCGTTGCACCTCCGCCGGGCCATCCTTATCTCCCGTTCACCTCAGACGAACAGATCAAGCGACGCGCCGGAGGCACGCTCCGGCAGCGCTGCGAAGGAACAAGAACAATGGCTTATTCGACTCTCACCGCGCCGGTTTCCGCCGGCATCCCCGCCCGCCTGGCAGGCATCGTGTCCGGCCTGATCCGGAACTGGCAGCTGCGCCGCGAATACCGGCAGACCGTCCACGCGCTGCGCGCGCTCTCGGCCCGCGATCTGGCCGACATCGGCCTCAGCCGCTGCGCCATTCCCGGCGCCGCCCGCGAGCACGTCTACGGCAAGTGATCTCCCGGCCGGCTGACGGATCCTCCTCCCTCTCCGAACGCCTGGCCCAAAGGCGCCCCCGCCACACCGGCGGGGGCGTTTTTGTTTTCAGGTTCAGCACCCCCCCCCGCC
>NZ_JBFCVS010000024.1:0-53332 GCF_040704725.1 Leisingera sp. JC11
AGCAGGTCTTCAGGGCGCTCCACGCCCTTCAGCAATTCGTCCAGGATTTCTTTCGAGATGCTCATTCATGCTTCCTTTCGGTGAAGCATGGACCGGATCAGTCATACACAGAAGACCGGACACTCTCTCCATTTGGGCTGATGCTTGTTGTTCATCGCACGTCCTCCTTTGGCCAGGCACTATAGCTGCCCGCCTTTGCAAGGAAAAACGAATTGATTCCATCACTCTGATGTGAAATACCTTTCGGTATGCAGCTAGAAGCCATCGAAACCTTCCTCGCCATTGTTGAAACAGGGGGGTTCCACGCCGCCGCCAGGCAACAGGGCATTACCCAGACCACGGCAAGCGCACGGATCCGCTCGCTGGAAGCGGCGGTGAATAACCGCCTGTTCGAGCGCGGGGCCGGTGGCACCAGGCTGACGGCCTTCGGGCAGGAGTTTCAGCCGTTCGCCGAGGAAATGATCTCCTTATGGAAAATCGCGTCCAGCGACTTGGCTGAGCGGCTGTCGAACCGGACCGCGCTTCGCATTGGGGCTCAGCTGAGCATCTGGGACCCTCTGCTTGTCGACCTGACAATCGAGCTTGAGCGATCCTTCGGCAAGCTGCTGTTCGCCCTGAACTTCGACCACATCCTCAATGTGAGTGATGCGGTGATGAACCACATCCTCGACATCGCGCTCACCCACGAGGAGGTGAGCGATCCCCGGGTCAGCTGCCGGGAACTCCCTCCCGAGCGGCTGGCCTATGTCGAAACCCCGGGAGCGTCGGAGCAGGAAGAGCCTCTTTTCATCAATCTGGAACTGGGCAAGGAATACCAGCACTACGTCGAGAGTGTCACCGCACAGTCCGAGCGCCAGAGCCTGTTTCTGGGCAACTGCATGATGGGGTTGCGGTACCTGCTTCGCCGCGGCGGCCGCGGCCTGTTCCCGCAATATGTGGTGGACGATCACCTTGAACGCGGGCGGCTGCAGCTTGTGCAGGGGTCCGAAGCCCTCTCCCTGCCCTGCTACCTGCTGCACCGGGCCGAAGGCCCCTCGGACCAGCAGATCGCCGACGTGATCTCCTGCCTGTCCGCGGTTCGCGGCCGCAGCTGATCCAATCGGCCTTTCTGCAGCCTCTCGCATGGGGGTGGCGCTTGCCCAGGAGCGGCCGGCGAAGGTCCGAAAGGCATGTGATGAAAAATATTCGTTAGAAATGGCAATTATTCATCGGTAATGCCTCAGCGCATCAACGGAGACGATTCGTCTCCCGGTTTGGAGCGAGGGGAAACCACTCATGAGCGCGCGCATCGAAGACAGCATCGGCCGGATTGAACGGATCCGGGTCTACGTGGTGGACACGGGAGTTCCCCGCTTTTCCTGGTCGCCGACCATGCCGGGGCTTCTCACCACAAACACCATTGCCCGGGTCACCACATCCGATGGGATCGAAGGTGCCGGCGGAGTTTTTTCCTGCACAGAAAACGACTTCGACCGGGCCGTCGCAGAGGGGATGCGCCCGCTTCTCAAGGGCCTCCTGGGACGCGCCGCGCTGCGCCGCGAAAGCATCTGGAAATGGATGCAGCTCCGCAACCTTTCGGTGCCGAACACCGCTATCGCCGGGCTGGACATTGCGATGTGGGACCTTGCAGCGAAACGCGCGAACATGCCGCTTTACATGTTTCTCGGAGGCGCGCGGGACCGCGTCAAAGCATATGCTTCAACGCAGGTACTGGATGGCCCTGGTGACTATGTTGGCCTCATTGAGGAACTCAGGGAACAGGGCTTTTCAGCGTTCAAGTTTCACTACAAATGCGAGCCCGAAGCCGACCTCGAAATGATGCGGCTGGTGCATAAGGAGTTTCATGGGCAGGGGCTGGACTTCATGTTCGATGCCGATGCCTACTACACGCACAAATCCGCACTGCGCGTCGCGCGGGAAATGAGCGACATGGGCTTTGTCTGGCTGGAGGCGCCGTTCCCGGATCATGATCTGGATGGTTACCGCGAACTGCGCCGCCGCACGGACATGACCATCCTTCCTGCCGGAAACTCGATCGTGGAACTGGCCAACATTGCCCATGCAATGCGCCATGACTGCTGGGACCGAGTGCGCATTGACGCGACGACGGCCGGGGGCCTGACGCCGGCACGAAAGGTTCTGTCGCTGGCAGAAGCGAATGGCTACAACGTCGAATTTCAGAGCTGGGGCTGCGCATTGTCCATGGCCGCGAACCTGCACTTGATGCTCTCGAATGATAATTGCGATTACTTCGAGATGCCGGTTCCCTATTCGGAGTTCCAGGTTGACGCGCTGGGGCGGATTGAGGTCGACGCCGATGGCTACGTCAACGCGCCAACGGGTGCCGGACTCGGGCTGGAACTAGATTGGGACGAGATTGAAGAACGGTCAGTATACAAGATTGATGTCAGCTGAGACGCAGTTTGCACCCGGGTCGGCGACAAACCGGTTCAGGGAACAGCAATCTCGCCCCTTTTGGATCGGCCGCGACGCAATGTCAGGCGAGCCTGCCGGACCGGCCAAGCTGGGGCGAGATCAAGATCCCAAACATCGCCCGGCGCGTCCCGCAGTTCTTCTCGTCACCAGCCATGGATTCAGTGAGCAAAGAAATCTCTCACGATATGCGGCTGGTGACGGCCGAAGGGCGTCGACAGCCGCTCCTGCGCCTCGCCAGGACTGATTGCCAGAGCCATGCCGGCCTCTTCTTGCAGCGCACCAGCCAGGGAGCAAAACCGCCGCTCCATTCACACGGGGTCCGTTGCACAGGAATTCAGGGGCATGCGGCCAGGCATATGAAAACGCGCTCCGCCAGCTCGCTGCGCGGGGTGATCACCGGCAAACTGCGCAGCCGCTCCAATGCAATCCAAGTCCTTTCATCGGGAAATGCCGGCCGACCACTCAGTGACAGACCGCAGGGCGTGCAGGCAAAGCCCTGGACGGATGCGATTGCAAGAGCAAACACAGCGCGCCAACACTGTATGCATACGCATGTTAACTCCCCCTGACAGCAATCCGCCCGAAACGAGAGGCGCCAGCACCAGGACATATCACATTAGCGGCTCTCCACGGCTTGCGCCGCCGATGTGTCGCGCCAATCAGATTTGCGGGCGCCGTTTCTCAATGCTCTCTTATTGGGCCACGCTTGCCTGGAACCCTCACAGCAGCGCAGCTGGATGCGGCATCAAAGGCCACCGCACCAGCGAAACCCGCCTAAAATTAATGATATCAAACAAAACCCAGGCGGAAACGCCGCCACCAGGCCGCAGCGGGAATCAGGCCAAGCGCACGCCCCGTCTGCCCCCACGCGCCAGCCCCTTGCGGCCTGGTGCACTGCGCAGGCCGGAAACCCGCCGCTTGCGGAAACCGATGCGCTCGAAACGCACAGCCAAGCGGCAGCGCCAGAAGCCAAGCCTCTTGGAAACTTGCAAATACATGTATATTTTGTTTAGAAGTGTTTCACCGGAAGCACGAAGCGGCATTCAGACCGCACGCAACAGGAGAGAGAACATGACTGCAGCCAATGCACTGGACGGCCTGGGCGCCATGATCCTGTCGGGAAAGGTCGAAGTGGTGGACTGCTCCGGCACCTTGGGCCCCGAGACGCCGATCCTGCGCCTTCCAGAGGACTTCGCCAGGAACACGCCCAAGGTCGAAATCCACAAAATCAGCGAATACGACGAGGACGGCCCGTTCTTCGCCTGGAACTGGATGGTTCTGGGCGAGCACTCGGGCACTCATTTCGACGCCCCGCACCACTGGATCACCGGCAAGGATTACAGCGACGGCTATACCGACACGCTGGACGTGCAGCGCCTGGTGGCGCCGGTCAACGTGATCGACTGCTCCAAGGAGAGCGCCGAAAACCCGGACTTCCTGCTGACCGCAGACCTGATCAGGGCATGGGAGGCAGAGCACGGAGACATCAGCGAGGGCGAATGGGTGGTGATGCGCACCGATTGGGACAAGCGCGCGCACGACGAAGAGGCCTTCCTGAATGCGGATGACGCGGGCCCGCACAGCCCCGGGCCGACCCCGGATGCGGTCGAATACCTGCTGTCGAAGAAAATCACCGGCTGGGGCAGCCAGTGCATCGGCACCGACGCCGGCCAGGCCGGCGGCATGGAACCGCCCTACCCGGCCCACAACCTGCTGCACCGCGACAACTGCTTCGGCCTTGCCTCTCTTGCCAATCTGGACAAGCTGCCGCCCAAGGGCGCGCTGCTGATCGCGGCCCCGCTCAAGATCAAGCGCGGCACCGGCAGCCCGATCCGGGCCCTGGCCCTGGTGCCGCGGAGCTGAACCTGGCGGGCACCGCGCCCCACATGGCGCCCGGAACCGGCATCGATGGCCGGGCAGCCGACCCGGCCTGAAGCCGGCAGAAAGGATGAATGCATGACGGCAGAAAAAACCGCCCCCCCGCACGCACCCGCAGAAGAGAACAAACCCTTGCCGCGGCTGGGGGAAATCGGACTGGAAAACTTTCCGCCCTACCTGATGAACCGCATCATGGGCCGCTACAACGCGGCCCTGCGCGAGGAAATGGCCGCACATGGGCTGACCACCGCCAAGATGCGGACACTGGCGGTTCTCTCGGTGCTGGACGGGCTGCTGATCCGCGACCTGTCCGTCTATGCCGTGGTGGAGCAATCCACCCTCAGCCGCGCCCTTGACGCGCTGGAACGCGACGGTCTGATCGAGCGCAAGACCGATCCCGACGACAGCCGCGCCACCCGCATCTTCATGACCAGAAAGGGCCGAGAAACCCACGAGGGGCTCTGGCCGCATGTGGCAGAGGCCTGCGCGCAGATGTTCAAGGGCATCGAGCCGGACGAACAGCGCGCCTTCACCGCCACGCTGCAGAAAATCCTGCGCAACGTGCGTGTGAACCAGTTTTGATCCCGGAAACCTTTCTCTGGTAAACCCACGGAGGCGCCAATGGCCGAACGATCATTCAAGGCTGAGGTCGAGCATCTGCGGAAGGGGGCGGGCAGCACCTTCACCGGCGAGGGCATTCTGGCCATCACCAAGGCGCTTCTGGAAAACGGTGTCGGCTACGTCGGCGGCTACCAGGGGGCGCCGATCTCGCATCTGATGGATGTGCTGGCCGATGCCGAGGAACTGCTGGGCGAACTGGGCGTGCGCTACGAAGCCAATGCATCCGAGGCCGCCGCCGCGGCAATGCTGGCGGCCTCCGTCCATTATCCGATCCGCGGCGCTGTGACATTCAAGGGCTCGGTCGGGGTCAACGTGGCCTCGGACGCGCTGGCCAACCTGGCCTCATCGGGCGTCACCGGCGGCGCGCTGGTCATCGTGGGCGAGGATTACGGCGAGGGCTCCTCGATCATGCAGGAGCGGTCTTATGCCTTTGCGATGAAGTCGCAGTTCTGGCTGCTGGATCCGCGCCCCAATCTGCCGTCGATCGTGAAATCGGTGGGCGACGGCTTTGACCTGTCGGAGGCGTCGAACACGCCGGTGATGCTGATGGTGCGGATCCGCTCTTGTCACGTGACCGGCACGTTTGACTGCCGCGACAACCAGCGCCCGCCGCTCACCGTGCGCGATGCCCTGTCGAACCCGCAGCGCGATTTCAACCGCGTGGTGCTGCCGCCGATGTCCTACCAGCATGAGCAGGACAAGATCGAAAACCGCTGGCCCGCGGCAGAGAAATACATCCTGGAGAACGGGCTGAACGAGCGTTTCGGTCCGAAGCAGGGCAAGGCCGGGCTGATCTGCCTGGGCGGCATGTACAACAGCGTGATCCGCGCCCTGCAGCGGCTGGGGCTTGCCGATCTCAGCGGCAACACCGAGGTGCCGCTCTACGTGATGAACGTGGCCTACCCGCTGGTGCAGAGCGACCTTCTGGACTTCTGCGAGGGCAAGGACGCGGTGCTGATGATCGAGGAGGGGCAGCCCGAATTCATCGAACAGCAGCTGGGCGCCATGCTTTACAAGGCAGGCAGCCAGACAAAGCTGGAGGGCAAGGGCATCTTCCCCAAGGCGGGTGAATACACCGGCCAGGTGATGATGGACGGGCTGGATGACTTCTTCCGCAAATACGCCGCCCACCTGCTGCCCGGCCAGGTGCGCGCGCCCAATGCGCCCGCGCCCGAGATCCCGGACCTGAGCCAGACCGTGCCGATCCGCCCGCCGGGGTTCTGCACCGGCTGCCCGGAGCGGCCGATCTTCGCCTCGATGAAGCTGGTCGAGCAGGAACTGGGCAAGCATCAGATCTCCGCCGACATCGGCTGCCACCTGTTTGCCTCGCTGCCCCCGTTTGAAATCGGCGGGCAGACGATGGGCTACGGGCTGGGCCCTGCCTCGAACGCGGCCTTTGACGGCGGCGGCAAGAAGCGGGCGATCTCGATCCTGGGCGACGGCGGTTTCTGGCACAACGGGCTCAGCAGCTCGATCGGCAACATGGTGTTCAACAAGTCGGACAGCGTGGCGGTCATCGTCGACAACTACTACTCGGCGGCGACCGGCGGCCAGGACATCCCGTCCAGCCGCGCAAAGAACGCCAGCAAATCGACCAACAACCCGATCACCAAGGCGCTGGAAGGCGCGGGCGTCAAATGGATCCGGCAGATCGACCGGACCTATGACGTCACCAGGATGCGCGAGACCATCCGCGAGGCACTCACCACCGATTACGACGGGCCCAAGGTGATCGTCGCCTCCTCGGAATGCATGCTGAACCGGCAGCGGCGGGAAAAGCCGCAGCGCAACAAGGCGATCAAGGACGGCGCGCGGGTGGAGATCCCCCGCTTCGGCGTCGATGAGGACGTCTGCACCGGCGATCACGCCTGCATCCGGCTTTCGGGCTGCCCGTCGCTGTCGCTGAAAAAGCTGGACGACCCGCTGCGCGACGACCCGGTGGCGCATATCGACCAGACCTGCGTCGGCTGCGGCAACTGCGGCGAGGTGGCCGATGCGGCGATCCTCTGCCCCTCCTTCTACGAGGCGCGGGTGGTGCATAACCCCAGCGGCTTGGAACGCTGGGCCGCCGGATTGCGCAGCCGCGTGATCTCCTGGCTTCAAAGCCGCCGCGCGGCGCGGCGCCTGACCTTCAACGGCTCCGCCACCGGGAGGACCGCATCATGACCATCGTACTGCCGGTCGCCGCCCGCCCGGCCCCCCCGGGCCTGCAGGGTGTCATCAAGCTGGCCATTCTCGCCGTCGGCGGCCAGGGCGGCGGGGTGCTGACCAACTGGATCGAGGCCCTCGCCCGCAGCCAGGGATACAGCGCCCAGGCCACCAGCGTGGCCGGCGTCGCCCAGCGCACCGGGGCCACCATCTATTACATCGAGATGGCGCCGGGCAGCGTGGCGCAGCCGGTGTTCTCACTGGCGCCGGCCCCGGGCGATGTCGATGTGATGATCGCTGCCGAGATGATGGAAGCCGGCCGCGCCATCATGCGCGGCTTCGTGACCCCGGACCGCACCACGCTGATCGCTTCGACCCACCGCGCGCTGGCCGTCTCCGAGAAGATGGTGCCCGGTGACGGCATCGCCAATGCCGACGAGGTGCGCGCCGCCGCCGGAACCGCGGCCAGGAAGCTGGTGATGGCCGACATGGACAGCGCCGCGGTGCGGGCGGGATCGGTGATCTCCGCCTCGCTGTTCGGCGCCCTGGCAGGCTCCGGCGCCCTGCCCTTCCCCCGGTCCGCCTTCGAAGAGGCGATCCGCGCCAGCGGCAAAGGGGTCGAGGCCAGCCTGCGGGCCTTTGCCGCCGGTTTTGACCTGGCGGAGCAAGGCGAGCGGCCGGAAGCGGCGCCCGCCACGGAGGCCCCGGCAGAGCCCCAAGGACCTGGCAAAACCCTGCGCGCCTGGAACGCGCTGGCGGCGCGGGTTTCCCAATTGCCCGCCGCGGTGCAGGAAATGGCCGCTCCGGGTTTGCGCAAGGTGGCGGATTTTCAGGACACGGCGTACGGGGCCGAATACCTGGACCGGCTGCAGGGCGTGCTGGACCGCGACAGCGCGGACCGGGGGTATGAGCTTAGCCGCGAGGCGGCGAAATACATCGCCAATGCAATGGCTTATGATGACGTGATCCGTGTTGCCGACCTCAAAACCCGCAGCAGCCGCTTCGGCCGTATAGAGAGCCAGATGGGGTCGCAGGGCAAGCTGATGACTCTCACCGACTACCTGCACCCCCGCGCCGAGGAGATCGCAGGCCTGTTCCCCGCCCGCCTGGGCGCGCGGGTGGAAAGCAGCCCGAAGTGGATGGCCCGCCTCGACAGGCTGTTCAACAAGGGCCGCCGCATCCGCACGGACAGCCTGCGCGGGTTCCTGATGCTCTATCTTCTGGGCGGCTTGCGCGGCTGGCGCCGCCGCAGCCTGCGCCACGCGCAGGAGCAGGCGCATCTGGACCAATGGCTCGCCACCGCGCTTAGCCATCTGCCGCAGAGTTATGGCATGGCGGTCGAGGTGATCCGCTGCCGCCGCCTTATCAAGGGGTATTCTGACACCCACGCCCGCGGCCATTCCAAATTCGACAAGGTGATGCAGGGCGCCCGCATGGTGGCAGCCCGCGAAGATGGCCCGCAATGGGTGGCCCGCCTGCGCGAAGCTGCCTTGCAGGACGAAACGGGGGCGGCCCTGGACGGCGCGCTCAAGACCATCCGGAGCTTCGCCGCATAGCTGGCCCGGGCCGCCCGGCGGGATCCCGGCCGCTCCGGCGCCGGGCAAGCAGCACCGGGGCCGCGCATGGGCATCCGTGCGCCCCCCGGAAAGGCCGCTTTCCGCCGTTCCGGCGCAGTGGGGATGCAGGAAAACCCGAATCACTTGGCCCGCCAGCCGCCCGGAACAGCCGCTCCTCTGAACTTTTTTATGCGTTTGCATATAAACTTACTTGAAGCTTAAAACTTCATGCTTGATGGTGAGACAGCCTAGACCTAGGCTTTTCCAAGGGCGCCCGGAAAAACAAGGGACTGCAAACCACCCGGTCTGCGCGCCGCCACACAGCCAGGGAGACCGACATGACCATCCGCACACTTGCCGCCGCCGCCCTTCTGGGGGCCGCCTCACTCGCCGCCGCTTCCGCGCAGGCCGGGGAAGTCACGCTGAAAGCGGTGACCGCCTTTGCCACCGGAACAACTTTTTCCCGCGATTTCGAAGCCTTCGTTGATTGGGTGAACGAAAACGGAGAGGGGGTCGTGCAGATCGACCTGCTCGGCGGCCCCGAAGCCGTGCCGCCCTTTGAACTGGGCAACGCGGTGCAGGCGGGGATCGTCGACATCGCCAACAACACCACCGCCTACTACCCGAACCTGCTGCCCGCAGGCGATGCGCTGCACCTGGCGCAGAACACCATTCAGGACCAGCGCGCCAATGGCTGCTACGAGCTGATCGACCAGATCCACCAGGATCAGATGGGTGTGAAATATCTCGCCCGCGTCGGCGATCACATGAATTATCATCTATATCTGACCAAACCGCTGGAAGGGCCGGATCTGACAGGGCTGACCATCCGCACCACGCCGGTCTACCGCGCCATGTTCGAGAAACTGGGCGCCACCCTGGTGCGCACGGCACCGGGCGAAGTCTATACCGCGCTGGAGCGCGGGGCGATCGACGGCTACGGCTGGCCCAGCCAGGGCGTGCTGGACCTCGGCTGGCACGAGCAGACCGCCTACCGCGTTGACCCCGGTTTCTACCAGGTGGACGTGAACTTCCTGGTCAACCTCGACAGCTGGAACGGGCTCAGCGATGAGCAGCGCGCCCTGCTGGAACAAGGCGCCGCCTGGATCGAAGAGCAGAACGCCGAGAACATCGCCCGCAACGAGGCCGAGGCCAAAGCCCAGGCCGATGCCGGGATCAAGACCATCACCCTGGAGGGCGAGAACGGCAAACTGTGGAGCACGACCGCACAAGCCGAAGGCTGGAGCGAAGTGACGAAGACAGACCCGCAGCTGGCGCAAAAGCTGCAGGCCTGCCTGCTGAAGTGACGGGACGGGGGCGGCCTCGCGCCGCCCCGCTTCCTCGCCCATGACCCGCTTTGACCGCAGTTTCGGCATCCTGCTCACCGGCCTGGCCGTGCTCAGCGCTGCCATCCTCGCGGCGATCACCCTGGTGATCCCGCTCAATGTCCTGTTGCGCAACCTCGGACTGCCGGTGATCTACGGCGCGCTCGACGCCATCGAATACGGTCTGATGGCGGCGGCCTTCCTCGGCGCCCCTTGGGTGCTGCGCCAGAATGCCCATGTGCAGGTCGACCTGATCACCCACGGCCTGCCGCCGCGCGCCCGCCGCAAGGTCATACTGGCAGCCTGCCTGCTGGGCGCCGCCACCTGTGCCGTCTTGGGATGGGCAGGGCTGCAGGCGCTGCTGCAATCCTTCGCCCGCGGCTCCATGGTGCGCACCGCCTTCACCTTCCCGGAATGGTGGACGCTGACGGTGCTGCCGCTGTCGATGGCGCTGTGCACCCTTGAATTCCTGCGCAAGATCTTCCGCCCCGCGGTGGAAGACGCGCCGCTCTCCGGCCTCTGAAAGGACTGCCGATGGATTGGATCCTCACCCTTTCGCTGATGCTGGGCGGCCTGGCCGCGCTGCTGCTGATCGGCCTGCCGGTGGCCTTTGCCTTCATCACCGTCACCATGATCGGCGCTTACGAGGTGCTGGGCGGCGACCGCGGCCTGCTGCAGCTGGCGCGCAACGCAACCCAGTCGGTGGCCAATTTCCAGATGGCGCCGATCCCGCTGTTCATCCTGATGGGCGAAATCCTGTTCCAGACCGGCATAGCCCACCGCGCCATCGACGCGATCGAGCGGGTGGTCACACGGGTGCCCGGGCGGCTGTCGGTGGTCACCGTGTTCGGCGGCACCATCTTTGCGGCGCTGTCGGGCTCGACCATCGCCAATACCGCTATGCTGGGATCGACCCTGATGCCGGGGATGCTGCAGCGCGGCTATCACCCGACCATGGCGATGGGGCCGATCATGGCCTCGGGCGCCATTGCCATGCTCATCCCGCCATCGGCGCTGGCGGTTCTGGTCGGCAGCCTGGCGGGGATTTCCATCGCCGGCCTGCTGCTGGCGGGCGTCATGCCCGCGCTGCTGCTGGCGGCGGCCTTTGTGGTCTACATCGTGGCCCGCAGCCTGCTCGACCCCAAGGCGGCACCGCCCGACGATCTGCCGCAGATGACCCTGGGACAGCGCTGGCGGCCCTTCCTGATCTATGTGGCGCCGCTGTCGGTGCTGTTCGCCGTGGTGATCGGCAGCCTGCTGCTGGGGTTCGCAACGCCAACGGAATCCGCCGCGCTCGGCTGCCTGGCCGCGCTCGCCACCGGCGCGGCCTACCGGTCGCTGTCCTTTGAAAAGGTTGGCAGGGCGCTGATGGAAACCGTGAAGCTGTCGGTGATGATCCTGTTCATCATGGCCGCCAGCCAGACCTTTGCCCAGGTGCTGTCGTTCAGCGGCGCCACCAACGGGCTGATCAAGGCGATCAACGCGGTGGACCCGACCCCCGCGATGGTGCTGATCGGCATGATCGTGATCCTGCTGCTGCTCGGCTGCTTCGTCGATCAGGTCTCGATGCTGATGGTGACCGTGCCGGTGTTTGTGCCGTTGGCCGCGCAGATGGGCATCAACGAGCTGGTGCTGGGCGTGGTGTATCTGCTGACCATGGAGATCGGCCTCCTGACCCCGCCCTTCGGGCTATTGCTCTTCGTGATGCGCGGGGTCGCCCCCGAGGGCATCGGGATGAAGCATATCTATGCCGCGGTCACGCCCTTCCTGGTGATCAAGCTGGCGGTGCTGGCGCTGATTGTCTGGCAGCCCGCTGTGGGCACCTGGCTGCCGGGGCTGATGGCGAAATGAGCCCCCCCGCAGGCCGGCGCATGGGCGGTGTGTCCAGGCCTTGCCCGCAAGGGGCATTCACATCATCAAGCCCGCATCCGCGGCACCGACCTGCGCCCGGACGGGCTGGCGATGATGATGATCCGCCTGGTCCGCGCCTATGCGGCGAAGACCGGCGCCGCCGGCGCAGACGGCGCCGCCCGCCGCCTCTGAGCCGGTTATCGCCCTCCGGGCAGCGGCCAGCCCCGCGTTTCAAGCAAACCTGCCACGAACCGGCTGCTGGCTGCGGCTTTTCTGAACGCCCGCTGTGCGGGACAAACTTGCCGTTCGCTGCGGCTTCACCAAAGGCTGCTTCATCCAGATTTTTCGTTTGGCCAACACGGCAATTCCTCTGAAACCATCTTAAGCGTTTGACACGGATAATGTTTCGTTCCCTTTTATGCTGATGAACCAATTGAATGGAAAAGTCGCGCTGGTTACTGGCGCATCCGCCCTACGGGGGATCGGTCGCGCAACAGCGATGAGATTGGCTGCCGATGGCGCAAAAGTTGTTGTGACGGATCGCCTCGCCCCAACCACCGTAGACAACACATTTGCGCGGCTCGATGAGATTGCACAGGACATTCGGAATACCGGGGCAGACGCGTTGGCACTGCCGCTCGACGTGACCGATGCGGATCAGATATCCTCGGCAGTTGACCGTTGTATCTCCGACTTTGGCAGTTTGGACATTCTCGTTAACAATGCAAGTTCCCTTGCAGGCTCAGCGGATTTTTTGACAACCACCCCGAACGAATGGGAAATGAGCTACCGCGTGAACGTGCTGGGGCCTATGATGCTGTCACAAGCGGTCATACCTCATATGCAAAAGCATGGCGGTGGTCGGATCATTAACATAGGTTCAACTGGGAGCTTGGGAGCAGAGCCGGGCTTCGGAGCATATACGGCGACGAAACACGCGCTCGTGGGGTTTACAAAGACGCTTGCGGCAGAGTTCGGTCCGGATGGCATTCTCTGCAACACCGTTTGCCCCGGCTACATAGCAACCGACATGCACGAGGCGGCAAATGAACGGCTAGCGGCAGAAGCAGGGGAAAGTTTAGAGGCGGTACGAAAACGCCGGTATGCAAGTGTTGCGCTCCGTTCTGCCGGCCTACCGGATGATGTTGCAAATGCCGTAGCATACTTGGCTAGTCCGGCTGGACAGTATGTCACCGGTATAAACCTGCCTGTCGCCGGTGGCGTCCCCATGGGAATCTGAAAGTCGACGTTCATGCAAGCTGCAGCATCCGGTAAAATGGGCTATGACCAGCCTATCGCTGCGGCGGGCCTGAACGGCCGCTTTCCGCCGCTTGGGCGCCTGTTTGGCAAACATGCATCACAAAGGCGGGTTTCCTATTGGAAACGCCGGAAACGGACACATATTCCGCCGGTCTGCGTCATATTATTGCGCCATGAAGCCCGAATACCGCCTGCATTACGCCCCCGACAACGCCTCACTGGTCATCCGGCTGGTGCTGGAGGAGCTTGGCCAGCCCTATGAAACCGTGCTGGTCGACCGCCGGGCAGAGGCGCAGAACAGCCCCGGATACCGGGCGCTGAACCCGGGCGGGCTGATCCCGGTGCTGGAAACCCCCGACGGGCCGCTGTTTGAGACCGCCGCCATCCTCTTGTGGCTGTCCGAACGCCACGGCGCGATGGCGCCGCAGCCCGGCAGCGCCGACCGCGCGGCGTTCCTGAAATGGCTGGTGTTCGCCTCCAACACGCTGCACGCCGACCTGCGGATGCTGTTCTATCCGGAGAAATACATCGGCGCGGAGAAAGCCGATCAGCAGCAGCTGCAAACCGTGCTGCGCCAGCGCCTGCATGTGCATCTGACCAGCCTCGACCAGGCCGCCGCCGCCCGTCCCGCCTGGCTCGGCGCGCCGCAGCCCTCGGTGCTGGACTATTACCTGGCCTGCCAGATGCGCTGGATGGCGCTCTATCCGGCGCAGGCCGACAAAACCTGGTTCACCCTGGCCCATTACCCCAGCCTGCAGCGCCTCTGCGCCGGGCTGGAGGGCCGCCCCGCCGTTACTGTGGCACGCGAGGCCGAGGGCCTCGGCGCCACCCCGTTCACATCCCCGGCCTACGCCAATCCCCCAGAAGGATCAGCCACCTAATGTTCCTCTCCGTTTTCGACATGTTCAAAGTGGGCATCGGCCCGTCGTCCTCCCACACCATGGGGCCGATGGTTGCCGCCGCGCGGTTCCTCGACATGATGCGCGCCTCGCCCTTTGAATTCCACGGCCTGCGCGCCTCGCTGCACGGCTCGCTCGCCTTCACCGGCGTCGGCCACGCCACCGACCGCGCCACCATCCTCGGCCTCGGCGGCTTTGTCGCCCATGACTATGACGACGAGAAAGCCGAGGCCTTCCTGGCGGAGCTGGACAAGACCCACACCATGCACCCCGAGGGTCTGGGCGCGCTGCATTTCGACCCCAAGGCCGACATGATCTTCGACTATGATCACGCGCTGCCGGGCCACGCCAACGGCATGATCCTGATGGCCACCGACGCCCAGGGCGACGTGATCCTGAAACAGGTGTTCTACTCGATCGGCGGCGGCTTTGTCGTGACTGAGGAGGAACTGGCCGCAGGCAAGGCCACCGACGAGGGCGACCCGGTTCCCTTCCCCTTCAAATCCGCGGCCGAAATGCTGGAGATGGCCAAGGCCAGCGGCAAGTCCATCGCGGACATGAAGCGCGCCAACGAAATCGCCCGCGGCTGCCCCGAGAGCCTGTCCAAGGGCACCGCCCGCATCTGGCAGGTGATGAACGACTGCATCAACCGCGGACTGGAGCGCGACGGCATCCTGCCGGGCGGATTGAAGGTCCGCCGCCGCGCCAAGGGCATCCATGACGCGCTGATGGCCGAGCGCGGCAAGAACCTGACCGCGCCGCACACCATCAACGACTGGATGAGCGTCTACGCGATGGCGGTGAACGAGGAAAACGCGGCCGGCGGCCAGGTGGTGACCGCGCCGACCAACGGCGCGGCAGGCACCCTGCCCGCGGTGATCCGCTACTACCTCGACCACGTGCCGGGCTCGTCGGAAAGCCACGTCGAGGATTTCCTGCTGACCGCCGCCGCGATTGCCGGCCTGGTCAAATACAACGCGTCTATCTCCGGCGCCGAGGCCGGCTGCCAGGCTGAGGTCGGCTCCGCGTCGGCAATGTCCGCCGCCGGCCTCTGCGCCGTCATGGGCGGCACCCCCGAGCAGGTGGAAAACGCAGCCGAGATCGCGCTGGAGCACCACCTGGGCATGACCTGCGATCCCGTGAAGGGCCTGGTGCAGGTGCCCTGCATCGAACGCAACGGTCTGGCGGCGATCAAGGCGGTCTCCGCCGCATCCCTGGCGCTGCGCGGCGACGGCCAGCATTTCGTGCCGCTGGACGCCTGCATCGAGACCATGCGCCAGACCGGCGCCGACATGCACGACAAGTACAAGGAAACCTCGCTCGGCGGCCTCGCCGTGAACGTGCCGAACTGCTGAGTTTCAAGTCCAAAACTGCCCCCGTCGGGACAACCAAACAAAGGTTCGCGCCCGGCACCGAGGGTGGGCGTTTCGCGCCCGCCCTGGGGGGCGGGCGCGAACCGGGCCGCAAGCGGCCCGGGGTCTACTGCCGCAAGCCGCCCCGCTTTCAACCCCACCTTGTAAGTTTCCCCCGCCCCGCATAGCCTGCCGCCATGACACAGGACCGGCCCCTTCTCGGCATCGCCCTGATGCTGGGCTTCTGCATGGTGATCCCGCTGGGCGACGCCATTGCCAAGCTGCTGACCGACCGGGTGCCGGTTGCGCAGATCGTCTTCATCCGCTTTGCCGCCCAGGCCGCGATCCTGCTGCCGCTGGCCCTGGCCCTGCGGCTGCCGCTCAGCCTGTCGCGCCGGGTGGCGCCGCTGCTGTTCCTGCGCACGCTCTTGCAGATGGGCGGCATCGGCGCCATGTTCACCGCCTTCAAATACCTGCCCTTGGCGGATGCGGTGGCGATTGCCTTCGTGATGCCCTTCCTGATGCTGCTCTTGGGCAAATACGTCCTGAAGGAACAGGTCGGCCTGCGCCGCCTCGGCGCCTGCATCGTGGGTTTCACCGGCACCCTTCTGGTCATTCAGCCCAGCTTTGCCGCGGTCGGCTGGAACGCGCTCTGGCCGCTCTTGGTGGCGGTGATCTTTGCCCTGTTCATGCTGATCACCCGCAAGATCGCCAAGGAGACCGACCCGGTCTCGGTTCAGGCCGTGGCGGGCGTCATGGGGACCGTGCTGCTGACGCCGGTGTTCCTGATCGGCGATGCCGCCGGTATCACCGCCCTCTCCACCGCGCCGCCGCCGCAGGACACCTGGACCCTGCTGGCCGCAGCCGGCGCGCTCGGCACCGTTGCGCATCTGCTGATGACCTGGAGTCTGCGCTTTGCCCCCACCTCCACCCTTGCTTCGATGCAATACCTGGAAATCCCGGTGGCGGTGTTCTTCGGCTGGCTGATCTTCGCGGAACTCCCGAACACCCTCGCGGCTTTCGGCATCCTCTTGACCATCAGCGCAGGGCTTTACGCGGTGATGCGCGAGCGCAAGGCCTCGGAAACCGAAGAGCGCATCAACCCCGCCTGAAGCCTAGCGGTCCAGCCGCAGCGCCTCCAGCACATCCGCCAGCAGCCGCCGCGGCACAATCGCCAGCAGCCCCGGCCCCTCCGGCTCCAGCCGCACAGGGCCTGTTGCCCGGTTCGAGGTGCCTATCCGCCCCATCGGCGACATCCGCAGCCCCTCGATGGGCCACTCCAGCCCTTCGGACCGCCCCGTCACCTGCTGCATCGGAAACAGCGAGATCACCTCCCCCGCTTCCGCGGGCAGCTCCACCGCCCGGGTCAGGTGAAAAATCACCTCCGTCCCGCCCACCAGCACGCAGGGCGTTTCATGCCCCTGCACCAGGGTGCTGAACGCCGCCAGCTGGTGGTCCACCCGCGCCCCCAGGAACCCCACCGCCAGCACCGCCGGCGCCGCTATCATCCTCAGCGCCTTGTCGAAATCGGTGCTGTCCTGCTCAGCCACCTGGTGCAGCGCATCCGGCGGCAGCTGGCCCCGCACCGCATCGCTCAGCGAGTCGAAATCGCCGATCACCGCCCTAGGCAGATGCCCCGCCGCCAGCGCCGCCGCGGCGCCGCCATCAGCCGCCACCAGCACCGGCGCCAGCGCCAAAGCCTCCGCCAGCGCGCCAGAGGCCACCTCGCCGCCGCCGACCAGGGTGATTGGTTCCGAAACATCAACAATCTTCGCGGTCATGGGCGGTATTCCTGCCTGATTTGGAAACAGGTCACATTGTGAACACAAAATGATACGATCAATTGCACGGATTCGAGCAAAATTGGTCCTTCCAGCCTTTATGGTGAACGGCAGCAGATGTGACGAAGACGAGCGAGCTGATGGTACACAACAACAAAGTCTTGACCGTATCCTATGGAACCTTTTCCTGCACATTGGAAGGGTTCGAGGACTCCTTCGGCACAATGAAGGCCATTGCCGAGTATTTCCGCGACCTTGCCGCGGATGACCGCTACTTCGGCGCCGAACCCCCGCAGCCCGACGCCGACATGCTGGCCCGCATCGCCCAGCGCGAGATTGCCCGCCAGGTCGAAGCCCGCACCAGCGAGGGCGGCATCCACCTGCGCGCCGCCACCCCGGCGCTTGGTGCAGCCGCTCCTGCCGAAGCCCCCGCACCGGCCCCGGCTCCGGCCGCCGCACCGGTGGCCGAACAGCCCGCGCCCGCCCCTGCCCCGGCAGAGGAACCGGCCGCCGAAGCGGAAGCTGCCGTGAGCGAAGCCGCTGCCGAAGACGCCGCCGCCGCAGACACTCTTTCCGCAGACATCTCCGAAGCCGCCGCCGCAGACACTCTTGCCGCAGACATCTCCGAAGCCGCCGCCGAGGCGGTCGCAGTGGAAGCCGAGGCCGCCGCCGCAGAGATTGAGGACGCGGCGGCAGAGGTAGAGTCCGAAGCAGAGGAAGCCGCGGAAGCCGCCGCCGAAGCAGAGGCAGAAGCCGAAGCCGAAGCCGAAGCCGAAGCCGAAGCCGAAGCCGAAGCCGAAGCCGAAGAAGCCATCGCCGCTGTGCTTGGAACCGCAAGCGAAGAAGAGCCGGCCCCCGCCGTTGAACTGCTGGAAACCACCGAGGCGGAAGCCGAGGCCGAAGAGCCGCAGGCCGAGGCGGAACCGGTTGAGGCCGAGGCGGAACCGGTTGAGGCCGAAGCCCCGGCCCCCGCCGCCGACAGCATCGCCGCCAAGCTGCAGCGCATCCGCGCCGTGGTGGCCCAGACCCCTGCCGAGGAGTTCAGCGAGGACGAGCACGCCGAAGACGTGCTGGAAAGCGTCAAGGACGATGTCTCCAGCGCGCTGCTGGAGGATGACGGCGCGCCGGACTTCGATGACGAAGCCGACGACGAAATCGCCCGCGCCCTGGACCGCCTGGACCTGAACACCGTCGCGGAAGAAGCTGAAGCAGAAGAAGCGGCCGGCACCGAAGAAGCCTCCGGTGACGATGAAGGCGAAGAAGAAGAGGCCGAGGCGCAAGACGGCATCTTCAGCAGCCTGGGCGCAGACGCCGAAGAGGCCGAAGCGGACAGCGCCGAAGATGACAGCAACCTGCTGGCCGGGGAAGAAGACGAGACCCCCGCCCCCGCCCGCGTCCGCATCACCAAGATCAAGCGCGCCGTCTTTGACAAGGCCGTCGCCGCCGGCCAGCTGCAGGAGGCGGAAGACACCGCAGCCCCGGCAAAGGCCGAACCCGAACAGGCCGCCCTCTCGGAAGAGGACGAAGCCGACCTGATGCGGGAGCTGGCGGAGGTGGAGGCGGAGATCCTCGCCGCCTCCGAGCAGCCCGAAACCGGCGGCGCAACCGAGGAGCCTGCCGCCCGGGCGGAGGCCGCCGAGCCCGCGGCGCCCGGCCTGGCAGACAGCGACGTCTCCCGCCTGATGGCCGCCGCCGACGAAAAGCTGGAAGACCCGGAAACCGCCTCCTCGCGCGAGGCCTACAGCCAGCTGCGCGGCGCCGTCGCCGCCACCAAGGCCGACGGCCCGGGCAGCGAAACTTCCGGCGACGAGGCGCAGCCTTACCGCGACGATCTCGCCAGCGTGGTGCGCCCGCGCCGCCCCGAAGCCCGCCAGGGCGCATCGGCGCGTCCGGCCACCCCGGCCGCGCGCCCGGCGCCGCTGAAACTGGTGGCCGAGCAGCGCGTCGACGAAGGTGCCGCACCGCAGGCGGTGCGCCCGCGCCGGGTGTCGGCTGCGGTTCTGGGCAGTGACACCGATGGCGGCAGCGGATTTGCTGACTACGCCGAAGAGCGCGGCGCCGCCGAGCTGCATGAGCTCTTGGAAGCCGCCGCGGCCTATATGAGCTTTGTCGAAGGCCGCGACCACTTCTCGCGCCCGCAGCTGATGAACAAGGTGCGCACCGCCGGCAGCAGCGACTTTAACCGCGAGGACGGGCTGCGCTCCTTCGGCCAGCTGCTGCGCGACGGCAAGATCGAGCGCTCCGGCAACGGCAAGTTCACCGCCTCCGGCGACATCGGCTTCAAACCCGGCAAGCGCGCCGCAGGCTGACCCGGCCCCCCGGAACAGAAAAAAGGCGGCCCCGCGAGGCCGCCTTTTTTGATTTCCGGACCGGATCCCGCTTCACCTTTGCGGAAATACTCCGGGGTGAATTGGCCGCAGGCCAAAAGGGGCAGCGCCCCTCTTTCTTCAAGCCAGCGGGGCAGCGCCCCTGCCCTTACTGGTCCTTTCCGGCGTCCGGGTCTTCCTTGCCGACGCCGCGGAACACGAATTTGAACGGCAGCACCCAGGCGATGCCCAAGGCCACATAGACGATCAGCTCCAGCCACAGCGGCGGCCGGTCGAGCCAGTTCAGCACCGTGACCGCGGCCACGATGTAAACCGGCATCCCGACCAGCAGGATCACCAGGGCCCAGCGCCGCCGGGCCTTGTAGCTCAGGCCTTTGTTCTCCGCCATCAGTCGGCGAACGGGTCGGTCACCAGGATGGTGTCGTCCCGCTCCGGGCTGGTGGACAGCAGCGCGACGGGGCATTCGATCAGCTCTTCCACCCGCTTCACGTATTTGATCGCATTGGCCGGCAGGTCGTTCCAGCTGCGCGCGCCTTCGGTCGACTCGCTCCAGCCCGGCATCTCTTCATAGATGGGGGTGCAGCGGGCCTGCTGGTCGGCGGCGGTCGGCAGATAGTCCAGGCGCTCGCCGTCCAGCTCGTAGCCGACGCAGATCTTCAGGGTCTCGAACCCGTCCAGCACGTCCAGCTTGGTCAGCGAAATGCCGTTGATGCCGGAGGTGGCACAGGTCTGGCGCACCAGGCAGGCATCGAACCAGCCGCAGCGGCGCTGGCGGCCGGTGGTGGTGCCGAACTCATGGCCGCGGGTGCCCAGGCGCTCGCCATCGGCATCCGGCTTGCCTTCCGCATCCAGCAGCTCGGTCGGAAACGGGCCTTCGCCGACGCGGGTGGTGTAAGCCTTGACGATGCCCAGCACGTAATCGATCGAACCCGGGCCGATGCCGACGCCGGTTGCCGCCTGGCCTGCAATCACGTTCGAGGAGGTCACAAACGGGTAAGTGCCGAAATCGATGTCCAAGAGCGCGCCCTGGGCGCCTTCGAACAGGATCCTTTTACCGGATTTGCGCTTCTCGTTCAGCACCTTCCAGACCGGCGCCGCAAACGGCAGGATCTGCGGTGCAATCTCTTTCAGCTGTTCGATCAGCGCGTCGCGGTCGACGGGGTCGACGCCCAGGCCCTTGCGCAGCGGATCATGATGCTGCAGCGCCCGGTCGACGCGGGCGATCAGGGTCGCCTCGTCGGCCAGGTCGGCCACGCGGATCGCGCGGCGGCCCACCTTGTCCTCATAGGCCGGGCCGATGCCGCGGCCGGTGGTGCCGATCTTGGTGCCCTTGGAGGCCGCTTCCTCGCGCGCCCGGTCCAGCTCGCCGTGCAGCGGCAGGATCAGCGGCGTGTTCTCGGCGATCATCAGGGTCTCCGGAGTGATCTCCACGCCCTGCGCCTGAACGGTCGCGATTTCCTTCATCAGATGCCAGGGGTCCAGCACCACGCCATTGCCGATGACGCTGAGCTTGCCGCCGCGCACCACGCCCGAGGGCAGCGCGTGCAGCTTGTAGACCTTGCCGTCAATGACCAGCGTGTGGCCGGCGTTATGGCCGCCCTGGAAGCGGGCGATCACGTCAGCGCGCTCGCTCAGCCAGTCCACGATCTTGCCTTTCCCTTCGTCGCCCCACTGGGCGCCGACTACGACGACATTGGCCATATCCGGTCCTTTACAGTCTGGTTCAAACCCACGCTCATATAGCGATGCTGCGCAGGCAGTGGAACCGCAAATTCGCCGCAGGAGAAGGCTTAGCCAAGGTTTTCGCCCTATCACAGAGGGCTGCGGCTGCTTGGGCGGGCGCGAATGCGCCTGCTTGCCGCTGATTCCCAAAGGACACCACACAGAAAGGAGGGCGAGCGCCTGCCCGCGTGGTGGCGCAGCAACGCCTGTTCGGGGCACTTTATCCCTGCAACATCCGTACGAGTTAACGAGGGAGCATTGCCCTCTCGAAAGCGCCAGCCCGGCGGGGCGGGCAGGCGCTCGCCCGGCGGCGCTGCGCGCCTTGTTCCGGGCTGGGTGTTGCGCACCCGGCGTACGGTGCCTTCACGCGATCCTCATTTCCCTATGACATACTCCCGGATGATCGCGATCCCTTGCCATGGTTCCCGCGCGCGGGGCCATGATACGAGGCGCAGGCATCTGTGAGGCTGCCTGCGCAACACCCGGAGACCGGCCCTGATAAAAAGGGGGTCGTCCAAGCGAGCTTGTCCGAGCAGGCCCCCGGCGGGGTCTGTCCACCTCCACCCGGCGGTGCCGCCCCCTTAACTGGGACTGAGCGCAGACCCGAAGAATACGGAACGAAACAAATCAGCAAGATAAAACCGCCCCGGCCCCGCAACGGCCCCGGCGGCCAAAACTGCGCGCTCAGCCCCGCAGCCGCACCGGCGCGCCATGCGGGGTGCTCAGATACGCCTCCTCCCAGCGGCTGCGCATCACCTCGGCCTCGGCGCGTGACGCCGCCCCATCCTCGGCCAGAAACACCTCCAGCGTTTCCAGCCAGGCGCGGAAGTAATCCTCGCCGCCGTCCAGCTCGCGGCTCAGGCCATGGCGCTTGAGCGTCGCAGAAAACCGTTCCACCCAGTCGCCCCAGCTGAACCGCCCTGCCTCATTCAGATGCACGGTCAGCGCAAAGACCTGCGCGTGCCAGGGTTCGGCAAAGACCGGCTCCGGCGCGGATACTTCGGCACACTCACTCATAGCGGCTCCAGGTAGCTCTGCCACAGGTCCAGCACCACCTCGTCATCGGGGTGCTCCGGATGCGCCCACAGCGCGCGGGCAAAGAAGCGCACCGCGTACAGCGGCTCCGGCGCCTCGCCCAGCCCGTGGGCACTGCTGTCGGGCAGCACATGGGTGCCATGCAGCCGCAGGATATAGCCCTGCGCCCCGGCGGCGTATTGCGGCAGGCGGGTGTGGCCGCCCTCCACCAGCGCGTTATCAGCCGGGATTCGCGCCCGCACCGCCTGGCCGGGGGTGAACAGCGGCGCCGGACCGCCGTCGCGGTCCGCCGGTCCGCCCTTGGCCAGCGCGGCGGCGACATTCTCTGCCTTCAGCGCCCGCTCCGCCAGCGCGTGCAGCCCGGCAGCCCCCTTGCCCTGCAGGTCGTCCCGCGTCAGCACGCCCTTTTCGACCAGCAGGTCGGCCAGCGCCGAAATCCATTTCTCGTAATAGGAAAAGCGGGTGTAATCCTTCGGCGACAGCCGCTCCCGCGCGTGGCGCGACGTGTCGATGTTCCACTGCCCCAGAGCGCCGCAGGCCAGCGTCACCGCCAGCGCCCTTGCGTGCCAGTCCTCGGCAAACACCGGCGCGTCCTCGGCCTCAGGCAGTACCGGCCCGTCGCCGAATCGCCCGCCCATGTCATGCACCCGGGTCATGCCGGCACCTCCCCCGGCACCTTTGCCAGACCGGTGCCAATCATGCTGTCGCGGGTGACCAGCGCCGCCAATTCCTCTTCGCTCATTTCCTCTGTGCCCTCGGGGCGCATCGGCAGCACCAGGTAACGGACCTCCGCCGTCGAATCCCAGACCCGCACCGCGGTCTCCGCCGGCAGGGTGACGCCGAACTCCGCCAGCACCTTGCGCGGCTCGCGCACCGCGCGGGCGCGGTAGGCATCGGACTTGTACCAGCCCGGCGGAATGCCCAGGAGCGGCCACGGGTAGCAGCTGCATAAGGTGCAGACGACCATGTTGTGCTGCGCGGGGGTGTTCTCCACCACCACCATATGCTCGCCTTGGCGGCCGTAAAATCCCAGCTCCGCCAGCACCGGATCGGCATCTGCCAGCAGCGCCGCCCTGAACGCCGGATCATTCCACGCCCTGGCCACCACCCGGGCGCCGTTCTGCGGGCCGATGCGGTTCTGATAGGTGTCGATGATCTCCTCCAGCGCGGCCGGGTCGATCAGGCCCTTTTCGGTGAGAATCGTCTCCAGCGCCTTCACCCGCAGGGCAGGATCGGGCGGCAGCAGGGCGTGCGGGTGGTCGGAATGATCATGGGGCATACCCCATGCTGCGCCTGCGCAGGGGCTGCTGTCCAGTCATGTTTCCTGATGCAATCAATCACGTTGCGTGACGTCCAAGGACGGTTGGCGGAAGAGCCTGCAACTCCGCCCTTGCCCCCCCGGGCAATCTTGCCTATTTACCGCCCGGTACTTAGCCAACCGCCGCAGGGACCCATGGAAAACGTTGTTCTGATCATCCATCTTCTTCTGGCTCTCGGCCTCATTGCCGTGGTTCTGCTGCAGCGCTCCGAAGGCGGCGGCCTGGGCATGGGCGGCGGCGGCGGCGGCGCGATCTCCGGCCGCGCGGCGGCAACCGCGCTCAGCAAGCTGACCTGGCTGCTGGCCATCGCCTTCATCTGCACCTCGATCACCCTGACCATCATGGCGGCGCAGAAATCCGCGGGCTCCTCTGTGGCAGACCGCATCGGCGTGCCGCAGGAAGACGCAGGCGAGACACCCGAAGCCCCGGCGGCACCGCTGGGCAGCGACCTTCTGCCGCCCAGCGAGGGCGACAACGCTCCGCTGGTTCCCAGCGCAGACTGATCCACTACACCTTGAGAGGGTTTTAGGAACCGCAACAGCATCTTGCGGTTCCCTTGCGCATTTCGTGCGAATCCTTTATATATGAAGTCCCGTGATGCTGCGGTTTTTGGAATGATTCCGATCACCGCCGGGCAGCTGAAATCTGACTTCTCACGGGGGCAGCCGAACACATATGGCGCGTTTTATCTTCATCACTGGCGGTGTTGTTTCATCCCTGGGCAAAGGCCTGGCTTCGGCAGCGCTCGGCGCTCTGCTGCAGGCGCGGGGCTACTCGGTCCGGCTGCGCAAGCTGGACCCCTACCTGAACGTCGATCCGGGCACCATGAGCCCGTTTGAACACGGCGAGGTCTTCGTCACCGACGACGGCGCCGAGACCGATCTGGACCTGGGCCACTACGAGCGCTTCACCGGCGTGCCGGCCCGCAAGACCGACTCGATTTCCTCCGGCCGGATCTACACCAACGTGCTGGAGAAGGAGCGCCGCGGCGACTACCTCGGCAAGACCATCCAGGTCATTCCCCACGTCACCAATGAAATCAAGGACTTCATCTCCATCGGCGAGGATGAGGTCGATTTCATGCTGTGTGAGATCGGCGGCACCGTCGGCGACATCGAGGGCCTGCCCTTCTTCGAGGCGATCCGCCAGTTCGCCCAGGACAAGCCGCGCGGCGAGTGCATTTTCATGCACCTGACGCTGCTGCCGTACATCAAGGCTTCCGGCGAGCTGAAGACCAAGCCGACCCAGCACTCGGTGAAGGAGCTGCGCTCCATCGGCCTGGCGCCCGACATCCTGGTCTGCCGCTCCGAGGGCCCGATCCCCGTGAAGGAGCGCGAGAAGCTGGCGCTGTTCTGCAACGTGCGCGCCGACTCCGTGATTGCCGCGCAGGACCTGAAATCGATCTACGAGGCGCCGCTGGCCTATCACCGCGAGGGTCTGGACCAGGCGGTGCTGGACGCCTTCGGCATCGCCCCCGCCCCGAAACCGAACCTTGAGCGCTGGGAAGATGTGGCCGACCGCATCTACAACCCCGAGGGCGAGGTGAAGGTGGCCATCGTCGGCAAATACACCCAGCTGGAAGACGCCTATAAATCCATCGCCGAGGCGCTGACCCACGGCGGCATGTCGAACCGGGTCAAGGTCTCGATCGAATGGGTTGATGCGGAGCTCTTTGACAAGGAAGACGCCGCCCCCTACCTGCAGGGCTACCACGCGATCCTGGTGCCCGGCGGCTTTGGCGAGCGCGGCACCGAGGGCAAGATCAAGGCGGCGCAGTATGCGCGCGAGAACAAGGTGCCCTACCTGGGCATCTGCCTCGGCATGCAGATGGCAGTGATCGAGGCCGCGCGCAACGTCGCGGGCATTTCCGAGGCCGGCTCCGAGGAGTTCGACCACGAGGCCGGCAAGAAGCGCTTCGAGCCGGTGGTCTACCACCTGAAAGAATGGGTGCAGGGCAACACGATGGTCGAGCGCAAGGTGGGCGACGACAAGGGCGGCACCATGCGCCTGGGCGCCTATGACGCGACCCTGGCCGAGGGCTCCAAGGTTGCCGCAGTTTATGGCAGCACCCACATCGAGGAACGCCACCGCCACCGTTACGAGGTCGACACCAAGTATCAGGAACAGCTGGAAAAATGCGGCCTCTCCTTCTCCGGTATGTCGCCGGACGGCCGCCTGCCGGAGATCGTGGAGTGGAAAGACCACCCGTGGTTCATCGGCGTGCAGTTCCACCCGGAGCTGAAGTCCAAACCCTTCGCGCCGCATCCGCTGTTCGACGATTTCGTCCGCGCGGCCAAGGACGCCTCGCGGCTGGTGTAATTCCCGGCAGGCGGGGATCTCCCGCCCGCTGCTTTGCTAATGGCACATGAGCAGCACCCGTTGGGCCCGGCGCCGCCAAGGCGGCGCTGGGAGAGAACAGAAAAAGGCGGGCCGCCGGCCCGCCTTTTGCATTTTGATTGACTGTTTTTCCGGCTCAGAAGCCGTGCATCCGCTTGGCCCATTGATAGGCCACCACCAGCCCCTTCATCCGCGGCAGCATGATCAGCGAGGCCCCCACCGTGATCACCGACATGATGATCGCCAGCGTCCAGGGGTCCGGGCGCAGCTGGGTGTAGACGATGTGCAGCGCAAAGCCGAGGATGTGGCCCACCACCAGGATGGTCAGATAGGCCGGGCCGTCATCGGCGCGCTGGTGGTGCAGCTCCTGGCCGCATTCGGTGCAGCTGTCGTTCACCTTCAGGTAGCTGTGCAGCAGCTTGCCGCCGCCGCAGTTCGGGCAGCGCAGCCGCAGCCCCTTCCACAATGCAGGCTTAAGCTCCCGCTGGTCCTGGTGCAAAACGTCCGCTTGGGTCATCGCGCGTCTCCTTGGGTTCCGGCGCCTGATAACGCGATTCCCCGATTGAATGCAATCAATATGCAAACATTGATGTTGCATTTATTGCCGCAGTCCGGCATTGAACCAATCATTCAGGCAACAATGCGCCAACCGGAGACACGGCGATGAAACAATGGACCCCTGCCCGTCTGGACGGCACCCGGCCCCGCTACATTGAACTGGCGGAGGCGATCGGCGCCGACATCGACGCCGGCGTGCTGTCGCCCGGCGACCGGCTGCCGCCGCAGCGGCGGGTGGCGCAGGATCTGGGGGTGGATTTCTCCACCGTATCGCGGGGCTATGCCGAGGCGGTGCGGCGCGGCTATATCGAGAGCTTTGTCGGCCGCGGCACCTTCGTGCGCAGCCGGGACGCGCTGCCGGAACGGCCCGACCCGCGCCGGGCGCTGGAAGAAGACCCGATGATGAACATGCCGCCGGAGCCGGACGACCCGGCGCTGCTGGCGCGGATGCAAAAGGGGCTGGAGCATGTCTCTGCCAACCTGCTGCCGCTGTTGCGCTACCAGTCGGTGACCGGCAGCCCGCAGGACCGTGCCCTGGCGGCGGAGTGGATGCAGGCCAACGGGCTGCCCTGCGCGCCGGAGCGGCTGGTGATCACGCCGGGGGCGCATGCCAGCCTCTATGCCATTCTGACCGTGCTGTGCGAGCCGGGCTCAACCCTGCTGTGCGAGGATGTGACCTATCCCGGCCTGCGCTCCATCGCGGCGCGGCAGGGGATCCGGCTGATCGGCCTGCCGGCGGACAAGGACGGCATTCTGCCGGATGCGCTGGAGAAGGCCATCACCGGCGACTGGCCTGCGGCGCTGTACCTCAACCCGACACTGCAGAACCCGACCACGAGGACAATTCCGGCCAAGCGGCGGCAGGAGATTGCCGCGGTGCTGCAGACACATGACCTGCCGCTGATCGAGGATGACGCCTATTGCTTTGTCGACAATGGCGCGCCGCAGCCGGTCAGCAGCCTGATCCCCGATCTGGGCTGGCATATTGCCGGCCTGTCCAAGTGCTTTGGCGCCGGGCTGCGGCTGGCCTACACCACAGTGCCGAAACGCGCCCTGCTGGGCCAGTTCAGCCAGGCGCTGCGCTCGATGCATGTGATGGTGTCGCCGCTGAACCTGGCGCTGCTGGGCCGCTGGATCGAGGACGGCACCGCGGCAGAGCTTCAGCGCTTCATCCGCAAGGCCGCGGCGGAGCGGCAGGCGCTGGCGGCACAGGTGCTGCAGGAATGTTTTGTCGAGAGCGACCCGCTGGCCTTCAACCTGTGGCTCACCCTGCCCCGCGGCACCAGCCGGGCCGAGGTGATGGGCCGCATGGCGGGGCGCCAGATCGGCATCATGCCCAGCGACGCCTTCACCGTCTCCGGCCTGCCGGAGGAGGCGGTGCGGGTGTGCCTGGGCGGGCCGGTCGGCCTGGAGGAGCTGCGCGAGGACCTGCTGGCGCTGAACGATGCCGTCACCCGCAAGGACTGGCTGGGCTGAGCCGGGGCTGCTAAGGTCGCGCCGCAACGCAAAAGAGGCCCCGCATGATCCGCGCTTTCCGCAACCTGATCGAACGGCAGCTGACCAAGGCCCAGGCCGAGGGCCGGCTGCAGGGGCTGGAGGGCGAAGGCAAGCCGTTGCCCGACCGCAGCAGCGAGGCGCATGTGGACCCCGCAATGGCAGCGGGCATGCGGATCATGGCGCAGGCCGGTGTGGTGCCGGAGGAGTTCGGGCTGAAGGAGCGGCTGGCGCAGGCGCGCAAGGATTACGCCGGATTGACCGACCCCGGGCAGCGCAAGGCGGCAATGGCGCGGATCTCGGATCTGGAAATGCGCTACAACATGGCGCGGGATGCGCGGAAATCCTTCTTCCGTTAGCGCAACACCCCGTTGTTTCCCGGCAGATTCGCGCTATAGACAGCGCCAAGACAGACCATTCCAAAGAAGAGTGACGCATTATGGCCAAAGACGCTTCTGTTCATCAGGAACAACTCGACCGCATCGCCTCCGGCAAGGGCTTCATTGCCGCGTTGGACCAGTCCGGCGGCTCGACCCCGAAGGCGCTGGCGCTTTATGGCGTGAACGAGGACGCCTATTCGAACGATGACGAGATGTTCGCCGAGATCCACAAGATGCGCACCCGCATCATCACCTCGCCGAGCTTCGGCAAGGAGCGCATCCTGGGCGCGATCCTGTTCGAGAAGACCATGGACGGCGAGATCGAAGGCAAGCCGACTGCCGAGTTCCTGTGGAGCAACTGCGGCGTGGTGCCGTTCCTGAAGGTGGACAAAGGCCTGGCTGATGAGGCCAACGGCGTGCAGATGATGAAGCCGATGCCGGAGCTGGACGCGCTGCTGGCGCGCGCCAACGGCAAGGGCATCTTCGGCACCAAGATGCGCTCGGTCATCAAGGAAGCCAATGCCGATGGCATCAAGGCGGTGGTCGCCCAGCAGTTCGAAGTGGGCCAGCAGATCGCCGCGGCCGGCCTGGTGCCGATCATCGAGCCGGAAGTGGACATCAACTCTGCCACCAAAGCCGAGGCCGAGGAGATCCTGAAGGCGGAGATCCAGGCGCAGCTGGACGCCCTGCCCGAGGGCACCAAAGTGGCGCTGAAGCTGACCATCCCGTCCAAGGCGGGCCTCTATGACGATCTGGCCGATCACGCCAGTGTTGTCCGGGTTGTGGCGCTGTCCGGCGGCTACACCACCGATGACGCCTGCGCGCGCCTGGCGCAGAACAGCAAGATGATCGCTTCCTTCAGCCGTGCGCTGACCGAGGGGCTGAACGTGGCGATGTCCGACGCGGAATACGATGCGGCGCTGGGTGCCAACATCGGCAAGATCTACGACGCCTCGCTGTAAGGCTTTGCAGACCGGAAATTGAGAAGGCCGCGCCTGCACAAGGGCGCGGCCTTTTCCGTTGGTTTCACCAGGTGCTGTTGCGCCCGGCGCAGCACACCGCCAGCACCAGCCCGGCGCCGCTGAGGAAGGGCAGCCAGAAGAAGCGCAGCGCGGTCAGGGTGAACCAGCCGGGCTGGTCCTCCGGCGCCTGGCCCGCACCGCCGAGCCAGGCCCAGAAGATCAGCGCCGAGGCGGAGATCATCACCCCGCTGACCGCCAGCAGCCAGCGCGCCGACCTAGGCATCCTCCCCTCGTTCACGGCAAGCCGTTCCGCCGTGCGGCTGGCAGCGAGCCACCCGCTCACGCCGCTTGGGTCAGCGACGGGCGCAGCCCGGCATAGCTGACCTTGTTCTCGTTCGCTGCCAGGTAGCGCTGCGCCTCCTCGCGGTTTCCGAAGCTCAGCGCCTCGTCATAAAAATAGGTGATCCGGTCCCCGGTCCGGGACAGCAGGCCGCCGCTTTCAAACAGGATAAACCACTTCTTCTGCACCAGTTGCATCAGCCTCACTCCTTTCTGAAGCCCGGCTGCGGCCCGTCTCCGCCGCCGCCGGTTCTATTGCAGTTCCTCAGGGTGCAGGCGGCCGCCCGTCAGCCCCGCCGGGCTGCCGGTCCGCAGTTTTCCAGATGCTGGATTGGCCACTCTTGCGCCCTGCTGAAGGCAGAATTCGCCCCCAGATATTGCCAAAAAGTTAACGGTGTTTGGCGCTGGTTTAACGCGGCATTTTCCTGCCGGCAGGCGGCGGTTTCCCGCCTGTCCGGGCAGGGTTCCGGAAAATTTGGCGAAATTCCGCTGTTGCAGAATCCAAAGACGTTACTGAAGCGTAAACGCCGGTTCCGGGGGCGGCCTTCCCGCGCGGCGGTGAAGCCGCCTGCCGGGCGGCGGGGCGGCAGAATTTGTGCCGGAAAGAAGCCGACGGGACTGCAGCAAAGCAGCCCCGGGGCGGCGCGTCAGCTGAAATCCGGCGGGCGCTTCTGCAGCTGGGCCGCCACCGCCTCGATCTGGTCGGGCTGGCCGATCAGATCCCGCTGTTCGGCGCTTTCCCGCAACAGCACCTCGGCTTGCGGCGCACCGCTTTCGGCATAGGCGATCAGCCGTTTGGCGGCGCGCACGGCGGAAGGGCTCTTGCCCGCGATCTCCACCGCCAGTTCCTGGGCGCGGCTGAGCGGGTTGCCGGCCAGTTCGGTGACCAGCCCCCAGTCGAGCGCCTGCGGCGCCGCCACCTTCTCTGCGGTCCAGGTGAGGCGGCGCAGCACGTCGGTGCGCACCAGCCGCGGCAACAGCGCCATGCCGCCCATGTCGGGGATCAGGCCCCATTTCATCTCCATCACCGACAGCTGCGCCTCCGGGTGGGCGATGCGGATGTCGGCGCCCAGCGCGATCTGCAACCCGCCGCCGAAACAGGCGCCGTGGATGGCGGCGATCACCGGCACCGGCACCCGGCGCCAGACCATCGCCACCTCCTGGAACGCATTGGCGTCGTGGTGGGTGCGCTCCATGATCAGGGTGCTGAGGTCGCGCTGCGCAAAGCTAGCCAGAGCCGCCATGTCGAGGCCTGCGCAGAAGCTCTTGCCCGCCCCTGACAGCACCACCGCGCGGGCGCCGGATTCTGCCACCTCCTGGCCTGCCGCGATGATCGCCTCGATCATCTCCTCATCCAGGGCGTTGTGCTTGTCCGGGCGGGCAAGCGTGACATAGGCGATGTGGTCCTTGTAGCCGGTGGTGACTCTGCTCATGGTTTCTTCCCCGCTGATGATCCGCCCTCAGCCTGCCCCGGACGCGGACCGGATACCAGTCCAACGTGGGGGAAGGGTCAGGGGCGGGGCGCCAGCGGCATCCGGGCGAACCAGGGCGAGTCGAGCGTCATGATGTAGAGCTGCCCGTCCATCACCTTGCCGCCGGTGGTGACGCCCAGCCGCCCGTCCGGGTCCTGCAGCGTGCGCAGGGTTTTGCCCTGCCCGTCCAGCTGCATCAGCATGCCGCGATGGACCGGCGCCGGGCGCACCATCGGGCCGAGGCGCCAGATCAGCTTGCGCAGGAAGGGATAGGGCATCAGCTTCTCAGACGGCACCCGCGGGCTGGCGAAAGCGAGCCAGTAGGTGCCGTCGCCCTGCGCCTCCAGGTTGTCGGGATAGCCGGGGAGGTTGCCGAGAAACACCTCGCGCTCGCCTGTCCGGTCCCCCTTGAGCCAGAGCCGGTGGACGCGGGCGCGGCCGGTCTCGTTGATCAGCAGGAAATCCTCCTCCGGCGAGAGCGCAATGCCGTTGGTGTAGACGAAGCCCGTGGCGATTTTTTCGGCAGTGCCATCGGGGTTGATGCGGGCGACGTAGCCGGTGTCCGATTGCTCCCAGATGGTCAGAATCGAGGTCGGCTTGGTGCCGCCCATGGTTTCCGGGTCGAAGCGGTCGGAGGAGTTGGAGAAATAGACGGTGCCGTCGCGGGCCACGTCGAGCTGGTTGGCATAGACGATCGGGGTGCCGCCGATGCTGTCTGCCAGAACCTCCAGCGTGCCGGGGCCGGACCAGCGCAGGATGCCGCGGAAGCTGTCGGCGATATAAAGCGCGCCGTCGGGGCCAGCCTTGAGCCCCAGCGGGCGGCCGCCGAGTTCGTCAACCAGCACCGGCTCTGTCCCGTCGATCCGGTAGAGATTGCCCGCCAGGCTGGTGGTGTAGATGGCGCCGTCGGGAGTTTGGGCGATGTCCTCCGGCCCCAGCTCTCCGTCCGGCAGATGGATCAGCGCGGCCGCGTCCAGAGCGTTGTTTTCCGCGTAATCGCCGGTGAAGCCCGGCGCTGCGGGCGGGTTGTAGGCGATCGGGTCGACCGGCACCGGCCAGAACAGGAGATAGCCGAGGGCGGCGGCCAGCAGGGCCAGGGCAATGCGCATGAAAGAATCCCTTTGAAATCTTGATGCAGACTGCGCGGCAGCGGATGGTGACGCAAGCCTTGCCCGTTGCCTGCGCTTGCGCTTATCTGCGGCCATGACTGGTCCCCGCTACACCCCGCTTGCCCAATCCCTGCCCGCCACCGTGCCCTTTGTCGGCCCCGAGACCCAGGAGCGTGCGCGCGGCCATGCCTTTGCCGCGCGGCTGGGGGCGAATGAGAACATTTTCGGCCCGTCGCCCCGGGCGGTGGAGGCGATGGCCAAGGCCTCGGCGGAGATCTGGAAATACGGCGATGCGGAGAACCATGACCTGCGCCACGCGCTGGCGGCGCATCACGGGGTGCAGCCGGAGCATATCATCGTCGGCGAAGGCATCGACGGGCTCTTGGGCTATCTGGTGCGGCTGCTGGTCGGGGCCGGCGACGCGGTGGTCACGTCGCTGGGGGCCTATCCGACCTTCAACTACCATGTCGCGGGCTTTGGCGGGGTGATCCACACGGTGCCTTACAAGGACGACCGCGAGGATTTCGAGGCGCTGTTCGCCAGGGCGGCGGAGGTCGATGCCAGGATCGTCTATCTGGCCAACCCGGACAACCCGATGGGCAGCTGGCACAAGGGCGCCGATATTGCCGCGGCGCTGGACCATCTGCCCGCAGGCTGCCTGCTGCTGCTGGACGAGGCCTATGTGGAATGCGCGCCGGAAGGCACCGCGGCGCCCATCAGCGCCGATGACGTGCGGGTGATCCGGATGCGGACCTTTTCCAAGGCCTATGCCATGGCCGGCGCGCGGGTGGGCTATGCCATCGGCCATCCGGAGCTGATTGCCGCCTTCAACAAGGTGCGCAATCATTTCGGCATGAACCGGGCGGCGCAGGCCGGCGCGCTGGCGGCGCTGCAGGATCAGGACTGGCTGGCAGAGGTGCTGGCGCAGATCGCGGAGGCGCGCGGCCGGATTGCCGGCATCGCCGCGGAAAACGGGCTGAGCGCCCTGCCCTCCGCCACCAATTTCGTCGCCATCGACTGCGGCCTGGACGGGGCATTTGCCAAGGCGGTGCTGGACGGTCTGGTGGATCAGGGGGTCTTTGTGCGGATGCCCTTTGCCGAACCGCAGAACCGCTGCATAAGGGTGAGCTGCGGGCCTGCGGCGGAGCTGGACGCCTTTGCCGCGGCGCTGCCGCAGGCGCTGGACGCAGCACGGGGCGGCTGAAACCTGCCGGCGGAGGCCTGATCGCAGCAGTTTTACCGGACATTCACCGGCCCCGGACTACCATCAAAGGGTATAACCGGGAGAATTGTCATGCGTGACCCTGAACTGCCGGACGGAATGCCGGATTTCTTTACCGCGGCAATCATGTTTGCCGGCATCAACCTGATGTGGATCTTCTTTGTGATCTGGGTGATGTACGGGCTGGTGCCGGTGCTGGTGCTGGCCGTGCTGATCAACCATTTCATCACCAGGCTGGACATCAGGCTGAACTCGCAAAAGGCGTGAGCCTTGCCCGCCGCCGCCGGCGGCCGGGCCGTCAGCGGCCCGACAATACCGCTGATGCGGCCTCCAGCGCACCTGCCCCGCGCGGTATATCCAGCGCGGCCAGCCCGGTTTCAATCCCGCCCAGCAGGCCCATCACCATCTGACCGTTCACATGGCCCATGTGGCCCAGCCGGAAGTAGCCGTGCCATTCCGGGCTTTTGGGCGCCGCCATGCCGAGGCCGATGCCCAGCGTCAGGCCCAGGTTCTGCTCCAGCCATTCGCGCAGCCGGGTGCCCTCCGGCGCGCCGATGTGCAGCGCGGTGACCGCGTGGGAGCGCAAGGAGCGGTCCGCCACGTTCATCCGCAGCGGGCCGTCCGCGCCCCAGGCCTCGCAGGCGGCCCAGATGGCTTGGGCCAGACGGGCGTGGCGGTTCCACACGTTTTCAAGGCCTTCACCGTGGATCATGTCGAGCGCCGCACGCAGGCCGTAGAGGTGATGGGTGGGCGCGGTGCCGCCGAAATACTGGTAGAACTCCGCCGGGTTGGCGCGCGGCTGCCAGTCCCAGTAGCGGCTGATCCGCGGCAGCGCCGCCCGTGCCGCGGCGGCCCTGTCATTGAAGAACACGAAGCTGAGGCCGGGCGGCATCATCAGCCCCTTCTGGCTGGCGGCGACCATGACATCGACGCCCCAGGCATCCATCTCGAACCGCTCGCAGCCCAGCGAGGCGATGCAGTCGGCCATCAGCAACGCCGGGTGGCCGGCCTGGTCCAGCAGCTGGCGCAGCCCCGCGATATCGTTGCGGATCGAGCTGGAAGTGTCCACATGCACGCCCAGCACCGCCTTGATGCGGTGTTCGCGGTCTGCGGCCAGCGCCTCGGCGATACGGGCCATGTCCCAGGGCGCGCGGGTGCCGAAGTCGAGGATCTCGGTCTCGATGCCCAACCCTTCAGCCATTTCCGACCAGCCGATGGCAAAGCGGCCCGAGGCGGGGACCAGCACCAGGTCGCCGGGCTGCAGCGTGTTCTGCAGCGCAGCCTCCCAGGCGCCGTGGCCGTTGGCGATGTAGACCGCCGCGTGATGCTGCGTGCGCGCCACCCGGCGCAGGTCCGGGATCAGGCCCGCGGTCATCTCCACCAGCTCGCCCGCGTAGATGTTGGGCGACGGCCGGTGCATTGCCTGCAGCACCCGGTCCGGCACCACCGAAGGGCCCGGAATGGCCAGATATTGACGCCCTGCCGATACGTTCGCCGGTCCGCTCATGCCTGATGTTCCCTGACTGCGCGCGGCCCCAAGGCCGCCGCGGTTGATCCATGCGGGCACAGTAGCCGCACGGCGCGCCGGGTCAATTCCCGGCAACGCAGGGTCACGGCGAATTGCTTGCGCCCTGCTTCCCACCTGCTTAAATGGCGCAGGAACGACAGGGAAAGGCCCGCAATGACACGAATTTCCCGCCGGAACGCGCTGACATGAGCCGGAAACCGCACAAGTCCTCGAAAGAGCTGTTCGGCTGGCTGTGGCGCGGATACCTGCGCCATTACATCGGTCTTCTGGGCATCGCGGTGATCTTCATGCTGCTGGAAGGCGCCACCATGGGGGCGCTCGGCTACATGATGCAGCCGATGTTCGACCTGGTGTTCGTGGCCGGCAATTCCGACGCGCTGGTCTGGGTCAGCCTGGCGTTTCTGGCGATCTTCACCCTGCGCGGGGTGTCCAGCGTCACCCAGAAGGTGCTGCTGAGCAAGGTTTCCCAGACTTCGGCCGCGCATCTGCGCAAGGACATGCTGGCGCGTCTGATCCGCCAGGACCCGGCGTTTCACCAGCAGCACCCGCCGGGGCTGCTGCTGCAGCGGGTGCAAAGCGACGTGGGCGCGATCAACTCGGTCTGGCAGGCGGTGATCACCGGCGCGGGCCGCGACCTGGTGGCGCTGGTGGCGGTGCTGGGGGTGGCGTTCTCGATCGACTGGCGCTGGACGCTGATCCTGCTGATCGGTGTCCCGGTGCTGCTGCTGCCGATCTCCACCATCCAGCGCTATGTGCGCAAAAAGGCATCGCGGGCGCGGGATTTGGGCGCCGATCTGGCGACCCGGCTGGACGAGATCTTCCACGGCATCGTGCCGGTCAAGCTGAACCGGCTGGAGGAGTATCAGGTCAGCCGCTTCTCCGAGCGCACGGATGAATTTGTCAAATCCGAGGTGAAGGCGGCCTTTGGCACCTCCTCGATCTCGGGCATGACCGACATCATGGCCGGCGTCGGCTTCATGGCGGTGCTGCTCTATGGCGGCAATGAGATCATCGCCGGCGAAAAGACCGTCGGCCAGTTCATGAGCTTTTTCACCTCGATCGGCCTGTCGTTTGAACCGATGCGGCGGCTGGCCAATATTTCCGGCGTATGGCAGGGCGCGGCGGCGGCGCTGGAGCGGATCAAGGAGCTGCTGGATGCGCCGATCCTGCTGAGCGAGCCTGCGCAGCCGAAACCGGCGCCGCAGGGGCTGCCCGCGATCCGCCTGGATGCGGTGGACCTGAGCTATGGCGATGCCAGGATCCTGCACGGGCTGAACCTGGAGGCCGAGGCCGGCAGGACCACGGCGCTGGTGGGCGCCTCCGGGGCCGGCAAATCGACGATCTTCAACCTGCTGACCCGGATGGTGGACCCGCAGGCGGGCTCTGTCACCGTGGGCGGGGTGGAGGTCACCGATCTGAACACCGCCGATCTGCGCGGGCTGTTCTCGGTGGTGACCCAGGATGCGATGCTGTTCGACGAGACCCTGCGCGAGAACATCGTGCTGGGGCGCACCGACGTCAGCGATGAGGAACTGCAGGCGGCGCTGGAGGCCTCGCATGTGGCGGATTTCCTGCCCAAGCTGGAGCACGGGCTGGAGACCCGGGTGGGGCCGCGCGGCTCAGCCCTGTCGGGCGGCCAGCGGCAGCGGGTGGTGATTGCCCGCGCGCTGCTGCGAAACACCCCGGTTCTGCTGCTGGACGAAGCGACCTCGGCGCTGGATGCGCAGTCGGAGAAGGTGGTGCAGCGGGCGCTGGACAAGCTGTCGGGCGGCCGCACCACGCTGGTGATCGCGCACCGGCTTTCGACCATCCGCAATGCCGACAAAATCGTGGTGATGGACCGCGGCCGGGTGGTGGACCAGGGCAGCCATGACGAGCTTCTGGCCCGCGGCGGCATCTATGCCGATCTCTACCGGCTGCAGTTTCAGGACGGCAAGACGGTGGTGGACACCGCGGGCATTGCCGCCCAGGCACAGCAGGTGCCCGGCGGCGCGCGGCGCGGCAAGGAGCGCTGGTTCCGCCGTTTTGCAAAGAAGGTGTTCGGGTAAGGGCCGTTTCCCCTGACGAGCGCTGAGGGCATCGCCCGTCCGCGGGCGGAACAGTTATTTGCTGTAAGACTTTGCCAGCCTATCCGGGGCCACACCGAGGAAATACCGTATCAGCGTCCACAGGTTCCGGCCCCCGCGCCGGAGCCATCCGGCCCGCTGATAGCGCGCCGCGCTGGTCAGCGCCGCACAGGGCAAGGCGGTCAGCCCCTTGAGGCGGCGCACCAGCGCCACGTCCTCCATCAGCGGCTGGTCGGGGTAGCCGCCTGCGGCCTCATAATCCGCGCGGCGGATCAGCAGGCCCTGATCGCCGTAGGGCAGTCCGAACAGGCGCGACCGCAGGTTGGCCCAGCCGGCCACCCAGGCGGGCATCAGCCCGCGGGCGCGGAAGCGCAGGCGGAAATGGGCGGGGCCGCCCGGCCCGCTTGCCAGATGCTGCGCCACTGCCGCAGCCCAGCCCGGCTCCAGACGGGTGTCGGCGTGCAAAACCAGCAGCCACTCCCCCTGCGCCGCCGCGCAGCCCCGGCGCAGCTGGCCGCCGCGGGACGGCGCGCCGCTGACCCATTCGGCGCCGGCAGCCTGCGCGATGGCGCGGGTGGCGTCGCTCGAGCCGCCGTCTGTGATCACCAGCTCGCGGATCAGGCCTGCCGCCAGCCCCTCCATCAGATGCTCCAGCGCGGCGGGCAGCTCAGCCTCCGCGTTCAGGGTGGGAATGACGATGCTGACCGGCGCGGGCATGGGCTCTCCTGGGGCGGATTTGCTGTTTTCTTCCGCCCTGCTTCCTATATCACTGGGCCAAGCAGTGAAACGCCCCTGAGGCATACAGGAGAATTGACATGAGCATCCGCCGCATCCTGCGCCTGACCGGAAGTGACGCCAAGAGCTTCCTGCAGGATCTTGTGACCAGCAATGTGGACCGGCTGAGCGAGGGCCTGGTCTATGCCGCGCTGCTGACGCCGCAGGGGAAATACATCGCGGACTTCTTTCTGGCGGCGGACGGCGATGCGGTGCTGCTGGATGTGGAGGCGTCGCTGGCCGAGGGGCTGCTGAAACGGCTGAACATGTACCGGCTGCGCGCCGACGTGCAGCTGGAGATGACGGACCTGCAGGTGAAGCGCGGCACCGGGGACGCGCCGGAGGGCGCGCTGGCGGATCCGCGCCATGCGGAGATGGGCTGGCGGCTCTATGGCGCCGAAGGCGGCGATGACGGCACCGATTGGGATGCGATCCGGGTTGCCCATTGCATCCCCGAGACCGGTATCGAGCTGGGGCCGGAGAGCTATATCCTGGAAGCCGGGTTCGAAGCGCTGAGCGGCGTTGATTTCCGCAAGGGCTGCTATGTCGGCCAGGAGGTGACGGCGCGGATGAAGCACAAGACCGAGCTGCGCAAGGGCTTGCGCACGGTGACGGTCGATGGCGCGGCGCCGGTGGGCACCGGGATCACCGCCGGCGGCAAACCGGTTGGCACGCTGTTCACCCAGTCCGGCGGCAGGGGCATCGCCTATCTGCGGTTCGACCGCGCCAAGGGGGAGATGCAGGCGGGGGATGCCCGCGTCACCTGGCAAGAGTGAGCGGGGCAGCCGTGAGCGGGCTGAACCGGACGGTTCTTTCCCTGCTGGGCGCGGAAGTTGCGCACGCCCGCCCGCTGCACGGCGGCGACCTGTCGGAGGTGCGGCTGCTGACGCTGAGCGATGGCCGCCAGGCGGTGGCCAAGACCGGGCCGCTGGTGGCGGCCGAGGCCGCGATGCTGCGCGCGATCCGGGACGCCGGCGCGCCGGCGCCGGAGGTTCTGGGCGTGGCAGGCCCTGTGCTGCTGATGGACGCGCTGGAGGAAACCGCGGCCGGCGCAGAAGGCTGGCAGGCGCTGGGGCATTCCTTGCGGCAGCTGCATTCTGTCACCGGCCCGCACTACGGCTGGGCGGAGGACTACGCCTTTGGGGGTGTTGAGATTCCCAATGCGCCGCTGGAAAACTGGGTGGAATTCTGGGCCAGCCGCCGCCTGCTGGCAAGCCCGGACGCCCTGCCCCGCGATCTGCGGCAGCGGGTTGAGGCGCTTTGCCTCCGGCTGCCGGAGCTGCTGCCCGCCGCGCCGCCTGCCGCGCTGCTGCATGGCGATCTGTGGAGCGGCAATGTGCTGTTCAGCGGTCCTGCCGCCTATCTGATCGACCCGGCCTGTTACTGGGGGCATGGCGAGGTGGATCTGGCGATGCTGCATCTGTTCGGCGCGCCGCCTGCCGCGTTTCACGACGCCTACGGGGAACCGGAGCCAGGATACGAGGCGCGCCGTGCCATCTATCAGCTGTGGCCCGCGCTGGTGCATCTGCGGCTGTTCGGCAGCGGCTACCGCAGCATGGTGGTGGCCCGCCTGGACGCGCTGGGGTTCTGACAAGCCTCTGTTCATCTCCTTGCGTTAGGATCGCCGTCAGATTTGCTGAAAGGGTATTTGATGCGACTGATGTTTGGAGTTTGTTTCGCCGCGCTGGCGGCCTCCCCGGCCTGGGCGGAGTACTGGAATTTCAAGGACTGGCATGCCGCCACAGAACCCCATGAGACTGAGCAGGATAGCTATCTGACCTGCCGCGCCTGGACCGGCGGCGATGGCGATCCGCTGCTGGCGCTGGAGGTGTTTTCCGGCGATGCCGGCCCGCCTGCGGTCTACCCGATGGCCAAGGTGCAGGAATACGCGCCGCGGCACTACCCGACGCTGATGCAGCAGGGCGGCACGGTGGATTTCATCTTTGACTTCGACCGCAGCTTTTCCATCGCAGCAGGGATCAATTCCTGGATCAACGAGGAAGGGCTGGCGGAGGCCGAAAGCGCGCTGCGGTTCCAGGACCATCTGCCGATGCTGCGGGCGATGCAGCAGGGCAGCTGGGTGGAGATCTGGGCCGGCAACGACATGTTCTACGAGGCCTCGCTCAGCGGGTTCACCGCGGCCTATGGCAAGATGATGGATGAATGCGGTTTCAGCCTGGCGCTGCCGGCGGGGTGACCCGGCCGGTTGCCTGCGCAAAAGTTTTCTGAAAACTTTTGCCAAGACTTTTCTGAAAAGTCTTGGGCGGTGCGCTGAAACAGAAAAAGCCGCCCCCGAGGGAGGGCGGCTTTTCCGCTTTCCGAAGGCGTCCCTGTTCAGGCGCGCTCGGAATATTCCATGGTCTCGGTGTTGACCACGATCATCTCGTCCTGGCCGACGAAGGGCGGCACCATGACCTTGACGCCGTTGTCGAGGATTGCCGGCTTGAAGGAGTTCGCCGCGGTCTGGCCTTTGACGACCGGCTCGGTCTCGACGATCTTGCAGGTGACTTTCTGCGGCACGGTCGCGTTCAGCGCCTCGCTCTCGTAGAATTCCACCACGATGGTCATGCCGTCCTGCAGGAACGGGCGGCGGTCGCCCAGGAGTTCCGCGGGCAGCTCGATCTGCTCATAGGTTTCGGCGTCCATGAACACCAGCATGCCGTCGCTCTCGTAGAGGAACTGCTGGTCCTTCTGCTCCAGGCGGACGCGCTCCACCTTGTCCGCCGAGCGGAAGCGCTCGTTCAGCTTGGAGCCGTTGCGCAGGTTGCGCATCTCGACCTGGGCAAAAGCGCCGCCCTTGCCGGGTTTGACGTGGTCGACCTTCACCGCTGCCCAAAGGCCGCCATTATGTTCCAGCACGTTGCCGGGACGGATTTCGTTGCCGTTGATCTTGGGCATGGGAAAATGCCTTTCAGATGGTTGATGATAATTTGCAAGACCCTATATCTGGCAGGCTGACCGCTGGCAAGACAAGGATATGGTGTGGAGGAAGCGTGAAAAAGCTATGCGCAATTTGCATGAAAGCTATGCATCTGCGCTCTATCCGAATCGTCACACTTCCGTCATAAGCAGCGCTACGCCGAAAATTGCAATAGCAAGAACAACAAGGGATACGAGATGCGAGATTTCGTAGACGGCACCGCTTATAATAACGAGCAAGGCAACCGCGCCCGCAAACTGTTTGCAGCCGTTGTCCTGGCCGCACTGGATGATGCCATCGCCGACGACAAGAAATACGGCAATGGCCCGGAACAGATCGCCCGCTGGGCGCGCTCGCGCGATGGCCGCGAAGTGCTGTCCTGCGCCGGCATCGACCCGAACGAACGGGTTGTGGAAGGCCTGATGGACTTCGTGGGCCGCGGTGTGCGGACCTCGGTTGCACTGTCGCGTGAAGAAAGCGAACGCCGCAACGCTGCGCAGGCTGAAGCCGCCTAAGGCTTCCCTTGCGCATTGCTGAAAAGCGCGCCCTTAGGGGCGCGTTTTTCTTTTTGCACGCCAAGGTTTCCGCAAGGGAACCCTGTCGCGCGGCGGCTGCCGCGGGACGCTTGCGGCACAGCCCCCATGGACGGGGGCGTCTAACCTGCTATGCAGGCCCCTGAACGACGGGGCGCAGGCAGGGAGCAGCGGATGGCACGCGCAATCATGATCCAGGGCACCGGCAGCAATGTCGGCAAGTCACTGCTGGTGGCAGGGCTGGCGCGCGCCTATGTGCGGCGCGGGCTGAAGGTGGCGCCGTTCAAGCCGCAGAACATGTCAAACAACGCCGCCGTCACACCGGAGGGCGGCGAGATCGGCCGGGCGCAGGCATTGCAGGCGCGCGCCGCAAAACGCGCGCCCCATACCGACATGAACCCGGTGCTTTTGAAGCCGGAGACCGACACCGGCGCCCAGGTGATCGTGCAGGGCAAGCGCCGCGGCACCCAAGGGGCCGGGTCCTTCCTGCGCGACAAATCGGGCCTCCTGGAGGCGGCGCTGGAAAGCTTTCACCGGCTGGCGGCGGATGCCGATCTGGTGCTGATCGAGGGGGCGGGCTCCCCGGCCGAGACCAACCTTCGCAAGAACGATATTGCCAACATGGGCTTTGCCTGCGCGGCACAGGTGCCGGTGGTGATTGCCGGCGACATTCACCGCGGCGGAGTGATTGCCCAGATCGTCGGCACCCACGCGGTGCTGGAACCGCAGGACTTGGAGCGGGTCGTGGGCTTCATGGTGAACCGGTTCCGCGGCGACCTGAGCCTGTTTGACGGCGGCCGCGATGATATTGCCGCGCGCACCGGCTGGCCCAGCTTGGGCGTGCTGCCCTGGTTCTGGGACGCCTGGAAACTGCCGGCAGAAGACATGATGGACATCGCCTCGCGCAAGGGCGGCGCCTGCAAGGTGGTGGTCCCGCAGCTGGAGCGGATGGCGAATTTCGACGATCTGGACCCGCTGGCAGCGGAGCCGGAAGTGACGGTGGAGATCGTGCCGCCGGGCCGCGCCCTGCCCGGCGATGCGGATCTGGTGATCCTGCCCGGCAGCAAGTCGACCATCGGCGACCTGAATTACCTGCGCCGCCAGGGCTGGGACATCGACATCCTGGCGCACCACCGCCGCGGCGGCCATGTGCTGGGGCTGTGCGGCGGCTATCAGATGCTGGGCAGGACCATTGACGACCCCGAAGGCGTCGACGGGCGCCCCGGCAAGGTGGACGGGCTGGGCCTGTTGGATGTGCACACGGTGATGGCGGGGGAAAAGCGGGTGACGCTGACCGAGGCGGTGACCCGCGACGGCAACCTGCCGGTCAGCGGCTACGAAATCCACATGGGCCGCACCACCGGCGCCGATTGCGCGCGGGCCTGGCTGAGCATCGAGGGGCGTCCCGAAGGCGCGGCCTCAGCTGACGGGCGGGTCAAAGGCTCCTACCTGCACGGGCTGTTTTCCGCAGACGCTTTCCGCGCCAGCGTGCTGGCGAGCCTGGGGCATGAGAGCCAGGCGGGATACGAGGACGGCGTCGAGGAGGTTCTGGATGCGCTGGCGGATCACCTGGAGCGCTATATGGATCTGGACCGGCTGCTGGAGCTGGCACAGCCGGTGAAATTCTGAGCCCCGGCTGCGGGGCTGGCTGCCGTCCCCTTTCTCCGTCGCCTTCGCTGATGCCGGAAAATGGCGGTCAGGGTTCTGCGTCAAGGATCTGCCAGCTTGCTGGCGCGCAGCGTCCTTGATGCAGGCTCCGGTGCGCCATAGGCATCACAAAGCGAAGGGGATGGGAAAGGGGGAGGCTCCCCCTTTTCTCTTGAGCCGGAAGCGGAAATCTCTCTTGAGGCCAGAGCCGGAAACGGAGACCTGATCCCGGCCCGGATCAGAGCAGATCGTGGGCGGCCAGGGCGCGGTGGATTTCGCGGCGGACCAGCTTGCGCACGTTGCGGGTGATGCGTTCGCCCAGCGGGCCCCGGAGCTCCTCGCGGACGATTGACGCCACCAGATCGCGCAGGCTGTCTTCGTCGAGGTAGCTGTCGCCCTCTTCCTCTGCCAGCGCGTCCATCGCCGCGCCGGTGACGGCGTCCTCCACCACCGTGTCCGCCGGGGTTCCGGCCGTTTCCCGATGCTGCGCGGCCTCGGCGCTGTCCGGAACGACGATCATCTCCGGTTCATCGCCGCCTGCGGCGGCGCCGCGGGCATCCTCCTGCGGCCGGGCCGGCCGGCGGGGCGGCAGCGGCTCATCCCGCCATTCGATGGTGTCGGGGCCGGCGCCCGCAAAAGGCGCCTCGGTCTGGCTGTCCGGCTCCCAATGCTGCTGGGTGGCGGCCTTCGAGGCGGAGCTGCGCGCCTCCATCTCGGCGATCTTGCGGACCACGGAGGCGGCGCGGGCGCCAGCGGTGCTGCTGGCGAGGTTTTCCTCCGTCAGCAGGACAGGCGCGGCCTTAGCGGCCTCTGCGGCCTCATCAGCCTCCGCCTCAGCGTCCGCGCTACGGCCGGCGCCGGCGGCGGCGGCGAACAGGGTGGTTTCGGGGTTGCCCCAGGGCGCGTCCGGTCCGGCGCCTCCGGCGTCCCCGGAGGGCTCCGCCGCGGCGGCGGGCGGGGCCAGGTCTTCGGTATTCTCCTGCCGCGCTTTGGGTTCAGCCCGTTCAGCGGCGAGGTCCCTGTGATGGCGGAAGGCCAGCAACGGCTCTTCCAAAGGCTCCGCCGGGCCGGCAGCAGCTTCGGCGCCGAAGCTGCCGGCATCGGGGCCTTCGCCGCCGGCATCGAAACCGGTTTGCGGCCCCTCCTCCGCGGCTTGCTCTGCCGGTTCCGCCGGTTCCGCCAGGGCCTCTGCGTCCGGCTCTGCGGCAGGCGGGCGGCTGCCTGGGGTTTCGGGCTCCTGCACCCGCAGAGCGGGTGTCAGCACCAGCCGCGCCGCCGGTTCCGGCGCCGCGGGCTGGCTGCGGGTGTCTTCGCTCACCAAGCGGCGGATCGAGGACAATACATCTTCAATCTCAGCGTGGGTAACTGGGTCGGACATTATCTAAAACCACTCTTGCCTCTTGAGTCAGAGTGTAGCCGCCTTCCCGTCACCGCACAACTGATAGGATGAATTGTCAGTTCCGCCCCAAGGCCTTGAGCACCCGGTCCAGATCCTTGCCGCGCTTGCTGTGATGGGCCGGCGCGTCCTTGACCAGGTTGTAATAGAGGGTGGGGTCGTAGATCTCCACCGCCAGGCCGATGTGCTCTGCGGTCAGCAGCCCCTGCGCCTGCAGCAGCTGGTAGGCGGCCAGCGCCTGGTTGGCGCGGGCGTTGACCTGCTCGGTCTGCGCGTCGAGGTATTCCTGCTCAGCCTGCAGCACATCCAGCGTGGTGCGGGCGCCCAGGGTGGCTTCCTCGCGGATGCCGTCAAAGGCCACCTTGGAGGCGCGCACCCGTTCCCCGGAGGAAACCAGGGTGGCGCGGGCGGTTTCGACGTTGAAATATGCCTGGCTGACCGATTGCAGGATCGAGCGCTGGACGTTGATCAGGGTGCCGCGCTCCGCATCAGCGGTGGCAATCGCCCGCCGCCGGGTGGCAGCGTTGAGGCCGCCGGTATAGAGCTCCTGGTTGAGCGACAGCGTGGCGGTGATATCCGAGGAAGTTCCGGTACCCTCGTTCAGGTTCTCGCCGAGGCCCGCGCGGGCGGTGAAGTTCACGCTTGGCCCCAGCGCCTTGGTGGTGGCCTGAACCAGGAGATCCGCGGATTTGACGGAAAACTGCTGCGCCAGCAGGTCCGGCTGGTTGCGCAGGGCAATGGCCTGCGCCCCGTCAAGAGACGCGGTGCGCGCCGGCAGCCGCGGCTGGCCCGCGATGCTGCCCGGCGCATGGCCGACAACCTGCAGATAGGTGGCGCGGGCGGTTTTCAGGGTGCCTTCGGCGTCGGTCAGGTTGGCGCGCGCGGCGGCCACCCGGCTTTCGGCCAGCGCCACATCGGTGCGGGTGACCTCACCGACCTCGAACCGGTCCTGGGCTGCCTTCTGCTCTTCCTGCAGCAGGCGCAGGTTGTTGCGGCGCAGCGACACGTTCTCCTGCCCCTGCAGCACGCCGATATAGGCCTGAACCGCCGAGAACAGCACCTGCTGTTCAATGCTGATCAGCCGCTGGCGGGTGGCCAGCACCAGTTCCTGCGCCGCCTGCTTGCGCAGCCGGGTCTCGCCGCCGTCGAACACCAGCTGGGTCAGCTGCAGCTGGGTGCGGATCTCATTGTCGGTGAACTCGTTGAAGTTGCCGAACTGGCTGGTGCCGCGGGTATAGGTATGGGTGGCGGAGGTGGTCCATTCGATCACCGGGCGCAGCCGGGCAACGCCTGCTGCAACATCTTCGTCCGCGGCGCGCAGCAGCGCCCGGTTCTGCTCCAGAAGGCCGCTGGTCTTATACGCGCCGATCATCGCGTCGGACAGGTTGTCCGCCGCGGCCTTCAGCGGCATCAGCGCCGTGGCTGCCACGCCGCCGGCAAATACAAAAGCCTTAAACACACTCGCCGGAAATTTCATTCGCATCGATTGCCTTATCTTTTGCCGCGCCGCCAGCCGCGGTGAGTTTTTCCCTGATCCGGGCGCGCTGTGAACGGCGCCCGGCCCCTCGTCTTTCCGGTGCGGCCGACCCGGCCGGCCGCAGCGCCCGGCCCGAAGGCTCAGAGCGCGAATTCCTTTGCCGCGGCAAAGCCCGGCAGCACCGGCGCGCTGGCGTTGAATTCGAACCGCCAGGAGATCCGGCCGCCGGTTTTGTAGCCGATTTTCACCTCACCCAGGGCGCCGGTCATCATCAGCGCGGCAATGCGGCCGCCGTCCTTGAGCTGGTCCAGCAGTGCCGCGGGCAGGTCCTCGGCGCCGCCCTGCACCAGGATCACGTCGTAGGCGCCGTGTTCCGCCGCGCCCTCGGCCAGCGGGCCGCTGTGCACGATGGCATTGTCGGCGCCGGTCTCGCTCAGCAGCTCCTGCGCGTCCGCGGCCATTGCCTCATCTTCCTCGACGCCGATCACCATCTGCGCGATCCGGGCCGCAACCGCGGTGGAATAGCCCAGCCCGCAGGCCACATCGAGCACCAGTTCGTCGTTTTGCAGATCGACCGCGTCTAGCATCTTGGCCAGGGTGCGCGGCTCCAGCAGCACACGGCCGCCGCCCAGCCGCACGTTCTGGTCGGCATAGGCCGCCTCGCGCTGCGAGTCCGGCACGAATTTCTCCCGCGGGACCGCCAGCATGGCCTCGATGATCGGGTATTTGGTGACATCCGAGGGACGGATCTGGGTATCCACCATCATGCGGCGGCGCTCAGTGAATTCTGGCATCTGCTAAACTCATTTGTTCAGTCGGTCAGGCCGGTTGTGGCACATCCCGGCAAGCACGGCAACGGGGCCTTTGCGCGCGAAGGGCTAAAGTAGTGCAGCGCTGCCGCGGGGCAACGGCCGCTGCGCATCCGCGCAAAAAGGCCAGCGGCCCGATCGGCCGCCGGCGAGGGATGTCACAGGGATGCGCCGCCGCTGCGGCGGGCGGCGCAGCTACAGGGCGCAGGATTTGCAGAAGGGCGAGGCCGGGCGCTGGTCGAGCCAGTCGTCGCCGATGTCGTCGCCGCAGATCCGGCAATAGCCGTAGGAGCCCTCGCGCAGGCGGGCCAGGGCGGCCTCGATCCGGCGCAGCTCCTCCAGGCTGGCCCAGGGCAGCACTTCGATCGCGCAGCCGGCGCCCCGTTCGGCCCGCGGCTGGCGGCGGGAGCCCATCCGCGCCGCCGCCGGGGCCGCGCCGGCCCGCGACAGCAGCCCGGCCAGTTGCTGGCGCCGCGCTTCAAGCAGTTCTCTTCTGGCGGAAAAGTCCATCGTCCAAACCCTCCAGTTCAGGTTTCGCGCACTCTGCCCCCGGGGTCGGTTCCATCTCCTTGATCCAGGTCAAGATATCCGCGATTTACGGGGATTGCACTATCTTATAAGTTGCAAATTTCTGGTAAATCCCCATCGAACCGGAGGCTGCGCCTACCCGGCCGCGGCGCCGGCGCAGGTCTTGCACAGCGGCGCCGCGGGCAGCAGGTCCAGCCGCGCGTCCGAAATCCGGCCGCCGCAAGCAGCGCAGATGCCGTAGGTGCCCGCCTTGATCCGCTCCAGCGCGGCGTCGATCCGGCGCAGCTCGTCCAGCTCCGCCTTGCCGAGGCTTTCCAGCACCTCGTCGCCCTGGCGCTCGGAGGCGCGGTCCTCCCAGTCCTTCGGCATCGGCGCGTCCAGCGTGTGCTCGACCTTGGCAAGATGGCCGGTCAGTTCGGCGCGGCGCGCCTCCAGCGCCTGCTTGCGGGTGGATAGATCCATGGTTCTGCCCTCCTCGGGGTTGGTTTGCACGTCACGGTAGACCGCCGCCGCACCGGCCGCCTTGACCTCGCTCAACCGTGCAGGCGGCGCCGGCCCGCAAATCCGCCGGCCCGAAAAACCTCTGGCCTGCAAATCCTCTGGCCTGCAAATCCTCTGGCCTGTGCCGGGGCGGCTTGCTAGACATCCGCCAAAGAGGTTTGAGCAGAGATGAGGAGCCTTCACCGATGATGCGGATTTTGACCTGTGCGCTGCTGCTGCTGGGGCTGGCGGCCTGCGAGACCGCCAAGGGCGCCGGGCGCGACATTTCCAAGGCCGGCAACGCGATCAGCGGCGTGGCGCAGGACGTGCAGAACAGCTTCTGAGCCGCCCGCACGCACGGTTTGAAGAACGCCCGGCCAGCCGCCGGGCGGTCTTGTTTCAGGGTCCGGGCGTCAGATCCCCAGCATCGCCTTGGCTTCGGCCAGGGTTGCGACCGAGCTGGCGTGGTCGCCGCTGTCATGCAGCGCCTGGCCTTCGTCGCGCAGTTCCTGGACCGTTGCCAGATCCGCCTCCGACAGTTCAGTGCCTGCGGCCAGCGCGGCGTCGATGGCGGCAATGTCAGCGGGGCACTGCCCGGCCAGAAGCGGCGACGCCAAGAGGGTGATCGCGGCGGCCAAAGTCAGGTGTTTCATGGTGTTATCCTCCCCAGATGAACGGGGTTGAGGATAGCATGGAACGGGTGCGGTTTCAGGCAGGAGTTGCGCGGAGGCCGCGGATGGGCGGAGAGTGGCGCATGGGTGTTGGCGGTAGATGGTGGGCAGGATTACCCACCCTACGGGTATTAGGGCTAGGTCAGATCAATACACGGAGGGCAGCGCCCGGCCCGGCGGGGTGGGAAGCGAAGCGCCCGCACCGTGGGGGACGGGACGGGCGCTGCCCGGCCTGGCGACCGGGCGTTTCTGTAGTTGGGAATTGACGCTTCACTCCCAGCCTTTGGCGCCAGATGAAAGATACTCTTGAATATCAACCCTTGAGGGTTTCATATCTTGTTCAACAGACACGAAAGGACGACGATGGCAAAGATCTTTATTAACGCTGCAGATGGTATTGTTGATATCGAAGCAGACAGTGACTCGTTGTCAGACGTGACTGATCACGCGCTCAGACTACTTGAGACCATTCAATCCGTCGCTGGGGCAAATCTAGTAGGAACTCCAGAACCAGTTGGCCAAACCGTTGATGAAGTTGCAACTGATGAAGCAACAATTGCCCCAAATCCTGAGCCGACAAAAAAGAAAAGAAGATCCAAAGGTGGCGGAAAAACTAAGAACTGGAAAGTCGTACCCGAATTTCTGACTGACGACCAGTGGAAAAGCGTTAAAGATTTTTACTTCGAGAAAGCACCTAATACCCAAAATGAACAAGTAGCGGTCCTTTGTTACACCTTATCGGAGCAATCGAATTCTACAGCGTTTGATGGGCATGAGATTCACACAGCCTTTCAAAGCGTTGGTGTAAAAACACCGGCAAACTTGGCTGGTGTGTTTGGAAACATGACTGGGGCAGGTCTAGGCCGCCAAGTCGATGGAAAGTTTGAACTAATGTTCCGAGGTAAAGAGTTGGTCCAACACGAACTTCCTAGGCAAGTAAAGCTGAATGCCTGACTTAGAAAACTTAGTGGCATCTGAGGTGTTTCAAGGCCTGAATAAGGTCCAGCAAGCTGAAGTGATAATTTGGGCGAAAACGATGCAAGGAATCTCCTGCGTTACTATAAGTGATCTTTCTTCAAGTTTTGTAGACATTGGGTTGCACAGACCGAACACCACACGACTGAGAGACGGTTTAAGAAAGTCCCGCAACGTTTTAACTGTAAAAAGAGATGCTTACGCGCCCAGCAAGGTCTTCGAACAGGATTGCCTAAAGAAATTCTCCGGCTTTCTAACTAGAAAGAAACCGGAAATAGAAGAAGCTATCTTGCCGGATGATTTTCTAGCTGAGGAACCCAAGTTACTTCAAAGCCTAGGCAGGCAAGTCAACGCCACCTACCAGTTTGAATGCTATGACTCTACTTCAGTCATGATGCGCAGGCTTATGGAAGCACTTATTATTCGAGCATTCAACAAGAATGGAGCGCGTGCAGAAATCCTTGATGGCAAAGAGTATCTACCGCTAGAAAAACTCATTGATGCATCCGACAAGACCACATCGTTCAAATTGTCGCGCGGAGTGCGCAAAGCGATGCTGAGGATAAAGCTACTAGGTGACAAAGGAGCGCACTCTCCAACTTACTCGGTAAGGAAGCAAGATGTAGATGAGCTATCTACCGACTATCGGGCGACAATTGCTGATTTGTTGTCAACCTAGCTCAACGTCCCGTCAAAGCACCGCATCACATTCTGAAGCACGAAATCAATTGGCTGCGCCAAGTGCTTTCGCCCGCGCGCCCTCGGAAATGGCCAGCTTTAGCTGTCCATTTTGAGGGCGGAAATGAACGCTTCCTGCGGGATGTCCACCTTGCCGAACTGGCGCATCTTCTTCTTGCCCGCCTTTTGCTTGTCCAGAAGCTTGCGCTTCCGGGTGGCGTCGCCGCCGTAGCATTTGGCGGTCACGTCCTTGCGCAGGGCGGAGAGGGTCTCGCGGGCGATCACCTTGCCGCCGATGGCGGCCTGGATCGGGATCTTGAACATGTGGCGCGGGATCAGCTCCTTGAGCTTCTCGCACATCGCCCGGCCGCGCATCTCGGCCCGGTCGCGGTGCACCATGGTGGAGAGCGCATCGACCGGCTCGTCGTTCACCAGCACCGACATTTTCACCAGGTTGTCCTCGCGGTAGCCGGTCATCTGGTAGTCGAAGGAGGCATAGCCCTTGGTCACCGATTTCAGGCGGTCGTAGAAGTCGAACACCACCTCGTTCAGCGGCAGGTCATAGACCACCATGGCGCGGGAGCCGGCGTAGGACAGGTCCATCTGGATGCCGCGGCGGTCCTGGCAGAGCTTCAGCACGTCGCCGAGGTAGTCGTCGGGCACCAGGATGGTCGCCTTGATGCGCGGCTCCTCCATGTGGTCGACCTTGGAGGGATCGGGCATGTCGGCGGGGTTGTGCAGCTCGATCATCTCCCCGTCTTTCATGTAGACGTGGTAGATCACGCTCGGCGCGGTGGTGATCAGCTCGATGTCATATTCGCGCTCGATCCGGTCGCGGATCACCTCCAGGTGCAAGAGGCCCAGGAAGCCGCAGCGGAAGCCGAAGCCGAGGGCGGCGGAGGTTTCCATTTCGAAGGAGAAGGAAGCGTCATTGAGCGCCAGCTTGTCGATGGCGTCGCGCAGGTCCTCGAATTCGGCCGAGTCGACCGGGAACAACCCGCAGAACACCACCGGCTGGGCGGGCTTGAAGCCCGGCAGCGCCTTCTCGGTGCCGTTGCGGTCGTTGGTGATGGTGTCGCCGACGCGGGTGTCGCGCACCTGCTTGATCGAGGCGGTGAGGAAGCCGATTTCACCGGGCCCGAGCTCATCCACCACCTGCATGGCGGGGCGGAAGACGCCGATGCGGTCGACGTGGTGCAGGGTGCCGTTCGACATGAACTTGACCCGCATGCCTTTTTTCAGCACGCCGTCCATGATGCGGACCAGAACGATCACGCCGAGGTAGCTGTCGTACCAGGAGTCGACCAGCATGGCTTTGAGCGGCGCGTCGCGGGTGCCCTCGGGCGCGGGCAGGTGCTGGACGATCGCCTCCAGCGTTTCGCGGATGCCCTGGCCGGTCTTGGCCGACACCTGGATGGCGCCGGTGGCATCGATACCGATCACGTCCTCGATCTGCTCCGCCACCCGGTCGCAGTCGGAGGCCGGCAGGTCGATCTTGTTCAGCACCGGCACGATCTCATGATCCGCGTCGATCGCCTGGTAGACGTTGGCCAGCGTCTGCGCTTCCACCCCTTGGGTCGAGTCGACGACCAGCAGCGAGCCCTCAACCGCGCGCATGGAGCGGGAGACCTCATAGGCAAAGTCGACGTGGCCGGGGGTGTCGATCAGGTTCAAGACATAGGTCTCGCCGTTCTGCGCGGTGTAGTCGATGCGCACGGTGTTGGCCTTGATGGTGATCCCGCGCTCGCGCTCGATGTCCATGGCGTCGAGCAGCTGTTCTTTCATATCGCGGTCCTTCACCGTTCCGGTCTCCTGGATGAGCCGGTCAGCGAGGGTGGATTTGCCATGGTCGATATGGGCGACGATGGAGAAATTGCGGATGTGAGCGAGGTCAGTCATGCTGAGGCATATGATTTGGATTCGGGGTTTGGTCAAGCTCTGGCGACGCAGTTTAGGAAGCAGAATTGTCTCACGTTTCAGCAATTGTGGATTGGGTGCGCGACGAAAGCACCGCAAGCGAAAAAATCTTCACCACGGCATGGCATAGTCTCAGATGCCTTCCCTTGGTTTTTCTGGATCGGGACGACAAGCGTACCCTTCACAGTTTCAGGCTCGCCGTGAGTGTCAGTACAGCAGCCTACTACCCCGAGACCCGCGACAAATTAAGCGCAACGACCAATAAGCCGCCTTACTTAGACCCAGACTCTCCATTCATGGACGCCTACCGATCCTTAAAGCTGGCTTTGGCAACTGCCACTTCAACTTCCGCCAATGGCAGAGCCAGGAATAGTGAACTGTGCTTGGCTGATGGCTTCGACGCACTAACCGCCTCTGAACACTACACCGGCGCCGCCCTTGATGGTCCGAATTATCCAGCGAAGGACACAGCTGAACAACTCTGCAGCCAGATTACCAATAAAATTGAGAGAGAGCTAGATCGGCTAAGAGAGTCCTCTCAACTAACAGAAGTTCTCGCCAACGAACCTCTATGGCCAAGCCAATTTAATGCGATGGAGCTCGGGCACAACTACGCATTTTCTGAAGCCTTTGACACATTCGATTTGAAAGCAGCGTCTACCCCTGAAACCTGGGGGTTCTGGCGAAATTGGTACCAAGGTTTCATTGATGGCAAACCGCTCAACTGGAACCTCCAGCGCCGAGTTGCGACAGAAATTTCCGACGCCACCTGGGACGCAGGCCCTGAAGCCGTCGCTGCCGAAATCGAGCGTATCAGAGCTGAATTCGGCGCTCTGCATGCAGGCAAGGAAAGGTTCCCCAAGCACGAACCCAGCTCCGTAAACCACTTGTTCGAAAACCGGGTTATCGCCTCTGCAGGCCTGCAAGGCCTTGCGGCGCAAGTCACTTACAGCATTGAGCGCTTTCATGCGGAGACTGGTGCCAATGCCCTCCCTGAAGCGCTGGAGCCTTTGACGGCTTTGCCTGCTTTGCTGCTGGCGGTGAACTCAACAATTCAGGAGGCCCCGCGCGACAGGGCCATTGCGAGCGAAACAGAAGATCAGCTGCGGGCAGAGATTGGCCGCCTGAATGCGAAAGTCGCTCAGCTTGAAAACGAACTTTTGAGAGCGAGCGCCGCTAAACCCTCAGTTTTCTCCGATGCCTTCAAAAAGCAACTGGGCACAAGTCTGGGCGACTGGAAACTGTACGCGGCTCTTTGCACTGGCCTGTGGTTCGTGAGCGGAGACACCGAAGGCACACAGCGCCGGCTTGAGAACATCTCCCACTATAGAGACATGATTTTTGGTGACGTTTCTTCGCCTTCCAAGGCCGCTTCGACACGCACAACGGCGGCGGCAGAAAGTGTTATAGAAATCTAGCCCCCCGCCCGGCGGCGGTCAGCACCATCGGGCGGCGGCCGTGGTCGATCAGCTCGCTGTCCAATGCCTTTTCCAGGTTGCGCATCTGCTGGCTGACCGCGGGCTGGCTGAGGCCGGTCATCTCGGCGGCCT